>MGUR01000001.1:0-4075 GCA_001800075.1 Elusimicrobia bacterium RIFCSPLOWO2_01_FULL_59_12
TCGTTGGTCTCATTGAGCTACCTCGTTTCCCGCTCACATCCCGGAAGCATAGGATCATTTTACTTCGATAGGCGGCACAAACAAAGCCCCCCCCGGCCTGGGTGCGTGGGTGAAAAGCAGGTGATCCGAATTTTCCCTCTCCCGCCGGAAGGCGGGAGAGGGCAAGGCCGACCGGAGGGAGAGCCGCGGGTGAGGGCTCGAACTCCCCCCCACCCCCCGCCTTTCGGTCTGCAAGCCGGCGCGCGCGATCACCATGACAGTAGTCATAGTGCAAATTGATGCGTTTTGATAAGCTAGTGCGCGATCGGAAAAGGAGAGGTCCCCATCCCGTGGCCCCGTTGAGAGCGTTTCTGCGCGACTATCGAGAAGTCATGATCACGATCCTGGCGGTCACGGGGATCGTCGGCCATTTGTATTTGCGTTACGTTGTGGAAGCGGCGCCCGGGATGCAGAACGCTCTTTTGTGGGGCGTCTTCGCTCTGGGGGGCGTTCCGTTGTTGATAGAAATCCTGCGCGAGATCGCTGCGAGAGATTTCGGGGCGGACCTGCTGGCGGGAATATCCATCGTGGCGTCGGCGCTGCTGGGACAGTGGCTGGCGGGCGCGATCATCATTTTGATGCTTTCCGGCGGCCGGATGCTGGAGCGCATGGCTGTTCGCCGCGCCTCTTCGGTCCTGGACGCCCTGGCCAGGCGAGTGCCTTTGACGGCGCATCGCAAACAGGCGGGTCAGGTCCAGGACATTCAGATCGCCGATATCGCCCCCGGGGATACGATGGTCATTTTTCCTCACGAGATTTGCCCGGTGGATGGGGTCGTTATGGAAGGTCGGGGACGCATGGACGAATCCTATCTCACGGGCGAACCCTTCGAGATCGAGAAAGCCCCGGGGTCCCGCGTGCTTTCGGGCGCCATCAACAAGGACTCGGTGCTGATCATCCGGGCGGAGAAACTCGCCAAGGATTCCCGCTACGCCAAAATTATGGAGGTCATGCGGGCCGCTGAAAAAGAGAGCCCGAACTTGCGGCGCGTGGGCGATCGGATCGGAGCGGCCTTCGCGCCCTGGGCCCTGGCCGTGGCGGCGGGGGCCTGGTGGGCGAGCGGCGATCCGATGCGATTCCTGTCTGTTCTGATGGTTGCGACGCCCTGTCCGCTGCTGATCGCCATTCCCGTCGCCGTGATCGGCGCCATCTCGCTGGCCGCCAAACGGAGCATCATCATCAAAACGCCGGCCATGCTCGAACAGGTCTCCACATGCGAAACCATCATTTTCGATAAAACCGGCACGCTGACCTACGGGACGCCGCAATTGACAGACGTCCTGACGGCGCCGGGATTTTCAAAAGAGGACGTGCTGGGCGCCGCGGCGAGCCTGGAGCGATATTCCAAACACCCTCTGGCCGGGGCGATCATCGACGCCGCGGAGAAAAGCGGCCTTCCCACCGCCGCGGTCGGCGAAGTCAGCGAAAAACCCGGGTGGGGGCTGGCGGGAAACGTCGCCGGCAGGTCGATTCGGATCACCGGTCGAAAAATAATCGGCCGGGAAGCCCTCCTTCTGCCGCCCGCCTCCGAAGGTCTGGAATGCGTGGTCCTGGTGGACGGCGCGTTCGCCGCCGTTTTCCGGTTTCACGACGCGCCGCGCAAAGACAGCCGCCCGTTCATCCGTCATCTTTCAAAAAACCATCGCATTCGCCGGGCGCTCCTGCTCTCCGGCGATCGAGAGTCCGAAGTTCGCTACCTGGCGCAGGAAGTCGGCATTTCGGAAATCCACGCGGGAAAGAGCCCGGAAGAGAAAGTCGCCATCGTAAAAGCCGAGACCCAGCGTGGGAGGACGCTTTTTGTGGGGGACGGGATCAATGACGCGCCGGCCTTGCTGACCGCCACCGTGGGAATTGCCCTCGGACAGAACAGCGACGTCACCTCCGAAGCGGCCGACGCGGTCATTTTGGACGCCTCATGGACCAAGGTGGATGAACTTCTGCACATCGGCCATCGCATGCGGACCATCGCCCTGCAAAGCGCGCTGGGAGGGATCCTTTTGAGCCTGATCGGGATGGGGTTTGCGGCCGCGGGCTATCTGCCGCCGGTCGCAGGCGCGGTGGTCCAGGAGCTCATCGATCTGGCGGCTGTTTTGAACGCCGTGCGCGTGGCCCTGCCGCCTTCCAACCTGTCGGATATTCCCGCTTCCTAGACCGCTTCAAGCTGTTTTCCGCAGGCCCGCGGCGCCTTCGAGAAAAACGGGCCGTCAAACCGGCCCGGCAGGCTTGAGATGAGGGTTTTTTCCGGGCGGGTTACCGGGCGCCGGTGTAGGGGGCGGGCTCTTGGGCGGCCTGCTTCGTTTTTTTCCGAAGCCGCGCTTTTTCCATTTGGACTTCCTCAAAACGCTTATGGATCTGCCCCTGGAGGACGTCAAACGCCTTCTTGTTTTTGATCTTGCGTTGACGTGAGTCATAGACGAGAAAATCAACGAGGCGCCGGCTGTCCTCCGGGGTGAGCAGCTGTTCCTGAGCGCGCACGTGCATCCGGCGCACGTAGCGATTCCATTGGTCGTAGGTGCGGAGGGACGAATGGAGGGCGCGCGCGGGACTGTGGCAGACGGAACATGCGTGACGGAAAAACTCGTAGCTGTCCTGATGGTGCGCCGGGTAACCGGAGACGTCGATGGTATCCGGCCCCACATCGGCGGGAAACTTGGCGTCGATTTCCCTCCGGCTGAGCGCGGGCGCCGCGGCCCACAAGAAGCCCCCCCCTAACGAACACAGCGCCGCAAAAATAATCTTGCTTTTGGACATGCGAATCCTCCTCAGGGCGTCATGCGGAGGTCGTAGTGGACCACGACCTCGTCTTTCACTTTGATCGCGCCCAGCATCAACCGGGGGGGGGTCACGCCGTAGTCCGTCATGAGCAGCGGGTAGGTTCCCTGGACCCGCAGGGCCCCCGGTTCGGGCGTGAGGGCGGCCTCCAGCGTGACGGTCTTTTGCCGGCAGGCCACCCTCAGGGTGCCCGAGG
Source organism: Elusimicrobia bacterium RIFCSPLOWO2_01_FULL_59_12 (assembly GCA_001800075.1). Classification (GTDB taxonomy): domain Bacteria; phylum Elusimicrobiota; class Elusimicrobia; order 2-01-FULL-59-12; family 2-01-FULL-59-12; genus 2-01-FULL-59-12. The sequence goes on from MGUR01000001.1 coordinate 3,008, forward strand.
CCCGAACCGGCAGGCTCGCCGCAGTAGACGTTCCCACCTCGTAATGCAGCATCTGGAAATCGATGGAAGGGCACTCCCTGGAGTTCAGCGCCTTGTACATATTTTTATCCAGCCCGGAGTGACCGGACTTGAGCGCTTCAACCGGGATGGAAAGGTTAAACGTCTTCAACCCATCCTGTTGAAGAATCTCCTGGACAACGTCCTTCGCCGGCGCGGCGGAGGCCTCCTGCGCATCTAACACGGCGTTCAACTTCAGTTGGGACGTCCGGCTGGTGAAGGGATGAAGCGTGGAGTCCCCCGCCAGCCAGAGCGCGCTCTCCGATGTCAACGTCAATTCCTTCGAACCGGCCGCGCAGGGAATCGACGTCAACAGCATTATCAAGACCGCTCCGAGGAGCTTAGCGGGCATGATGAGCGCGTCCGATCATCTCTTGCCGAACATCGGCCATCAGGCTTTCGGCGTTCTTTCGCAAGGCGTCTTTGGCGATAAAGTTCGGCGCCCAGAAGCGACGGCGGCATTCGAGGCGGTAGATCACCTGAAGCCCATCGGGCCCCTTTTGGAGCTGCCAGGACCCGCGGTATAAGGAGAAATCTTTGTGCAGCACGTCCTCGAACAGGATGCGTTTATGACGTTCTTCTCTGATCTTCAACAGCACGCGCACCGTGTGCGAGAAGAAATACACCCGGGCGACCCCCTCCTGCTCCAGAAGGATATACTCCGGCCGGGACTCCTTCACCCGGCTGCGGCGGAGCGTGCCCACAAAATGATGAAGCCGGTCGTAATCGCTCAGCACACCCCAGGCCGCCTCGCGCGAAACGTCCGCCGTGATCTTTCCTTCCATCCGGTAATGGCCGCGCCCCAGGTCCTGCAACTCGATCCAGACCGGTTTCGCATGGGACGGGCCGGCCAAGGCTGAGAGCGCGGCACAGAGAAAACCGAAGACGGCAGGCGCCCGGCCGCTTTTCCGCACCCGATTCATGGCGGGCGGTTTTCCCCCTAGAAGGCCACTTGGAGCATCAGCCGCGCCTGCGCAACGGTTTGGTGCTGCAGTTCGCCGACTGGAGAAA
>MGUR01000001.1:4112-7187 GCA_001800075.1 Elusimicrobia bacterium RIFCSPLOWO2_01_FULL_59_12
GCCCGTTTGGTCCGGCTGTTCCGTCAACACATACGCCCCGACACGGGGCGTCGTCTCAATGGCCACGGGCGCGTTCAGAAGGACCGGCGCATCCAGGATCAGCTTCAAGTCGTGACCTCGAAAGTAATAGGTCACCGCCGGCACGATTTCGTTGATCACTTTTTTTCGCGTGAGGTTGAGCCCTGTTTTGGCGAACGCGTCATCCGGAAGCAGGGCGGAATACCGCAGACCGAACTCCGCCTTATTCACCCGCAACGCCGTTTGCGCGCGCGCCCCGGTGAGCAAGACGGTTCCGTAACGGTTGCTGAATTCCCCGTGGTTCACTTCCACCTCGCCTGCCCAGGATGTTCGAGCGGACAAGGGAACGCGCAGGACCGCGTCCGCCCCCGCTTGCCAAAGAGTCCCGCGCATGAGCGGCGCGGCGGCTATGAACGGATTCCAGTTGCTGTTCAAGAGGATGGATTTTTCAGCCGTTTTCACCCCCAAGACCGTGCTGTGGCCGATCAAGGTGTCCTTCATGAATAAACCGTTGACATAGACCGCTTTCTGGGTCGTCTTGATATTCAGGTCGTTCTGCTGGAGGGCGTAGAGGTCCTTGTCGGCGCCGTCATTGAACCCCGCCCGCGCCGCCACCAGCGGAAATCCCAGGATTTCGGGAAGAAATCGCTGCGGAACGTCCCGCCCGCCGCCCGTGAACACGCCGAGGGTGCCGGCCATCTTTCCGCGCTGCCCATGAACGGCGACGCCGACATCCCGTCCCATTCCGAAGCCCAGATTTTGATGCGAACGGTCGGCGAACTGGAGATTTCCCGAATACGCGAGACGCTCCCGGCTGTAGGGAATCTTGAATTGGCCGGCTTTGATCCATACGCCTTCCGCGCGCGGAAAGGGGATATCAAAGGCAAAATCCAGCAGGGTCAGGGAGGTGTTGGATCCGTTGATGTCCTCCGCCGCGAACGCCCACTCGGTATTGTATTGATAGTCATGCACCCGGCCATGCAGGTTGAGCCGGGCCTGCTTTAAAAATAAGAACAAGCGATTATTGTCCCGGACGGGATCGGCGACGTTTTCGGCGTGGCCGATGAGCTGCGTCCGGCCGCCGATCGCGAGGTCGAATTTGTCGGTTTGAAGCACATCGAGCCCCATGCCGAATCCAGAGGAATAGGTCCCTAAGAGCGCCAGGGCGAGGACGGCGCGGCGTTTAATGCATTTCATGGATGGGTCCTTTCTGAACGGGTGTATTCTTGAAGGGCTGATTCAAAGGGGAGCGTGCGGGACCCCGGGTGCGCCTGCGCGAAAGACCGGGCCGCCTCATCGGATGAGAAGGCCACGATCCCGGACCCCATGGGCGTCGAATAACCCGGGACGCGCACAAACAGGGCCTTCGACGCCGGGATCCACGTCCCTCCCGCGCTGAAATCGCCCGCGTAAATCCGCGGCGCGATCTCCGGTTTTTCTTTGGCCGCGGCCAGCATCTCGCCCAGATCGTCGAAGGCGACGCTCCGGCCCCGCGGGTCCATGTAGCCGGATGCGAAACGCGCTTCGTTGATGATCATGCCGCAGCGGGAACAGGCGTCGCGGCCAAAACGTATCGCGGGAGGCCCTTCCGTCCGCGGCGCTTGGCAGGCGGCGATAAAAAACGGGACGATCCAGATCCAACGGCGCATGCGTTAACCCTCCCGCAAGGGATGGCGATGATAACTCAGATAGGCAAGCGACAGGGCCGCAAAAAACCATCCTCCCAGCCCGGCCAGCACGCAGGCGCGGAACCGGGGCCCCAGAAGGTCCTGAGCGCACAGCCCCGCCGGCCCCAGCATGTCCAGATGGGCGCCGAGGACGTCCACCGCCAGCAAACGATACAGGCTCAAGGGGTTAAGCCAGGCGGTCGCCAGCAGAGCCTCAGGACTCAAGCGGACCGCCGCCGACATGCCCAAAAATCCCAGATCGCCCCCGAGGACAAAACCAAACCAGGCCACCAGCGCGATGCCGATGGCCGGGGCGATCCTCCGGTTCAGCGCGGAAATCCACAGCCCCAGACTCATGGTGCAAAAGGCCAGCAGCAGCGTCGCCGAAAAAAAGGCCAGGTAGAGCCCGCCGTCCCGCAGGCCGCCCCGGAAGGCCAGCGTCAGGCCCGAGAGGCCGAAAGCGGCGGACAGCGCGGCGGTCAGCGCGGCGCCCAGGCCGAGCGCTTTCGCCCAGAAAATATGGGCCGGCCGCAGGGGCAGCACCAGCAGCAGGTCCAGGGTCCGGCGTTCTCGCTCCCCCGCCAGGGAGAAGGCGCCCATCGTCAGGCCCATGAGGGGAACGATGAGCAGCACCAGGTTCACCAGCGCCGCGCTGGTCCTTCCGAAACCCGAATAACCTCGTATAGTTGAAGCGGCCGTCCCGATCCAGGAAAGGCCGAATGCCAGGAAGCAAAAAACGGCGATCAATCCAAGGAGCCACCGGCTCCGGACGGCTTCCCGAAACTCTTTGGCGACCAGGGCTTGAAACGAGAAGGTTTTCATGAGATCGCCTCCTGGCGCAGGTCCCGGACCTGGAAGCCGCAGCTCTCCAGGAGCCGGACGACCTCCATTTTATTTCGCGGCCCCACATGGACAAAAAACCCGTTCCCGTCGGGAGAGATGCGAAATCCTTTCTCCCGCAGGAATTCCATGGCGCGTTCCGAAACATTCTCCTGTTCCAGCCGCACCCATAAGGGCTGTTGCTTTCCGACCCGCTCATGAAACGCCGCAAGATCCAGAAGCGGGGCCGGCTGTCCGGTCTCCATCCAAAGGACCCGGTCTGCCAAGGCGTCTACTTCGTCCAGATGATGGCTGGTCAACAAAAGCGCGCAGGCGCCTCTTTTATGCCGGAGGGTATCCAAAATCTCCAGCCGGCTTTTGAGATCAAGGTTCGAACAGGGTTCATCCAGGACCAGCAGTTCGGGCCGGGCGACGAGCGCCTGGGCCAGGGCCAGTTTTTGCTTCATCCCCCCGGAGAGCGCCCGGATGGCCTTCCTCTCTTCGCCCTCCAGGTGGCATGCCGCCAAAGTCCCCTGGATGCGATCCAGCGCGACGCCCCGCACGCGGCAAA
>MGUR01000002.1:0-3096 GCA_001800075.1 Elusimicrobia bacterium RIFCSPLOWO2_01_FULL_59_12
CGACGCGCTCCTGGTGCTGGCGCGGGACCTGGTGGCCCGCGATGTCCGCGTGCGGGAAATTCTCAAGCGCCAGATTCGCCTGATCTTTGTCGATGAGTTCCAGGATACCGATCCCCTGCAGGGCGAGATGATCCTTTTCCTCGCGGAAGCGCCCGGCGTTCAGGCGAAGACCTGGGACAAGGTGAAGCTGGAACCGGGGAAACTGTTCATCGTGGGCGATCCCAAACAATCCATCTACCGCTTCCGCGGCGCCGACATTTCGGCCTACAAACGTATCACCGAATTGGCGCTGGAACAAGGAGGTGAGCGCCTCAGCCTGGACGAGAGCTACCGCTCGCATGACCAGATCATCCATGTGGTCAACGCCGCGTTTTCCTCGCTGATGCAGGAAAAACATCCGATCTCGCCGCCATATCAAGCCCTTCAACCACGCCGGAAGAAAGACGCCGATCACCAGGACGTCGAACTTCGGCTGGCCGCTTCCGATGAGCCGCAGTCTTCGGATGACGCGCTGAATAAAGAGGCGAAAGATGCGGCCGCATGGATCGCGGCGAACGTCACCCCTCATCCCAACCCTCTCCCGCAAGGGGAGAGGGGATTTTGTTTTAGAGACATCGCCCTCATTTTCCGTTCCACCCCGGCGATGACACCCTTTATCGAAGAGTTGCGCCGGCGCAGCATCCCTTTTGTGGTCGAAGCGGAACGCTATTTTTACCGCACGCCGGAGGTCACCGACGTCTTGAACCTCCTGCGCGCGCTGGAAGATCCCCGCGACCACATCGCATTGGCCGGGTTCCTGCGCTCTCCCCTGGGAGGGTTCACGGACAAAGAGGTGGTGACGATCAAGCAGGCGGGATGGGGGCCCCTGTCGTCACCCCCGCGGAAGCGGGGGTCCCGTCAAGGCATTGCACTGGATTCCCGCCCTCCACACGACCGGGCGGGCTTTCGCGGGAATGACGGAAAAAACCACACCGCCAAGATCTTTGAGTTGGTCAAAGGTCTCCAGAAGCGCGTGAAACGCGAGCCGTTGAAGTCCATCCTGAACCATGTGTACGAAGACACCTATCTGATGGAACTGGCAGCGCGCTCCTATCACAAAGACCAGACCATGGCCAACCTGCTTAAGCTGAAACGTTTGACGGAATCCTTCGCCGAAGAAGGGGAAACCACGCTGAGCGGTCTCCTCCGTAAGATCGACCGCTTCATGGAAGATGACCGGCTGGAAGGGGAATATCCCCTGGCAGACGAAACCTACGATGCCGTGCGCCTGCTGACCGTTCACAAAGCCAAAGGGCTGGAGTTTCCCGTGGTCTGGCTGCCGGGCCTGCATCGCGGCCGCCGCGGAAACGCAGGCGGCAAGAAACTCAGCCTGCATTACGATTGGAGCACCGGGCGCGTGGGCCTGGCGATCGGCAAAGAATTGAAGAGCCTGGACTGCGGCGCGCTGGACGAAGACGTCAAGGCGCGTGAAGCCGCCGAAGAACTTCGCGTTCTGTATGTCGCGATGACCCGAGCGAAAGAACGCCTCATTCTCTCAGGGGGCATCCATCTCAAGCGCCCGAATAAAAACTCCTTCCTGGACCAGCTCGCCGGAGCGTGGAAGCTGGACTTGGAGGAAATCGAAGCGGGGATCCTTAAAATCGGCGAAAGCACGATGACGATCAGCCGGATTGAATCCATTCTCGATCATCAGCCGTTGCCACGACCCGCCGTCAGCTGGCTGGACACATTGAAACCCGCGGAGATTGCAAAGACCTGGCGCCAACGGGAAGCAGTGTACGAGCAAGGGATGGAGACGAAACTGACAATAACGCCGACATCAAAGGGACGTGATAACGTGGCCGGTGGTCACGTGTCAGAAGGCCCATCGTTACCACGTTATCACGCTGCCACGCCATCACCCGTTCTGCTGGGCACCCTCATCCACCGCTTCCTCGAGTCCTGGGACTTCACCTGCGAAAAATGCGACATGCCCGCGAAACTGCGGCGCGTGGCGAACAGCTATTTCGCAGGACTGGGATTGCTTAAAGAACCGTTCCCCGACCCGAAAGAGGGGGACAAAACAGAGAACCCGCCTGACCTCGTTGAAACAGTCGAGGAAGCCCAGCGCCTTCTGGCCGATTTCATCGGTTCCGAAGTGTGGGAGGAAATCAAGAATTCTGAAATCATCGGCCGCGAGGTGCCGTTTTTCTATCAGGTGAAAGGTGCGGTGATGCGCGGTTTCATGGATATTCTGTATCGAACGCCGGATGGAGCGCTGGTTATTGGTGATTTTAAAACTGATAAAGAATACGATGAAAAGCGCTATACGGAGCAAGCCAAGGCCTACCAGCAAGCCATCCAGCTCGCCCTCGGCGAAAAAGCCGAATTCAAGCTGATCTATTTGAGAGACTCCGCCGTAGAGTAGAGAGGGGACGTAGCTGCTTAGAGAGGGGACGTAGCTGCTTAACTGCTTTACCGGCTTGCTTGAAGCAAACAGGAAGTTGAGCAGGAACGTCCCCTGGCCCCTTGCGCTTGGGAACCCGGGGAAATGCGCGCGATCGCTTTCCATCCGCGGCCGAATTAGATATCCTATCGGTATGACAGCGCAGAAGTGGCCGAGGCGCGACGCTTGCCTTGACTATCCGACACACCCGCCGAACCTGCCCATCCGTTAATTCCTAACCCGCCCGAGCCGGGCGCGTCTAAATACAAAATGCAAACCCAACCTCTTGTCGACCAACATCCCTTAACCCAACGCAGCGCCGGCGTGTTGATGCACCTCAGTTCGCTGCCGTCGCGTTACGGCATCGGGGATTGCGGCCCCTCCGCGTTCGCCTTCATCGATTTCCTCCGACAGGCCGGTCAATCGTGGTGGCAGATGCTGCCGCTGGGACCGATGGGCGTCGGCCACTCGCCTTATCAAACATTTTCCGCTTTTGCCGCGAGCGCCCTGTGGATCAGCCCGGATGCGCTGCGGAAGGAAGGATGGCTGACCGCCTCGGACCTGAAGGACTTTCCCGCTTTTCCAAAACGGCGCACGGATTACGCGGGCGTCTCGCGCGAGAAGCACCGCTTATTGGGCGTCGCCTTTGCGCGGTTTTTATCCGGGAAACT
>MGUR01000002.1:3110-6037 GCA_001800075.1 Elusimicrobia bacterium RIFCSPLOWO2_01_FULL_59_12
AGCAGCTTCAGCGGCGGGCGTCATGGACCCGCTGGCCGGACATGCTGCGGCGGCGGGAACGCCACGCGCTTGAGCAGGTCCGCCACCCGCTTCGGGATAACATCGCTTTTCAAAAATTTATTCAGTTTCTTTTCTTCCGGCAGTGGAAGGCGCTCAAATCCTACGCCCGACAAAACGGGGTGGGGCTGATCGGGGATATCCCGCTGTTCGTTTCTCACGACAGCGCGGATGTGTGGGCCCACCGCGGCCTTTTTGAATTAAACGCGAGAGGAGAGCCGCGCACGGTCGCCGGGGTGCCGCCCGACGCCTTTTCAAAAACCGGCCAACGCTGGGGAAACCCGGTTTACAACTGGGACGCGCACCGGCAGGAAGGGTACGCCTGGTGGATCCGGCGCTTTAAACGTCTCTTCCAACTCTTTGACGTGATCCGCCTGGACCACTTCATCGGCTTTCATCGCTATTGGGAAATCCCCGCCGAAGAAACGACCGCCTTGAACGGGCGCTATCGCCCGGGGCCGGGCGAGGATTTTTTCAAGGCCATCCTGCAGGCCCTGCCGCAAGCGTCCTTCATCGCGGAAGACCTGGGGATCGTCGTTCCGGAAGTGACCGCGCTTCGCGAGCAATTTCGCTTCCCGGGGATGAGCGTCCTGCAGTTTGCTTTTTCCGGAGACCCGGCGAAAAATCCCTATCTTCCCAATAAACTGACTCCCGAAAGGGTCGTTTACACCGGAACGCATGACAACAACACGACGAAGGCCTGGTTCGCCTCGGATGCGACGGAAGCGGAAATCGGGCGGGTGCGAAAATACATCGGCCGGCCCACCGGACCGGCGCACTGGCAGTTGATCCGCCTGGCGTACGCCTCACCCGCCGGCACGGCGATCATCCCGATGCAGGACCTGTTGGGGTTGGGACCGGAAGCGCGGATGAACTATCCCGGCCGCACGCAGGGGAACTGGGTCTGGCGCATGCATCCGGACATCTCCCTGGGCCCCATCGCCAAAGAGCTCCGCCATCAGGCGGAGCGCTATGAAAGGCAAGGGCTCCGGCGCCCGGAGGCCGTCCCGCTTCCTCATTTGAGGAAAACCGTTTTCTAGAAGTAATTGGATGTGATCCCGCCGTCCACGACCATCACGGCGCCGTTGGTCCAGGCGGATTCATCGGAGGCGAGGTGCAGGGCCAGATAAACGACGTCTTCGGGCTGGCCGAAACGGCCCAGCGGGATGCGGGGCAGGCGTTTGTTGCGTTCCGCGGGATTGGTCAGCAGCCACTGCGTCAAAAGCGGGGTTTCGATGGGGCCGGGGCAGATGACGTTGGATCTCACTTTTTTCGGGCCGAACTGGACGGCCATCTGCTTGGTCAACGCGATCACGCCGCCTTTGGACGCGGCGTAAGCGTCCTGCGGCACGGTGCATCCCAGGAGGGCCGTAAATGAAGCGATATTGATCACCGAACCCCCGCCCTGCTTGATCATCTCGGGAACCGCGTATTTGCAGCAGAACACGATCCCCTTTAAATTCACCGCCAGCACCTTGTCCCAGACCGATTCCGGGTTATCGATGACCGAGGCGTCGTCCGCCGGGAAAATTCCCGCGTTGTTATAGAGGACGTCCAGCCGGCCGAACTCGCGGACCGCTTCCGCGGCCAGATGTTTGCAGTCGGCTTCCCGGCTCACGTCCGTTTTGACGAAGAGGGCGTTGCCGCCTTCGGCTTTAATTTCGGAAACCGTTTCCTGGCCCTTACTCTCCACGACATCCGCCACGACCACCTTCGCGCCCTCCCGGGCAAACAGCCGCGACGCGGCGCCGCCCATGCCGCTGGCCCCTCCGGTGATGACGCAGACTTTATCTTTTAAGCGCATCGTTAGATCCTTTCAAAATATCGCGCCCGTTCCCAGCACGTCACCGTTTGATCATGGGCTTTCTGCTCCAAATGCCCGGCGTGAGCATAATGCGCGATGACCTCCTCGCCCAGGGCGTCCCGCAGGGGCCGGCTGTTTTCAAATTCGTTCAACGCCTCGCGCAGGGTCTTCGGCACTTCCGGCACATCGCGGCTTTCATACGCGTTTCCCTGAAACAGCGGTGGAGGCTCCACTTTATTTTCGATCCCGTGAAGTCCTCCCGCCAGGGTCGCGGCAAAGGCCAGATAGGGGTTGGCATCCGCTCCGGGGATGCGGTTTTCCACCCGCAGGGAGCTTCCTTCGCCGATCACACGAAAGCCGCAGGTGCGGTTGTCCTGGCCCCAGACCAAGCGCGTGGGGGCAAACGAACCGGATTGATAACGCTTGTAGGAATTGATCGTGGGCGCAAACCAATACGCCAGCGCCCGGCCCAGGGCCAGTTGACCGCCGACATAATGCAGAAAGAGTTCCGAATATCCCTTCCCCCCTTGCGGGGGAAGGCGGGGATGGGGGGTGCCCCCCACTTTAATCCTCCCCCGCCAGGGGGGAGGAGATTTAGCGGAAAAAAGATTTTTTGAACCCTCCGCGCTCCAAAGGCTGCTGTGCAAATGGAAGCTGGAACCGGCCCGATCGGCATGCGGCTTGGCCATGAAGGTGATCGCCACGCCCTTTTGATAAGCGATTTCCTTGACGCCGTTTTTATAGATCACGTGGCGGTCGGCCATGTCGAGCGCGTCGGCATAGCGCAAATTGATTTCTTCCTGGCCCCGCCCCCATTCGCCTTTGCTCACTTCCACGGGGATCCCGGCCTGTTCCATCCCGTTGCGGATCGCCTGGATGACAAACTCCTCCTTGCTGGTCTGCAGAATATGATAGTCCTCGAGGTAGGCGCTGAAAGGCTCAAGCCCGTGATGGTTTTTGGAGCGGGCGGAGTCGTAGGTTTCCTTGTACAAATAAAATTCGAGCTCTGATCCCATCTTCGGCCGGCAGCCCATTTTTGCCGCCCGTTCAATTTGTTTCTTCAAGA
>MGUR01000002.1:6046-9117 GCA_001800075.1 Elusimicrobia bacterium RIFCSPLOWO2_01_FULL_59_12
TGTTCGGACACCAGGTCGCAGACGACCAGCGCGGTTTTGTCCAGCCAGGGGATCCGCCTGAGCGTGGAAAAATCCGGAAGGGCCTTAAAATCCTGGTACCCCGACCCCCAGCCGGCGCCGGCAAAACCGGGCAAGGGTTCCATGTCCATATCCACGGTGAGGAGATACGCGCAGGCATGCATCCCGCCCGCCAAGACCTCATCGACAAAAAAGCGGCCGGTCACGCGTTTTCCCATCAACCGCCCGGCCATGTCGGGAAAGACGGTCAAAACGGTGTCGATCTCGCCCTTGCGGATGAGGGCTTTCAAGTGCTCCGGGGTTAAAAGGTTCGTTGACATGCCTTCGGGATGTATCCTTCAATCTGATATCAGGAGAGGGGAGTCGCGTCAACCCCAATATATGACCTTCAAAATCACCAGTCCCGCGTTCGCCGAAGGCCAGCCGATCCCCGCCCCATACACCTGCGAGGGGGAGGATGTGTCCCACGCGCTGGCGTGGACCGATCCCCCGGCCCGCACCCAAAGTTTCGCGCTGATCAACGACGACCCGGATTGCAGCGGCGACCCCTGGGTGCACTGGCTGATCTACAACATCCCGGGAAGCGCGCGCGGACTGCCGGAAAACATCCCCGCCAATGAAGAAGCCGCCGGAGCCCTGCAGGGCCTGAACAGTTTTGGCAAGGTCGGCTACGGCGGGCCCTGCCCGCCCACCGGCACGCACCGATACTTTTTCAAACTCTACGCCCTCGACCGGGTCCTGCCGCTGCCCGCCCGCGCCACGCGCGCGCAGCTCGAAGCCGCCATGAAAGGCCGCATCCTCGGCCACGCCCGGCTGATGGGCACTTACCGCAAAAAGAACCGCTGAAAAAAGTAATCTATCGCATGCTGCGGAATGCCCACGGAGCGCCGGTTTATTTTCTTCTAAGCGCCGTCCTCGGTTTAGCCGCCGCTTTCACACAGGCCCGGACGCTTGACACCTGCTTCAGCCCGCTCGGGCACTGCGACCAGGTCCTGATTTCCTGGATCAACATCTCCCGGAAAAACCTGGATGCGGCGATCTATGGGTTGACGGACGAATCCATCGCCCGGGCGCTGATCCGCGCGCGCCAGCGCGGCGTCAGGGTGCGCGTGGTCCATGACAAGGTGCAGGCGGCCGGCGCGCGGGATGTCAGCGATCTCCTGACCGCGGCCGGGATTCCCGTTCACATCCAGAGGGGAAGCCGGGGAGGCATCATGCACAACAAATTTCTGGTGATCGATTCGCAGTTTGTGGTCACCGGCAGCTTCAACTGGACGCAAAACGCCTCCGCCAGGAGCGACGAAAACTTTGTGGTGCTGAACGATCAGGCGCCCCGTTTTCAAAAAGAATTCGAACGCCTCTGGGCGCGCCAGAGCAATTGATATAATCGCGGCCTCGAACCCTCACCCCCGCCCTCTACCGAGAGGGAGAGGGGAGAATGACTGACGGATATTTGTTATGGATCTTGATTTTGCTTTCTTGGCGGACGCGGCGGATGTGGCGATGGGGAAGCTCTTTGTCATGGGGGGCGCCTTTGATACCATTCACGTCGCCGGATTTCCCGCCACCCATCCCGCCCTGGCGGTGGTGCTGAGGCTCCTGCTCAAGCCGCATGACCTGGACCGGAAGCATCAACTCGAAATCCAGCTGCTCGACGCGGACGGCCGCAAGATCGCGTCGGCCCCCGGCGAGTTGAGCGTCGCCAAATCTCCGGACTCGCCCTCCGGATGGAAGCAACCCTTTCTCCTGCCCCTGCGGTTCCTGAACACGCCCTTCCAGAAAGCGGGCCACTACTCCATCGAAATCCTGATCAACGGCGAGCTCGCCAAAACCATCCCGCTGCGAGTGATGCAAGCCCCGAAAACGGCATAAGGCGTAAATAGTCAGTAGTCAATGGTGCAAGGAAGTTCATAATAAGAAAACCTTCACTATTAACGATTTACTATTTACGCCGATTGCCGTTTACAGGAGGTCCGGCGGGCGGAGGATCTTGTCGATGCGGCCCCGGAATTGATCCAGGGTGGCGACGCGGATATAGGAACGCCTGGCTTTAAAGGAGGGGGTGGAGGCGTGGATCAGCTTGCCGTTGCCGAGATAAACGCCGACGTGCGTGATGCGATGGTTCCAATAGCGGCGGTGGCGCTCGCTGCCCGCGCGGATGGTGATGATGTCGCCCGGCTCCATTTCATCCACGGGGACGCGCGTCCAGGGCTGCCTTGCCATATCCCAGGCATCCTGAACAGGCACGCGCACCCCCGCATCCTTTAAGTACTCGTGCACGAACCCGGCGCAGGAGAACCTCTTATAGGGCGCGTTGAGCCAGAAATCAGCCAGCGCGTAGATCTTCAGATGTTGAGAATTCCACAGCGGGCCCTGCCACATCCACAAATTCGGGTCGGTTTGGGCGCCGTCGCTGACGACCCGGGGGCCCCGGATGCCCACCGTACGCTTGCGGCCCGGCGAAAAGCAATGAACCGTCGTTCGATCTTTATCACCCTTGAAATAGATCTCCACGCGCCGGAAACTCTGCCCCCATTTCACCACGTACTCCCGGCCGCGCCGGGCGTCGCTCACAATAAAGGTGTGGTTATTTTTCGACCTGATCTGGGCGCCGGTAGACAGATACGGATATTGAACGAAGAACCAAGCGAGCTCCGCCGGTACCCCCGCGCGCGCGGAAATAAACGGCATGGACGTCGTGAAGCCTGAGTGGGGGGTTCTTTCCTGCAGAAATGGGAGCATGGCGATGGTCGCCCACAAAGTCGATCCCAGCACCGACGTTCCGATCAAAGCAACGGCTAAAAAGCCCTTGCGTACGTTCTTTTTAAAAAGGCTCATTCCACTATAAAGGAAGGGCTTCACCATCGTCTCCTTACTGCTCATTGGCGACTTAAGGATGGACGTTAATCGAACGTCTTTCAATGTATTTTTTCGCATTGATTTTACGCTATGTTTAAGGAGGATGACTCCGACGGAGCCGCTTTAAATAAGACAACCTTGTTTCGGCCCGTTTCCTTCGCACGGTAGAGCGCCTGATCGGCCTGGCTGATCAG
>MGUR01000002.1:9177-11242 GCA_001800075.1 Elusimicrobia bacterium RIFCSPLOWO2_01_FULL_59_12
GGTGACATAGGGGCGCTGTTCGATAAACTTCCTCAGCCGCTCCCCGAGCAGCATCGCCTGAGATCCATTGGTTTCCGTGAGCATCGCGATAAACTCCTCGCCGCCGTAGCGCGCCAGCATGTCGTAGCCGCGGAACACGGATTGGGCAATCCGGCTGATGTGCTGAAGCACCAAGTCGCCCACGGGATGGCCGTAGCGGTCATTAATGCGCTTGAACCAGTCCGCATCGAACAAGATCAAAGAGAGCGGCTGGCCGGTGCGTTTGGTTCTCTCCAGCTCTCGGGAGAGCGCCTCATGAAAAAAACGGGCATTGTAAAGCCCGGTAAGGCCGTCGCGGTTGGCCATATCGGACACCTTGGCGAAGTTTTCCTTGAGGTGCTGGGCCATGGTATTGAACGCCTGCGCCACGTCGCCCAGTTCGTCCTGGCGGTTCAGCGGCAGCTGGACGTCATAATTGCCTCGGCTGACCTCGGTGGCCGCTTGGGCAAGTCTTCGGAGCGGGCGGGTGAAGGAATCGGAAAGCTTCAAGGCGATCAGGATTGAGAGAAAGGCGAACGGCAGGGCGAACAGCGCCATTTTGGAGCGGATGCGCGGGGCATTCGCCAGAAGCGACTGGGTGAGGGAAATCCCCACGCGCAGGGTCGCGGTGCGCTTCCCTTTGATCAGGATCGGCACCGAGACGTCGCACAGCTCGCTGAAATCGCCGAGCCCGTCCAGATCGCGGCGCTCGAATTGCACGCGCGAAGTCACCGCCCCGAGCGCACGCCGGCTCATGGGGTCCAGCAGTTTGCGCCCGACTTGCTCCGGTTCGCTGTGCGCCAGGACCCGGCCCCGGGAGTCGAGCAGAAAAACGTACGCGATGTTATGGCGGCTGGAGGAGACGCGGCGGAAGGTGAAGTTGAGATTGACGGTCCGGTTGTACTGAAGCGCGTAAGTGACATCATCCTTGAGCGCTTCCCCCACGACCTGCCCGGTGCTGACCGCGGCGAGCTTGATCTCCCGGGTGGTTTGATAAACGGCAAAGCCGTAAAAGAACCCCGTCATCACCACGATCAGGCCGCCGATCAGGACGGTCAGCTTGGCCCGCAGGCTGAGCGCCCGCCAGATCGCGTCCAGCCGCTCCAGGGCGGGACGCGCCCGCCCGGACGCGCGCTGAAAGGCGAGCCGCATGCGCTGCAGAACGGGTCCCGGCCGGAATCGAACCATCCGCTACATCATAAGTTTTGGGTCGAGTTCTTTCAATGAGCCCGCCGGAACGCTGCCGGAGAGGCCCCACGTGCCGCATGGGCCCATCGGGCCTGAATTTTTGGCCTTCCGCTCCATGGTATCGCCGTGTCCGATTCCATACCCTATGCCGGTATCATGATGAAGCGGCTTCAACGTTCCCCGGCGGTCCTGCTGGCGGCGTGCCTGGTTGCGGACCCGGCCGCCGCATCGGTCTTTGCGGAGTCTTTTGCGCATCCCGCCCCGCCGGCCGCCTCCCTCCAAACTCAACGACGCTTTAACCAGGAAGCCCTGAATGCGCTGGCCTTGGACTTCTCCGCCAATCACAGATTCCGGATCCGGGCGCCGCTGGTCGGTCCGGTCTTGAAGCGGTTTGCCGCGAAACCAGGCGTTCAACCCGCGGGCGTTAAAAATCCCGCCTTGACGTCTTTATTCCAAAACCTCCGCCGGCTCTTCCAAACATCCTTTCCGGACATCTTCGTGGAGGGCGTCAGGGAGTATTTCCGCGCCAATAAAACGGGCGACTACCCGGCGCTGGAGGGGAACAAAGGATTGCTCGACGCGCTGGCCCCGTATCTTTCTCGAGAACTGGGGGTCAAGTTGGATCTGAAACAGAACCAGGTGATGGTGACCTCCGGCAAGGCGGGGCTGGATCAATTGATCTCCCTGGTGGCCGACATTGAAAACGCGGATTTAAAGCGTCCTGAAGAGCGGGACAGCGTGTGGATCTCGCCCTCCCTGTTCCCCAACTATCGAGAGGCGGCCGGCGTCAATACAAGGGCCGAGGCCGCGCCTGCGGAAGTTCATGAGATCATCGGGGCATTGGGACGGAAGGCGCGGC
>MGUR01000003.1:0-17782 GCA_001800075.1 Elusimicrobia bacterium RIFCSPLOWO2_01_FULL_59_12
GACGCTGGCTTTCGTTCAAGGATTGATCTTTATCTGCCTCTCCCCGCTGGTGGGCATTTCCCTCCGGCCTCTTCCGTTCATCTATTTGTTGGTCATCCTGTTTCTGATCTCGTTTGGACTGACGGGTCTTGGATTTTTAATCGCCTGGCGTCTGGATTCGACCCAGGGATTCCACGCCATTATGAATCTCGTCCTGATCCCCATGTGGCTGCTCTCGGGCGCGCTCTTCCCGATCGCCGGGGCGCCGGACTGGCTCCGGGCGATCATGCGCGTGAACCCGCTTTCCTATGGGGTCTCCGCGCTCGGAGGCAGCTTTCTGGTCCACGGGCAGCGGCTTCAGACGGGCCTCGCGTCGCCGGCGGTCTGTCTCGGCGCGATCTTTGCTTTCGCCGTCCTCACGTTCTCGTTATCCGTACTAAGCGCACGTAAATCGTAACCCTTACTCAAACCGTGATCCCTTACGCTTCACTCCCTGCCTTGAACGCTTGCCTCAATGCCGCCAGCGCCCTGCTGCTGGTTATCGGGTACGGCTTCATTCGCAAGCAGAAAATAACCGCTCATCGGATTTGCATGGGGTCAGCGTTCGCGGTCTCAGTGCTTTTTATAATTTCCTACCTAACCTACCACGCCCATGTGGGATCGGTCCGTTTCCAGGGGCAGGGGCTTATCCGGACCGCCTATTTCTCGATTTTGATCTCCCACAGCCTCCTGGCCGCCTTGATCGTACCCTTGGTTTTGCGTACGCTGTATCTGGCTCTCCGGTCAAGGTTCATGGAACACCGCCGCTGGGCGCGCTGGACGTTTCCGCTCTGGCTGTATGTGTCGATTACCGGCGTTGCGATTTACGAGCTGCTGTACTAACTCCCATGTGCCCTATTTGCAAGGATGCCCTTTCCTCGGTCGCCAACCTCGCCCAGGCCTTTTCCTGGAGCGTCCTCCTGATGCTGGGCGTCCCCATCCTGGTGGTGGCCGTCATCACGACAGTCATCATCCGGGCCCACCGGCGAACCACGAAACAATAACTCCATCGTCATTCCCGCGGAAACGGGCCCCGCCGCACGGCCTGGCGGGAATCCAGACATAAATAAAGATGGATCCCCGATTACGACCTCGGGGATGACGGCTTGGTCGTTAGACGCTAACGGGGTTGCGGAGAGTGCGTTCGTTATGAAGGGTATGGAGGAACTCGTTTTCAGCTTCGCGGATCTGGTGCAGGGAAGGGAGGCGGGCGGCGCACATTTCCTCTTTCAGCATCTCGAGCGCGCAGGGGCTCATGGACCGCGACATCACATCGAGCAGGGTCCGTCCGATGGCGCGCGGGTACGATGCGATCAGCCGCGAGACGATCCGGATCGAAACCTTCGGGAGCACCTTTCGGAGCTCATCCTCGGGAAGCGCCATGATGTCGAACATGCATGCTTCTTGCACGTGATTGCCCCTCCTTGCCACTAGGATGACACCCCTTGACCGCTCCGTCAACTTTTAAATCAAAAACCGACCTTATTTTTACAATTTTTTTAGCGGTTTGTGACGGAAGTTGTGTACATTGTGAGTATTCGAGAAAGCAATTCACCTCTATTTTGAGATATAATTCCAATATGGTCAAAATGCTTCTGCTTTTCGATCTGGATTGCACGGTGATCTACACGGGCGGGGCCGGCCTTCGGGCTCTGGACCATGCTTTCATGACCCATTATCAGATACCGGAGGCCATGAAAAATATCACACCGGACGGCAAAACCGACCCGGCGATCGTCCGGGAAATGATCCGCGTTCACCTCGGCCGCGACCCCCGCACCGGGGAGATCGAGGCCGTGTGCCAAAGCTACGTCCATCGTCTTCCTGAAGAAGTCGCCCGGGCCGAGGGGTACCGGATCATGCCCGGTATCCCGGAACTCATGGAAGAGCTCTCCAAGCGTGCGGACGTGCTGGTAGGAATGGGGACCGGCAATCTTGAGACGGGAGCGCGCGCGAAGCTGGCCCGGACTCGCCTGATGACCTATTTCAAATTTGGCGGCTACGCGTCGGATTCGGAGGAGCGCGCGGAGGTCTTAAGGGCCGGCGTGAGACGGGGGGAAGCGTTGGCCGGCCGGCCCGTCCCGGCGCATCGGGTACTTATCATCGGGGACCACCCCCGCGACATCGACGCCGGTAAGGCCATCGGCGCACGGACTTTGGCGGTGGCGACCGGCCGCATGACGATGCAAGAGCTGGCCCGGCACCGGCCGGATTTCAGCTTTCCCGATTTGTCCGACACCCGAACAATCCTAGAGGCCCTGTTTTCCGATGCACCTTGGTCGTCTACGGGGGACGGTGGGGAGTCCGCTTGAGAGAACCGGGGTGCAACGATCCCCGGACCTTTCCCGATCCGCACCCATGGGGGGAAACCTTTCTGCTTCTGCCCGCGGATGGGCGGATTTGCGGTTCCAACTTGACAAAATTTAGTCCGTTGAGTTATATAAAACCGTTTCCGCCGTCATCCCCGCGAAGGCGGGGATCCAGGTTCTTGTCGTGACTGGATTCCCGCCAACGACATGCGGGAATGACGAACTGGGTATCTATGATTGAACTTTCTCAACTCACCAAGCGATACGGCTCAACGATGGCGGTGGATCATGTCAGCCTCACCGTCCAGCCGGGCGAAATCGTGGGCCTGCTTGGCCCCAACGGCGCGGGCAAAACGACCCTGCTCAAGATGCTCACCGGCTATCTGCCGCCCACCGAAGGCACCGCGCGCGTTGCGAACCTCGAAATCCTGGACAACTCCCTGGAGGTGCGGCGCCGCATCGGTTACCTTCCGGAAACCAACCCGCTGTACGAAGACCTGGCGGTCTATGAATCCCTGGAATGGACCGCCCGCCTGCGCGGCATGAACCCGGCGTCGCACCCGCCCGCCATCCGCCACGTCATCGAGGTCTGCGGGTTGGCCGGCGTGGTGGGCAAGGACGTGGCCCACCTCTCCAAAGGATACCGCCAGCGCCTCGGATTGGCGCAGGCCATTCTGCACGATCCTGAGATTCTGATCCTCGATGAACCGACCTCGGGGCTGGATCCCAACCAACAGCAGGAGGTGCGCCAGCTGATCCAGACGTTGAAGCAGAAAAAGACCGTTTTGCTGTCCACGCATATTCTCCCGGAGGCGCAGTCCTCCTGCGACCGGGTGCTGATCATCCATCACGGGAAAATCGTGGCCGATGGGACGCCTCAGGCGCTCGGCCAGCAGGCCGCCCGCGGCAGCCGTTTGCTCGTGGAACTTAAAGCGCCCGCCCCGGCGGCCGGGCAGGCCCTGGCGCAGTTGAGCGGGGTGGATCGCGTCGCGGTGCAGAAGGCGTATGATTCGTGCGTGGTCTTCATCCTCGAATCCGCCGGCGGGGCGGACGTGCGCGAGGCGGTGTTTGAGCTGGCCGTCCAGCGGCGCTGGCCCATTCTGGGGATGACGCAGGAGACGATCTCCCTGGAAGAAGTGTTCCGCCAGCTTACGATGGGGATGCCGTCATGAGTTTTCGCCAAAAACCTATATTCGTGCTCGCGCACAAAGAACTTTTCACGCTGTTCAATTCACCCGCCACCTACATCGTTTGCGTGCTGTTCCTGGTCACCAGCGGCTGGCTCTTCGTCGTCCCGCTCTTTCAATTCAACCAAAGCAGCCTGGACACTTTTTTAAGGCCGCTCCCGCTCCTGTTTCTCTTTCTGGTACCCGCATTGACCATGCGTTCTTTCGCGGAGGAATTCAAGGCCGGGACTTTTGAATATCTGGCGACCCTGCCGATCAAGGACTACGAAATCGTTCTGGGAAAATACTTCGGCGCGCTGGGATGGCTGGCCGTCCTGCTGGCCTTCACCCTCGCTTATCCGCTGGCGCTCCTGGGCGTCGGGCGGCCGGACATCGGCCAGGTGACCGGCGCGTACCTCGCCATTTTCGGCCTCGGCGCGTTCTTCACGGCGATCGGTGTTTGGGCCTCGGCGCTCACGCGCAACCAGGTCGTGGCCTTCATCGTGAGTTTCTTCGTCTGCTTCACGCTCTATCTGATCGATCACATCGCCGGCTTCGTGCCCTCCGGGATGGCCCCGTGGGTGCGGGCGCTGGGCATCACCGCGCACTTTGAAGCCCTGGCCCGCGGGGTGATCGATTCGCGCGACCTTTTGTACTGGGCCAGCGGGAGCGCGTTTTTCCTGGCGGCGTGCCTGGCCGTTCTGAATTCAAGGCGGTGGCGCTGATGGCCCAGGGACCGGAACGACGCCGGCAGTTCGCCATCGCCAGCGCCGCGGGCGTGGGGCTGGCGGGCCTGATCTTGCTGCTGGTGAACGTCCTCTCGAATTGGCTCTATCTCCGGTGGGACATCACGGCGTCCCGGGCCTACTCCCTGTCCACATCCAGCAAGAAACTGGCGCGCTCCCTGGAGGATCCGGTCCTGATCAAAGTCTATTTCAGCCAGAGCCTTCCGGCCCCCTATACGGCTTACGCTCGCTACGTCAAAGATATCCTGGACGAATACCGAACCGCTTCGCGCGGGCGCGTCCGCTTTGAGTTTGTTCGGACCCAGCCCGCGCAGGAGTTTGATCAACGCGCCATGGAAGCCGGCATGGCCCCGCTGCAGTTCCAGGAAATGGGGTCCGATCAACTTCAGATACGGCGGGGCTTCATGGGGCTGGTCCTTTTCTACCGGGACCGCTCGGAAGCGCTGCCCGTGATCAAAAGCTTCGACCAGCTGGAGTACGATCTCACCAGCCGGATCGCGCGGATGACGCGTAAGGACAAAAAAAAGATCGCCGTGACGATCGGCCACGGTGAGACGGCCTGGAAAGAGTCTAAAATCAAACTGGCCCAGGACCTGCCGGCCTTTTACGACATCGACACGCCCGTCGCGCTTCCGCTCGCCGGCGCCGCCCCCATCCAAGCCGACGCCTTGATGGTCGCAGGGCCCCAACAAAAATTCGATGACAAATCCCTCTGGGCCATCGACCAGGCGATCATGCGCGGCATTCCCGCGGCGTTTCTGGTGGACACCCAGCGGTTCCTGGCGTCCCAATTCATGGTGATGCCCCAATCAACCGGCCTGGAAGACCTGCTTAAAACCTACGGGGTCAAGCTCACCAGCCGGCTGGTTTACGACGCGCAATGCGAAACCGTCGGCATGACCCAAAATCTGGGAGGCTTCGCGTTCACCACCAGCATCCGCTTCCCGTTTGTGCCTCAGGTGACGAACTTTGAAAAGGACCATCCCATCCTCCGGGGGATTCAATCGGTCGGGATGCCCTTCGTCACTCAGCTTGAGGCCGGTCCGCCGCCGGAAGGCGTGCGCTTCACCCCGCTCTTGTTGTCGTCCGACCGCAGCTGGCTGGCCCCGGCCAACACCTACTCCGTCGCGCCGAACGCCATTCCTCAGCCGAAACCGAATGAGGCCCATGGGCCCTATGTTCTCGGCGGCGTCCTGGAGGGCACATTTCCAAGTTACTTTGCCGGCAAGGACGCTCCCGTTAAAGGGGAGACCGTCATCCCGAAAAGCCCCAAGACGTCGATCTTTATCCTCGGCACCTCGCGCCTCCTGGACCCGAATCTTCCGGAATTCCCCGGCGTGGGCGCCCTTCTCACCAACGCGTTGGCGTATCTTTCGAAGGACGATATCCTGATCGGCATTCAATCCAAGGGGGATATCCTACGGCCCTTAAAACCGGTGCGTCCGGCCGTCCGTGAATCTGTCAAATACGGCTGCATCCTGGCGGTTCCGCTCCTGCCCGTTCTCTGGGGTCTGCTGCGCTGGCGCCGTCGGCGCGCATGGCGAAGCGCCCTGGCGGCCGGGTTCGCCCTGCCCGCCGCGGCAGGCGTCCCCCAGTAACCCCATGGCGCCTTCCAAGCTCATTAAGACGCTGGCTTTCATCGCCGGTGTTTTGGCTTTTTCGATTCTGGCGCTCGCCCTGCTTCGCCGGCCCAGCCGTCCGGACGCGCCGTTCGCCGGTTCGATCAACACCGCGGAAAAAATCACGCTGCAGGTCGGCGCCTCTTCGGTGGAGTTGATACGGGACAGCGCGACGTGGACGGTGACCGCCGGCGCCGGCGCGGGGCCCTACCGGGCCGATGCGGGAAAGGTCAAAACGCTGATCGGAAACTTGAAAAACCTCCGGGTGGAGGACGTCATCTCCGAGCGGGGCCATGCGGCGGCGGAATTTGAAATCAACCCGGAAAGCGCCACCACGGTCACCCTGTACAGGGACAACAAGCCGCAAGCGGCCGGGGTGTTCGGCAAACAGGCGCCGGATTTTAACCATCTCTACTTCAAATTTCCCGGCCAGCCCGTCATCTACCTGGCGCGCGGGGCCATTCGCGGCGAGCTGGGCGAAGCCGACCTCACCTCCTGGCGGGACCGCGCCCTGCTGAATCTTATCGAAGACCAGGTTTTGACGATCTACATCGAAGGACCCGGATTCAAGACGGCGCTCGCGCGTTCCTCCGACACCTGGAGCCTGAACGGCAACGTCGTGGACGCCGCGCCTGTGTGGGGCCTGCTCGGTCAGCTGGCGCACCTCCGGGCGGAGGCGTTTGCCGATTCAACACAGCCGCCCGAAAAGCTGACGCACGCGTCCTGCATCGTCCAATTGCGAAACGGCACCACCCGCCAGCTGCGCCTCGGGCGTCCCGATCCTGCGACGAAACGCTACCCCGCCGCCGTGGACAAGGACCCCGGCATCGCGTGGATCTCCGAAGCCGCCGCCAAATCCATCCTGCAGAAACCCTCCGACTTTAAGTCGAAGTAACCCATGGAACGCATTGTTTTTCTGGACCGGAAGACGTGCCGGACGGCGCTGCGGCCGCCCCGGTTCCCGCATCAATGGCAGGATCACGACACCACCGCCCCGGAGGAACTCGCGGATCGCCTGCGCGATGCGACGATCGTCATCACCAACAAGGTGCCGCTGCGCGCGCCGCAGATCAATGATCTGCGCGGGCTGCGCTTGATCGCGGTCGCGGCGACCGGCGTGGACGTCGTCGACCTGGACGCCAGCCGCCGGCTGGGGATCGCCGTGTGCAACCTGCCGCGCTACACGCTGAACTCGGTGCCAGAGCATGTCTTCATGCTGATGCTCGCGCTTCAGAGGAATTTATTCAACTATCGCAAGGCCGTCACGTCCGGACTCTGGGCGAAATCGCCCATTTTTTCGCTCCTGGACTATCCGATCCACGACCTGGCCGGCTCCACGCTGGGGATTATCGGCTACGGCGCTCTGGGTCAGGAGGTGGAAAAGCGCGGCCGCGCCTTCGGGATGGACATCCTGATCGCCGAGCGCAAGGGAGCATCGCCGGTTCGTTCCGGCCGCGTCCCATTCGAGGAGGTCCTGCGCCGGAGCGACATCGTCACCCTGCACTGCCCGCTCACCCCGGACACCCGCCACCTGATCGGATCCCACGAATTGACGCTGATGAAGCCCCGCGCTTTGCTGATCAACGCGGCCCGCGGCGGCCTGATCGATGAATCCGCATTGGCCAACGCCCTTCAATTCGGCCTGTTGGGCGGGGCGGCGGTGGACGTTCTCAGCCAGGAACCGCCGGCGGCGGACCACCCGCTTCCGGCTCTGGATCTGCCCCGCCTGATCATCACCCCGCACATCGGCTGGGCGAGCGAAGAAGCCGTGCGGACGCTGGCGGAGGAGTTGATCTCCAATCTTGAAGCTTTCGTGGCGGGTTCGCCGAAAAATGTCGTGATGTAACGCGGGAACATTTGCCTTTCGGGAGTGTCAAAAAGATGGAACCTGACAAAGCGGCTTTTGAAAGTTTGATGCGCCAGACGGGGCCGATGATTTATACCCTGGCGATCCGTCTGACCGGAAATCCGGCCGATGGCCAGGATCTCGCTCAAGAAACTTTCATCAAGGCCTATAAAGGGTTCGGGACATTCCGAGGAGAGAGCGCGGCGGGGACATGGCTCTACCGGATCTGCGTCAATGAATGGAAAAACCGGGTCCGCTATGAGAAGCGGCGTCTTTTCTGGCGCCATGTTTCGTTTCAATCGAAAGAAAAAGACTCGCCGCCCCGGGATCTAGCCGCCGCCGACCCGCCCCTGGATATCAACCTGGAAGGGTCGGACCGGCAGGCGCTGGTTCAAAAGGCTTTAGGCCGGCTCGAACCGCAAGAACGTGCTATTCTAGTGATGCGCGACATGGAGGATAAACCCTATGAGGAGATCAGCGCCTTGCTGGATATCCCGTTAGGCACCGTTAAGTCGCGGCTGGCGCGGAGCCGGGAGCGGCTCCGCCAGCTTTTTACGGCCCTCGGAAAGACCGCGCTATGAGTGAGACTTCCCCGCACGTTGCCGACCAACTCTCCGGCTTCATCGACAACCAACTGGACGAGACGGAGCGCTCGGCCGTTGAAACGCATCTGCAGGGCTGCGAGGAGTGCCGGCACCGGTATGAAGAACTCACACAGCTTCGCACGACCTTGCAGGACGCTCCGGTGGCAACCCCTCCGGAAAGTTTCTACGAAGGCGTTCTGGCGCAAATCGAAAAGCCGCCGGCGCGCCGCTTTGCTTTCTCGTTCGGCTTGCCCGCGAAAGCCTTGGCGTCCGCCTGCATCGTGACGCTCGGTTTCTATATTGCGCGTGAGGTCCGGCAGCCGAATACGCCCAAGGCATCTATGAAGTTCGATCAACAAAAAGCCCGATTGGCTGAACCCCAACCGGCGCCGGTCATCCAGAACAGCCCTCCGCCGCAACCGGCAGTCGTGCAGCCCCCGGCGCCGCCGCCCATTGCATCGCAACCTTCTTCTCAGCTCAAAAGCGAAATCGCGGCGAAGAAAACGGCGCCTCCCGCTGCGGTAAATGACCTATCGGCCGAATCGGAACTTCGCTCTACGGTTGATTCGCTCAGTAAAACCCAGCGGAAAGGCGCCGTTGAACGGAACGACTTCCTGATCGTCCACCCGCCCGTCATCGCGCGCGCCCCCAGCGCATCCCCCGCGGCCTCCGGCAAGGCGACACAGGGGCTTTCTGGAAAATCCGCCAGGGCGTTGGCTGACGCCAAAGCCAAAGCGTCTGTTGACGTGCGATCGGTCGCCAAGGAATCACCGTTCTCATCCGGCGAGCTCCCGGAGTGGAGAGGAACCTTTTCGGGGATCAAGACATTCCGAACGGTGGCGATACGAACGCCCCAAGAGTGGGGCCGGCTGTGGCAGGACCACACCGGCTCGCAGCCCGCTTCGACCCCTCCGAAGGTGGATTTCAACACCTATATGATCGTGGGCGTTTATGCCGGAGAGAAACCGTCCGGAGGCTACTCCATGGAGATCCTCCGGACGGAAGAAACATTCCCACCCGCTTTGATCGTGTTTTATCGTGAGAATCGTCCTGTCTCAGCTTCCCAAACCGCTGTTTCAACCCAGCCCTTCCATTTATGGGTCATCCCTCAATCCACCCTGCCGGTTAAGTACAAAAAACAATAACCTCGCTGTTCTGTGGGAGATTGGGGACATAGGTGCCCGGCACCTATGTCCCAGGGCTCAAACGTAGTGCATTTGTTGCCTGGCGACCCTGGTTGGGAACATTTCGGCGCAATCGGTGTCCAAGGGGCGGACGCATAAATTCTCCCATCGGAGGTTGCGCTATGAAACGTTTCAAACGACTGGCGTGTTGTGCCGTTGCCGTATCGATGACCTGCTCGAACAGCTATGCCTGGTATCCGATGCCTCGCCCGAAGCCTTTAGTCCAGGTGGCGATTCTTTTGGATACGTCGAACAGCATGGACGGCTTGATCGAGCAGGCCAAAAGCCAGCTATGGAAGATCGCCAACGATCTGGCCTATTGCTCGCGCCGCGGCGAGCGGCCCGTCCTGCAGGTCGCGCTCTATGAATACGGCAACAATGGGCTCAGCCCCGGGGAAAATTACGTCCGGCAGGCGCTGCCCTTCACCACCCACCTGGATGAGGTCTCGGAGACGCTGTTTTCTTTGCGCACCCACGGCGGCTACGAGTACTGCGGCGCCGTCATCAAGGATGCGCTGAACGGCCTGGCGTGGAGTCCGCGGCGAGATGTGTACAAGGTCATCTTCATCGCCGGCAACGAACCCTTCACGCAGGGACCGGTCTATTTCCGCGACGCCCTGGCGCAGGCGGTCCGCATGGGGATCATCGTCAACCCCATCTACTGCGGGGCCTATGCGGAAGGCGTGCGTACGCAATGGCAGGACGGCGCGATCGCCGGACGTGGCGCGTACATGACGATTGACTCCGACATCCCGGTGGTTGTGGATCCGACTCCGTATGATGTGGAAATCGGCAGGCTGGGGTCGGAGCTCAACGAGACGTACGTGCCCTATGGGATTCAAGGACGGAAGGGTTACCAGCTGCAAACCTCGGTTGATCAATTGGCCGCGAGCCGGGAGTCGGCCGGCGCGCTGGCGGAACGTTCGATCTACAAAGCCGCGGCGCCCGCCCAGGCATGGGATGCCGTGAGCCATGTGGCTTCCGGCAAGATGAAGGTGGGCGACTTAAAGCGCCATGACTTGCCGGCGCCCCTGCAAAGCAAATCTGACCCGGAGCTTGATGCCTATTTCAGGGACCAGCAAGCCCGGCGCGCGGCTCTTCGGTCGCGTTTAGAGGAGCTTAAGAAATCCCGGGAGGATTTTCTCGCCCGGAAACAGCGCGAACAAGCGGGAGCCCCGATGAGCCTCGATCAGGCGGTTCTCAAAGCGATCCGTGAACAGGCGGGACGTCTGCAGTTTAAATTCGGAGGGGCCCGGTGAATTGGCACTTGAAAAATCCCATCACAAGAAGATACTCTCATGCGTATGTTGGAAACCGTAACGCATGTCCTGGGCGAACTCTCCAATTACCTCAATGGGAGGCTGCCGCGCGCCGAGCGCAAGCGGGTGGCGGGCCACCTGGAAACGTGCGCGGATTGCCGGCGGCATGCCGAAGAGCTCAGCACGCTCCGGAAGATGGTCTATCCCCACCCCGTAAGTTTTCTCGAAAGATTCCCGCTGAAGATACTCATCGCCGTTTGTGCCGCCGCAGGGGTGGCGCTGACCCTGGGGAAACTCCGCCGGCCGGCTTCGCATCTTTTTTCCAAGCAAAGCGCCGCCCCCCCGGTCACCAAACCGGCCTCGCTGCCCGCGCCTAAGGAGACTTCGCAGCCTGCAGCGCCCGCACCGCCCCGGCCCGTCGTTGACCCTCCCAAAGCGGCCCCGGGGCAACTGCCTGAATGGCAAGGCCCGTATTCCGGGATCAGCGACCCCCGTAACGTTGTGCTCCAGACCCGGGAAGAATGGGACACGCATTGGCAGGAACACCACGCCTTAAAGCAACCCCCTCCCCCGCTGCCGGATCTGGATTTCAGCCAGGTCACGATCGTGGGCGTGCATGCCGGGAGCCTCCCAACCGGGAGTTATGCCATCGAGATTTATGAGATTCAACTCTTGCCTGACAATGTGGTCGTTCACTTCCGGGAGACCCCGCCCCTCCCGAATGCCGACCCCTCTGTCCAGCTGATCCAGCCTTACCACCTGCGCGTCATCCCCAAAACGACCCTCCCGGTTCGATTTAACCGGCAGCCGATCCTCCCTTGATAGCCGGGTCCTAAAATTAGGTACAATTAGCGCCACTAACGGCCCACGAGCTATCGCGGGTCTTTTACTTTTATGAAGATAAGGACGCTGAGGTCTGTTCTTTGTGTTCAGGTGTTGGCATGGGGGATGGCATTCCCCAGCCTTGCGGCGGAACCTCGCCAGGACGCGCTGAATCAGTTGCGGTCGCCGGAAGCCATCAAGCGGCGGATCGCTGCCCAGGAATTGGTGAATTTACGCAGCCCGGACACGGCCCCGGCGCTGATGCAGGCTCTATCGGACAAAGACGCGTACGTGCGGACCTTGACCGCCCGGGGTCTGGGGTACTTGAGATGGTCGGCCGCCAAGGATAAGCTGGCCGAGCTGGCGCTGAAGGATCCCAACGCCGAAGTCCGGCAGACGGCGCTCTTGTCACTTCGTTTCCTCAGCGATCCGGCGACCCGTCCCACGTTCGAAAAAGCGCTCAAGGACCCCGCGGAAGCGGTCCGCGTGGCCGCCATCAGTTCCCTGGGAGGGTTTAAAGACGTGTCGGCGGTCCCTGTGCTTCTTGAGTCGTGCAAAGATCCATCGCCGGTCACCCGGCGCAACGTTTTTTCGGCCCTGGGACAAATTGGCGATGCGTCCGCTCTCCCCGGACTGATGCCCGGATTGAAGGATTCGGACGCCCTCGCGCGGGCAAACGCCGCCCAGGCGCTGGGGATGATCCGCGCGCGGGACGCCGTTCCCGCTTTAAAAAAAGCCCTGGAAGACCCTGATACGATGGTGAAGGTATCCGCGGCGCAGGCGCTGGCCCATATGGGCGACTTTTCCGGCCGGCCGATGGTCATGGCGGCCTTGAAGGATCCCAATAAAATCGCGCGCTTGCTGGCGATCGACGCGCTGGGTGGGTTTAAAGATAGGGGGGCCATCGTCATGCTCGAAAGCCTGGCGAAGGATCCCGATCCGTCCATCAAGCTGACAGCCCAGGCGGCGCTTCAGCGGGCCCGGCAGAAATGAGCGCAAATGAGCACAAAGGAAAAGTGAAAATGGAAAAAGCGAGGATGCCCTTTAATCAAAGAACACCCCCCTTCCGCCCCTATTTCTTTTGCCTTTTATCTTTGTGTCTGGTGCTGGGGGCGGGGGGCAGCGCGCGGGCGGATGAAGATGAAGTCAAAGACGCCTTTTCTCCCATGATCGAAGTCGTGGACATCCCCACGGCGGACATCCTGGACGCGATGACCTACGCCGCCACGTTCCGGTTTTACAGCGACGGCGGCCTGACCTCTCGGCTGAATATCGCGCCCCTGAAACGCGTCAACCTCGGCATCTCGTTCGATGCCCAGCGCGTGATTGGCGCCGGCGACCCGCACATGATCCGCCCCGCGGTCTATTTCAAACTGCGGGCTCTGGACGGCACCGACTTCTTTCCGGCGGTCGCGCTCGGCTACGACAATCAGGGCATGCTGTGGGATGAAACCCTCGACCAATTCAGGCACAGGGAAAAGGGTCTCTATCTGGTCGGCAGTCATGCCCTTTTCTATACGAACCTCGAATTCCACGCGGGCGTCAACGTCAATGAATTCGACGAAGACTCCGCCGTCTACGGATTTTTCGGGAGCACGCTCAAGCTCACCCCCAATTTCGCCCTGTTGATGGAATACGACAACATCCGCAACGGGCGGGACAACCGCTGGAATGTGGGCGGGCGCTTCTGGGTGGCTCCCTATTTCAACGTCGACTTCGCCGCCCGCAATGTCCCGCATGGCGTGGCCCGGGGCGGCGAGCGCATTCTCCGGCTGAACTACGTGGGGCACTTCCCGCTGTAAGGAACCCAATGGCTGACGAAATTGCAGGTCTCGAGTTCGAGAAGCCCATCCTGGAGCTGGAAGCCAAGATCCAGGAACTGAAGTCCTGCTCGGCTTCGGAGCACTTGGACTTTACCGAAGAGCTCAAAGTCCTGGAAGAAAAGTGCAGCCAGCTTAAAACCCAGATTTACGGAAATCTGACGCCCTGGCAGCGGGTGATGATCGCCCGCCACGCCCAAAGGCCCTACACGCTTGATTACATCCGCGCGCTGTGCACTCAGTTCATCGAACTGCACGGCGACCGCTCGTTTTCCGATGACGCGGCTCTGGTCGGCGGCCTGGCGATGTTCGAAAACCAGCCGGTGGTCGTGCTCGGCCACCAGAAGGGCCGGACGGTCCAGGAATCGATGCTCCGCAACTTCGGCATGCCCCACCCCGAAGGCTACCGCAAAGCCTTGAGGATGATGAAGCTGGCGGAAAAATTCAACCGGCCGGTGATCTGTTTCATTGACACCCCCGGCGCCTACCCCGGCATCGGCGCCGAAGAGCGCGGCCAGGCGCGGGCCATCGCGCTGAACCTCTTTGAGATGGCCGCCTTGAAAGTTCCCGTGACCTGCATGATCATCGGGGAAGGCGGTTCCGGCGGAGCTCTGGCGATCGGCATGGGGGACCGCGTCCTGATGTGCGAGAACGCCTGGTACTCGGTCATTTCACCGGAGGGGTGCGCGGCGATTCTTTTCCGGGACGCGGCGCGGGCCAGCGAGGCCGCCGCAGCGCTGAAGTTGACCGCGCCGGAATTGAAAGCGCTGGGGATCATCGACGAGATCATTCCCGAGCCGCTGGGCGGCGGACACCGCGACCCCGGCACGTTGATGGAAGCGGCCCGGGCGGTCCTTTCAAAACATTTGAAGGAACTCAAAACGCTGAGCACCGAAGACCTTCTGGAAAACCGCTACCAGAAATTCCGCGCCTTGGGCGTGTGGCGGGAAGCCGAGGTTGAGAAGGTGGAAAAAACCGGCCGGCGCAGGACCACGAAGCTCAAATCCGCTTAATTTTTCCGTCATCCCCGCATGCCGTTAGCGGGGATCCAGAAAATGGATCTCTTAAATACCTAGATTCCCGCCCTCCACACGGCTGGACGGGCACGCCGGCAGTGTGGCGTGCGCGCTTTCGCGGGAACGACGAAAACGGAGGACGTGCGACGATGGCCACACAGACAGCTGCACCAGCAAACAATAGCCTCAAGGATCACTTTCGGAATCTGGCCCCGGGCAAGTTATTGGGCTTGAAGCAGATCACCGACACCCACGGGAAGTTCAAGGTGTTCGCGCTCGACCAGAGCAATTCCTTCAAGAAGGCGATCCGCGCTCTGAACGAGAAACTGGGCGCCCCCAAGGAACCCGTTTACGAAGACATTCGCAACGCCAAAATGGAGATTACCTCGGCTTTGTCCGGAATGGCCACCGCCACCCTGCTGGATGTGAACTTCGGCCTGCGCCAATGCATCAATTCCGGCGCGCTCGCGCGCGGCGTCGGTCTCATCGGCCGCGTGGAAGCCTCGAAGGACGCCGGCATCCCGGGGGAGTACGAACCGGGCTGGAGCGTCGCCCAGATCAAAAAGATGGGCTGCAGCGCGGTGAAGCTCTTGGTTTATATGGACGTCGAAGACATCGCTTACACCCAGAACCAGCTGAAGTTCGCCAAAGAGATTTATGACGCCTGCGCCAAGGAAGACATCCTGCTCATGACCGAGGAGCTGTCGTTCCCCCGCAAGGGCGAAGACAAAAAGACCCCGGCCTACGTCGCCCGCCGCCCGAAGAACATCATCGAGTCGGCGAAGCTCCTGGGCCCGATCACCGACATCCTGAAGCTGGAATTCCCCGGTGAAGAGAACCTGAAGGCGGTCAACGACGCCGCGATCCGGCCGTGGGTTCTGCTCTCCGCCGGCGAAAAATTCGACATCTTCCAGAAACAGGTGGAATCCGCGATGAAAGCGGGCAGCTCCGGCACCATGGCCGGCCGCGCGATCTTTAACGAATACTTCGAACAGACCACCCCGGATGCGCGCTGCCAATTCCTCGAGACGACCGGCAAACAGCGGATGAAAATCCTCTCCGACCTGGTGGACAAATACGCGCAGTCCGTCTGGACCCGCGCGGGGCTGACCCCGAAGGACCTGGGCGCCGCGGTCGATCCGCACTGGTACTCTGACGGCAAAAACGTCGGGGCCGCGGGTGCCGTCCACGGAGAATATTAAGCGATGGGGAAAAAGATCGGACTTCTGACCGGCGGGGGCGACTGCCCCGGGTTGAATCCGGCGCTGCGCGGCTGCGTGATGCGCGGGCTGGATCACGGGTTTGAGTTCACCGGCTTCTTGGAAGGCTGGCGCGGGCTGGTGGAGGGTCACGCCCAGCCGGTGACGCTGGCGGATGTGAAAGAAATCGTCGGCAAGGGCGGCACTTTCCTCGGCTCCTCCCGGACTAACCCGTTTAAGATGGAGGGCGCGGTCCAAAAGTGCCTCGCCAATTTGAAGAAATTCAAGATGGATGCCCTGGTAGCGTGCGGGGGGGAAGATACTCTGGGCGTCGCCGCCAGGTTCTATAAGGACCACGCCGTCAACGTGGTCGGAGTCCCGAAAACCATGGATAACGACCTCTCCGCCACCGACTATACCTTCGGCTTCGATACGGCGACCACCATCGCTGTCGATGCGCTGGAACGTCTCCGGGATACCGGCCGCAGCCACCGGCGCATCATGGTCCTGGAAGTGATGGGTCGTCATGCCGGCTGGGTGGCGCTCTATACCTCCATCGCCGCGGCAGCGGACTGGGTCCTGCTCCCGGAGCGCAAAGTCGACTTGAAGGCGATGTGCGCCCACCTGAAAAAAGTTCACGCCCGGGATCAAGTGGCCTTGGTGGTGACCTCTGAAGCCGCCGAACTGCCCGGCGCCAAGCGGGAAAAGGAAGAGCTCGACCAGTTCGGCCATATGCTGCTCAAAAAGCGCGGCGTGGGAGACTCCCTGGCCGAGGTGATTGAGAAAGAAACCGGCATTGAAACCCGTTCCGCCGTCATCGGCCATATCCAGCGCGGGGGTCCGCCCACCCTCTTTGACCGCATTCTCGCCACCCGCGCCGGCGCCAAAGCGGCCGACATGGTCGCCGCCGGCGAGTTTGGAAAAATGGCCGCCCTCCGGGGCGATGAAATGAGGGCCGTTTCCCTCGAAGAAGCCACCGCCAAGCTCAAAACCGTTCCCCCCGACTGGCTGCAGCTGGCCGACACGTTTTTTAAATAGCCTCCCCTAACGACCCATATCATTTTCATATCTCTTTTTCGCACTGAAAATAGGACCCATAAAATTCATGAGCCGGTTGGTCCCGATATCTTGGCCGGACGCTTCATTGTCTATTTCCGCCATACCCTTATCATTAGAGCGGGACGGGGAGAAAGTAGAGGCTCCCATGAAGACACTCCTTAGAACCTCCTCGGCCGCGATCCTCCTCGCCGCGCAGATGCTCGCAAGCTCCAGCCAAGCCTTCGACGCCGTGCAGCTCCACACCATCGATTCCAGGACGTATCACCTCACGATATCCGGAAAAGTCCTTCCCCGGACCCATGCCGGCGCCGCGGAAGTCCGTATTCAGGTGAGCCCCGCTGAAGGAACAACCGTCGAAGCCGCGGCGCTTCCCGATGCGAACGGGAATTTTTCGTTGAAGGTCTCATTTGAAGGCTATCCCAATGAGCAGGTGGACTGGAAATTGACGGCTCAATCCGGTACGTACACCTTGACGACCCATGAAGGGCGTCATATCCTGTCGGATGACACCGCCATCACCGTCAAAGAATCCATCCACCTGACGGACCACGCGCTCATCCTGGCGCTCCGGTAAGAAAGGGGAGATACCCTTATGTACCCCGTTGCTTACGCCAGTCTGCTGTTGAAAGGGGGGATGATCCTCATCCCCGGCCTGCTGTTGGTGTTGGTGCTTGGGTATGCATTCTGGCGCGAATGACCGATCTGTCCCTCGCTTTCCCTCCCCTGCCTTAGCGGATGATATTTCCCTTCCAAATCAGCTCTTTCCCTGTTAGGTTCATCTCATGGAAATGATCGATATTTTGAAGTCGGCCGTCCAAAAGGGAGCCTCCGACATCCACCTGGTCATCGGTCAGCCGCCGATGACGCGCGTCGACGGAATGCTGCAGCCCATGAAGGACTTCCCGGCGTTGACCGCAGACGAATCCCGCCGCGTCATTTTCAGCCTCTTGTCGGACTACCAGCGCAGCCGTTTTGAGCAGGAGTGGGAACTGGACTTTTCGGTGGCCGTGGACAACGTCTCCCGCTTTCGCGCGAACATTCTGCTCGAGAAGAAAGGCGTGGAAGCGGTCCTGAGGGTCATTTCCAGCAAGATCCCAACGCCGGAGGAACTTCAGCTCCCCTCCGTGATCACCGA
>MGUR01000003.1:17796-18985 GCA_001800075.1 Elusimicrobia bacterium RIFCSPLOWO2_01_FULL_59_12
GATCTGGCCAACCTGCCGCGCGGGCTGGTTCTGGTTACCGGCCCCACCGGTTCGGGGAAATCGACGACCCTGGCCTGCCTGATCAACCTCATCAACGAGAAGCACAAAGGCCACATCCTCACGGTGGAAGACCCCATCGAGTTTGTCTACGAAAATAAAAACTGCGTGATCCGCCAGCGTGAGCTCGGCCAGCAGACGAAAAGCTTCGCGGCGGCGCTGAAGCATGCGCTCCGGCAGGACCCGGACGTGGTCCTGATCGGCGAGATGCGCGATTTGGAAACGATCGCCGCCGCGTTGACCGTGGCGGAAACCGGCCACCTGGTGTTTGGCACGCTGCACACGACCGATGCCGCTCAGACGGTGGACCGGATCATCGACGTTTTTCCCGCTCACCAGCAGCAGCAAGTCCGCACCCAGCTCTCCAACAGCCTCAAGGCGGTCATCGGACAAACGCTCCTGCCCAGGGCCGGAGGAAAAGGCCGGGTGGCCGCGCGGGAAATCATGCTGGTCACGCCCGCGATCGCCAATTTGATCCGCGAAGGAAAAACGCACCAGATTTACGGCGCCATCGACACCGGGGCCCGGGTGGGCATGGTCAGCCTGGACAAATCGCTGTCGGACCTCGCCCGCAAAGGGGTGATTTCGACAGACGAGGCGCTGGCGAAGGCCAACCGGCCGGAGATGATCCGCCAGGGCGCATGACAAGGCCCGTGATGGATAAGTTGTCGCACTCCCTTCGACTGATCGACCTCCTGGTCGATTTGCCGCCCCCCTACCTGAAGCAGCTGGCGAAATTCAGCCTCCTGCGAAAGATCCAGGCGGGAGAAACGATATTTTGCCAGGGCGAACCCTCCCCGTACTGCTTTGGAATCCTGTCCGGCCAAATCACCATCCAGCGCGTCCCGCGGGAAAAAAACTTTCCGCCCAAAATCCTGAGCCTGCTGGGACCGGGGTCCCTCTTTGGGGAACAAGCCCTCTTTAAAGAGTCCCCCCGAACCGCGATGGCGGTCGCCAGCCAGAGCGGTGAACTGATCGCCATCGATGGGAAGCAGCTGCGGGACTGGATGGAGAAAGACTGGGACGCGGGGATGCCCCTGATGATGGGCGTGCTGCAGACGACCCTCGTTCGCCTGCGCCGGACCAGCCACGAGCTTTCTCTGGTTTACGGGGCCGGCCGTTTTCTGGCGTC
>MGUR01000003.1:19007-23406 GCA_001800075.1 Elusimicrobia bacterium RIFCSPLOWO2_01_FULL_59_12
AGACAAGCCGATGAAAGAACGCTGCCGGGAAACGGCTGACTTTCTGCGCGCCTCGCTCGAAGATGTAGACGAAATCACGCTCTATCAGCGCAGTTCCTACTGGGACGAATTTGAGCCTGTGGTCAGCATCCCCGCGGACAGCAACCCCGGAACCCTGCCGGCTGAGCATCCCCTCGTCAAACAGGTCTCAGCAGTTTTGAAACCGATTGTCCCTGAAAAGCAGGGAGGCGGCTCTACGTCGTTGATTCCCTTAATGGACCCCAATAACACCCAAACGCCTCTCCTGGGGTTTTTGTGGGTTACCAGCAAATTAAATCCAAAGGCTTTTTCTCCACACATCCTCCTGCTCCTCGATACCGTGGCCGTTCAATTCGCCGAAACACTCCTCCGCCATCGCCTTCAAGAAGATCAAGAGGCCCAAGCGCGGCTGAAGCAGGGCCGGCAGTCCTACACCGTCTAAAAGCTAGCGCACCTTAACAAATCCAAAAAAAACACCTCGAAAAATAGGCCACTTCCTAGCGATGTCAAAATAGTCGAATTAACCTCGATTTAACATCGATGCTACATTAGCGTAACATGGGTCCTGTAGACTATGGGCATGCTAAATTACTTGATCTCGATCGTCAGGCCCACGAATACGAAGTCGGCCATCATCAGCTCCTGCATTTCCGTAGCCGCTTCCAAGCTGGCCGCAGGGACTGTGACGAAGGCGACGATTCTGCTGGCGGGGTTGATGGTTCTGCCGCATAACCAGGCGGCCAACGTCGTGACCCAGGCGCTTATGTCCTTGATGATGCCTCCGATCCAGATCGCTAAAGCGCCCGCCCAGGTCGCTTCAACGATACGGAAGGCGGGCAAGACGGACGCCCTCGCGGCTCGCCGGACCTCGAACAGGCTTTATTTGCGCTCCCTTGAAAAGGAATACACCTGCGTTTTCACCGGGAAAGTGACCTGCGGCGGAGGGCTTTGCAACAATGCCGGCCTGAGGGTCCATGTCGCCTCCAAGAAAAACCCCGATATCATCAAATCCGCAAACGTCGATCCGGACGGCAACTACGCGGTCAGTTTCTTTTTAAAAGCCTCCCTTAACGACCACGTGGATTGGTGGATCATCGCGGACAGCCCCGACTCCGCCTCGAAGCAGGTCCAGGGCCGGCAAATCATGATGGACAATACCACCGTCACCATCGAAGAACCCATCCGCCTGCTGTAAACCCTCACGTTCCCCTATTTGCAATTCCCCTATTGAATTGGGTATTTTCCCATCATGAAAATATTGATGAGCGGTTCCACGGGCCTGGTCGGTTCGGCGCTCGTTCCCTATCTTGCAAATAAGAGCCACTCCGTCACCCGCCTGGTCCGGAAGGGTCAGTCGGGTATTTCATGGAATCCCGACGCAGGCAGCATCGACACGGCGGCGCTGGAAGGGTTTGACGCCGTCATTCACCTGGCCGGGGAAAGCATCGCTTCCGGGCGCTGGACCGCGGCGAAGAAACAGCGTATCCGGGACAGCCGGGTGCGGGGGACCCATCAGCTGGCCGAGGTCCTGACCGCCCTGAAACTGCCTCCTAGAACGCTTCTCTGCGCGTCCGCGATAGGTTTTTATGGAGACCGGGGAGAGGAAATCCTCCGGGAAGAAAACCCGGCGGGGACTGGATTTCTTGCGGAGGTATGCCGGGCCTGGGAAGCGGCCGCGGCGACGGCGGCTTTGAAAGGCATCCGTGTCGTTTACCTTCGATTTGGCGTGATTTTGAGTCCCGCGGGAGGGGCGCTGGCCAAGATGCTGGTGCCTTTCAAATTGGGGGTAGGCGGCAAGATCGGTCCGGGGAACCAATACATGAGCTGGATCGCCATCGATGATGTTCTGGGCGCCGTCCTGCACGCTTTAAGCAACCCCGTCCTGAAGGGTCCTGTCAACGTGGTAGCCCCCGATCCCGTCACCAACCTGGCCTTCACCAAAACCCTGGGCCGTGTCCTCTGGCGTCCCACGATCGTCCCCCTGCCCGCGTTCGCCGCCAGGCTGGCATTTGGCGAAATGGCCGATGAGCTTCTGTTAGCCAGCCAGCGGGTTGAACCGCGCATGCTCCACAAGTCCGGTTACGCCTTCCGCTATCCCGAACTGGAAGGCGCCCTGCGCCATCTGCTCAACCGTTGACGTCATCCCCTGCGGTCGTAGGCAGGGGATCCCCCGCCAGAAACCGCGGGGGATGACGTGAGGTGGAACGTCTGAAGTGTTGTATAGGCAGGCCCGTGAGGAGAGAGAACACTCTGAACCAGAGCGAAAGAGTCAACCTTCCAGCTTCCAGCGGGCGGGGCCGGGGTGGCCGCCAGGATCGACCGTATTTTGTCCGGGCTCCGGGCGGACTTCACGCGACCCAGAGTCAGGTGGGCGCTGAAGGGCCGGTCTTCTTTGGGAAATCCCAGGGGTCCGCAGGCGGCCTCCACCCGAGCCGCCAGATCAACCATCGGCGCCTCGCCTTCGGTCAAACCCAGCCAGATGATCCGGAGCGGCCCTCGCTCCGGGTAGCACCCCGGACCCCCTAATGCCGCCGTAAAGGGGGATGCCCCTTTGGCCGCTGTTTCCAGCGCCTGAATGATCCGGGGGGCTTGGTCTTCCGCGCATTCCCCCAGGAACTTCAGGGTGAAGTGGAACTGTTCCGGTTTGACCCATGTGACCCGCGCTCCTTCGCGCAGGCAAGCCGCGGCCAGGCCGCGCGAGATCTCGGCCACCTCGCGCTTGATGTCATCCGGCAGGGGAACAGCGACAAACACCCGCACATCAGTAGCCTACTCAAAATTGGGTAGAATGTGTAGCCTTTCCCAACGTCAAATCCCATGAAATTGAAATACGTCCTTCTTTTAAGCCTCCTCTGCGGCGCCGCGAGCCTTCGCGCTGCAACGGTCACCACCAGCGGGCGGCAGTTGTTGGTGGACGGCCAAGCTTTCACGGTCAAAGGGGTCAATTATTCGCCGACCCCGGTGGGGTATCAGATCGGCGGATCCGGAACCAACTGCCTGGGTCCGTACCGGTGGTGGGTGGACCGTCCGACCTACATTGCGGACTTCCCGCTGATCCGCCGCCTGGGCGCCAACACGATCCGCACGTTTGACCTGATGAACTCCCCATCGACGACGGCCCAGGCGCTTCAGGCGCTGGACGAGGCCCAACGCAACGGCCTCTACGTCATCATGGGTTATTACGTGTCCCACACCGCCAATCTCTCCGGCGGCATTTTCCGCACCCAAACCCTGAATGAATTCGCGGCGGCCGTGAACGCCTACAAAGATCACCCCGCGGTGCTGATGTGGGCCTTTGGGAACGAGAACAACCTCGACAACGGAAACACCAATCCCGACTGGTACTCTCTGATCCAGGAAGCCGCCCAGCAGGCCAAGGCGCTCGACCCATATCATCCCGTGACGACGGTGGAGGGTGAATGTCAGGGCGCCGACTGCTTTGACCCCTTTGCCCCTGGCAACACCTTTCTTAATAACATAGGCAAGGTGGCGATCGGGGCAGATGATACCGCTCTTTCATTTCTAGATATCTGGGGAATCAACGTCTATCGCGGAACTTCGTTCCAAGGTGTTTTTCAGGCCCTGGCGGTCAGCACCATGACCACCAAGCCGATCCTTGTCTCGGAATTCGGCAAGGACGCCTGGCGGGATTCTTCCGGTTCCGAAGATTCCAACCTGCAATCGACTTATATCTCTTCACAATGGCAGGAGATTCAGAACAATTTGAGCGCCACCGGGGCGGGCACCGCTTCCCTGGCAGGCGGCGTTGTTTTCGAATGGGCGGATGAGTGGTGGAAATACGGCGGCGACGACTGCCGGACGCACAGCACCGTGGTTCTTTTCACGCGCCCCGCCGACACGGTCGATCCCAATTACCAGGACGAGTGGTTTGGGATCACATCGGTCTGGCCGCTTCAATCGACCGTGAACCCCAACGGCACGCAGCGGACCTTTCGCGCGGCGTTCTTTGCCCTGCAGGCTTTCTGGAACCCCGGCGTCACCGGCGCCGCGGCGTCCGCCGCCCAAAACTTCTTCGCCGACACGGTGCGGAATTTCCCGAACCCCTTCCAGGCGGGAACGGCGCCCACCCGGTTTGTCGCCCAGGTCAATGACGCCGGGACGATCGATATCCGGATTTATGACGCCAGCGGCCAATTTGTCGCAGGGCTGCCGCCCGTGGCCGCGACCGGCGCCGGCCGCTACGTTCTGCTTTGGGACGGCCAGAACCGCCAGGGCGTCACGGTGAGCCCGGGACTTTACTTCGCGCGCATCGAAGGGCGAAGCGCCTCGAGAGAAGACCGGCAGTTTCGGAGAGTGGTGGCGGTGAAATGACCCGTGGAAGCCTCACCCACCGCCTTCGGCGGTCCCCCCTCTCCCAACG
>MGUR01000003.1:23418-37932 GCA_001800075.1 Elusimicrobia bacterium RIFCSPLOWO2_01_FULL_59_12
TCTCCCATCGGGAGAGGGCGCCCCCACGATCAGTGGGGGCGGGTGAGGCTTGTAGCTCTTCTGCTTTTTGTATGCCACTTGGCCCACGCTTCGGGCGAGCCCGACGCCTTCGCCTTGAACGGGGTGGGGGCGCGGCCCGCCGGGATGGGCGGAGCCTTTGTCGGCCTCGCGGATGACATTGAGGCCGTTTACTACAACCCCGCCGGACTGGGCAATCTCAAAGGCTCCGGCTTTACGGCGATGTACCAAACCCCCTCGCTCGAGACGTCCCGGGGGTTTCTGGCGTACGACAAAGCCTGGAACCATC
This sequence comes from Elusimicrobia bacterium RIFCSPLOWO2_01_FULL_59_12, assembly GCA_001800075.1. Classification (GTDB taxonomy): domain Bacteria; phylum Elusimicrobiota; class Elusimicrobia; order 2-01-FULL-59-12; family 2-01-FULL-59-12; genus 2-01-FULL-59-12. The sequence continues at coordinate 23,726 of MGUR01000003.1, forward strand.
ACACGCTGCCCGGAAGCGCGGCCCTCGGCTGGCTGCGCCTGCAAAGCGGGGATATCGAGCTGACCAATACCGATGAGCGCGTCCTGGGCTCCGACACGCTTTCCAATGACCTGCTTCTCCTGGCGGTCGGTGTCAAACCCTTTGAGCGCATCGCGCTCGGGGTCTCCGTGAAATATGTCCGCTTCTCCTTTAACGGCTTCAGTGAATCGGGTCTCGGGTTTGATCTGGGCGCGCACGCCGAGGTTCATGTGTTCCGCTTCGGCCTGGCGCTGACGGACGTGAACGGCACCACGCTCCGCGGCAGCTCAATCGAGGCGGGCCGGCCGGACGCCTCCGATGAAATTCCGATGCGCCTGCGGCCCGGGATGGCCGTGGTCCTTGAGCGCCCGCTGAGGCTTCCCATCGACATTCACTGGCTCGCCGATCAGATGATCACGCTCAAGGGCGCTCAGGAAACGCGCCTGTTCACAGGGCTCGAGCTGTGGGGATTCCATAAGCGCGCCGCCCTGCGGGGAGGCTACCAGGAAGCCTCCGGGCCCACGCTCGGCGCGGGCGTGCGCATCGGCCGGCTCCAGTTCGACTACGCCTACCTTTTCAGCCTTCACCTTCAGGACGAAAACCGCCTCGGCCTCACCCTGCGCTTCTAAACTTGACATCCTCTCTCACGAGATTCATGCTATAAGCCGAGCTGTTCCTTAAATATGAGTGTGGCTGAACATCCGCAGCCCTTCCGCTTCGTCACTCACCTCACCCTGACTGAACTCACGGGACGCCGGGCTCATGACTTGCTCGAGCTGCTCCGCCACCTCAAAACCGTCCCGCTGTCGGTCATTTACTACCACACCCACCACTTCCTCGAACGCCGTCGCGGCCTCGCCCCCTCTCCGCCTAACGATTTCGCTTTCTGGATCTCGCACACCCTGCAGGAAGGGACTCTGGGCGAACGCCTGGCGGCGATTGACACCATCCAATTCACCCGTTTGGAGAACCTGCGGGAGGCGATCGTCTCCACCATCGAGACATATCTCGCGAGCGCGAAGTCTCTCCGGCCGGCGCCGGAAGGGTCGGACTTCTTCTTCATGAACTCCCGCTCGATCCTCCTGCCGACCTCCTATGAAGCGGCCACGCTGGAAGAATTCGCCCACGCCCTCAAGAAAGTGAGCGTGCATTCGATCTATCACCACGTTTTTGAAGCCCGCCTGCGGATGGAGAGGGGAAATGATTTCGCGAAATGGCTGGCCGGGTTGGGGGAAAAGGACCTGGCGTGGCAGATCACCTTGATGGATCCCTACACGCAGACGCTGGAAAGCCTCCGCCGGCGCATCCTGAGATTGGTGGAACGCCGCCTGTTCGAAATAAACCATGTCCCGGCTTGACCAGCATATCCCGATCGTCGGTGAGCAGGCGGTGGACGAGCTGCGCCTGTTGGGCCGCCAGCTCCAGGGAAAGCTCATGCGCCATATCAGCTCCATGGCGGTGGGAGGCGGGGCGGCGGAAATCCTGCACCGCATGGTGCCCTACTTCCGGGAACTCGGCATCGATGCGCGTTGGGACGTGATCAAGGGGAACAGCGACTTCGACGCGGTCACCCGCAAGCTGCACGCCGCCCTGCAGGGCCAGCCGCAGACGCTCACGGAACGGGATTTCACGGTCTACCGCGACACGCTGGCCCAGAACGGCGCCGACCTGGATCTGTCCGGCGATTTGATCCTGACGCACGACCCGCAGCCCGCCGGATTGATCATGCACAAAAACAAAACCGCCGCGCGCTGGGTGTGGGACGGCCTCCTCGATCTTTCAGCGCCCCAAAACGAAGCGTGGGACTTCTTCCGGCCCCTGCTGGAGCAGTACGATGCCGCCATCTTCCCCTGCCCGACCTTCGCCCCGCCGATATCCATGAGACAGATCCTGGTGGCGCCCTCCATCGATCCGCTCAGCGAACGGAATCGCGACTTGACGGCGGAACAAGTTCATGATGTGCTGAATGACTTCGAACTGAATCTCGAAAAACCGGCGGTCACGCAGGTGGCCCGTTTCGACCCTTCCAAGGACGCGGCGGGGGTGATTGACGCCTACCGGCTGGCCAAAAAACGGGTGGACTGCCAGCTCTGGCTGGTGGGGGGCGACCCGGAGGAAGATCCGGAGGGGAATTCGGGGCTGGCCGCAGTGCGTGAAAAGGCGGAGAACGACCCTGACATCCACATTTTTGAACTCAGCTCGACCGATCATGCCGCCGTGAACGCGCTGCAGCGGGCATCCACCCTTGTTTTACAAAAATCGATCAAGGAAGGTTTCGGTTTGACGGTCACGGAGGCTTTGTGGAAGGGAAAACCGGTGATCGCAAGCGCTCTCGGGGGGATCCCCTTGCAGATCACGCACAATGAATCCGGGATTTTGACGCACTCGGTGGAGGGTACGGCCTATTGGATTCGACAGCTGCTGCAGGAACCTCTCTATGCCAAACGCCTGGGGGAAAACGGCCGCCAGCGCGTCCTCGACAATTTCCTGCTCACCCGGCACCTCCGGGACTACCTGCTGGTGTTCCTTTCAACGCTCCACCCCCAAGACATCCTCCGCGCCTAAACTGAACACCGGTCCACGTGCCTCGTTATCACGTTACCACGTTACCCCTTTACCGCGTTACCACGCATCACGTTCTTCCGCCTTTGCTACAATCTGCCCGATGCCGCCTAAAAAAATCACCGATAGAGAAGGAGCCGAAGGCTTCAACGCCTGGGACCCCAAAATCCTCCAGCAGATCGACGCCCTGGTCGCGCTGGCGACCCCGCCCCAGGCCGCCGCGGACAACAGCGACCTGGTGCGGGAAATGATCGTCACCGCGCTCAAAACGGAATACTCCCAGCTGGAACGCGGCGACGTCAAAATCCTCAATCGCGCCCTGCGCGAACTGCGCTACGGCTTCCGGATTTTCAAGAACTACCGCGACCGCCGCAAGGTCACGATTTTCGGCTCGGCCCGCACGCGCAGCCATGATCCCGACTATAAATTGGCGCTTCAGTTCGCGCGTCTCATGGGGAAGAACGGCTACATGATGATCACGGGAGCCGGGCCCGGCATCATGCAGGCGGGAAACGAAGGGGCCGGCAAGGGGAACAGCTTCGGCATCAACATCCGCCTGCCGTTCGAGCAGGAAGCCAATGAATTTATCTCGAACGACCCGCTCTTCATCGACTGCCGCTTTTTCTTTACCCGCAAGTTGATGTTTTTGAAAGAAACCAGCGCCATCGCGTTCTTCCCGGGCGGGTTCGGGACCCATGACGAAGCGTTCGAAGCGCTGACCTTGGTGCAGACGGGGAAATGCGACCCCATGCCGATCGTCCTGGCGAACGCGCCGGGTGAAGACTACTGGAAAGACTGGAAGCACTTCATCACCAAGCAGCTTCTGAACAAAGGCAAGATCTCCCCCGAAGACATGAGCGTTTTCAGAATCGTTGAAACCGCCGAGGAGGCGGCTCATGAAATCCTTCACTTTTATAAAAATTACCATTCCATGCGCTTCGTCAAAGACGACCTGATCATCCGTTTGCGGAAAGCCCTCAGTCCCGCGCAGCTGGATCAACTCAACCAGGCGTTCAAAGATATATGCGTCAAAGGCTCGGTCCGGGAATCAGCCGCCCTCCCGGAGGAAATGGATCACCGCGAGCTGCCGCGCATCGCCTTGCGGTTCAACCGCTCCGGTTTCGGCCGCCTGCGCCAGATGATCGACCGCCTGAACGCCCTCTGACCCCCCCCATGTTCAAAACAACGGCGTCCTTTTTATTCATCGGCCTGCTGACGTTGACCTCGCCCCTGGAGGCCAGCTGCGGGTCGGCGAGCTGCCCGCTGGACACGCGCAGTTCGTTCGCGGCCGAAAAAGGCGCGGTCCGGCTGGGTTACCAGTTCGAATTCATTGACCAGGACCGGCCGCGCATCGGAACGAAGAAAGCGTCGGTCGGCGAAATCAGCGGCCACCATGACGAACAGCGGACGATCAACCGCGCTCACCTTCTGACGGGAAGCTGGGACATCACAGACCGGTGGAGCCTGGATCTCGGGCTTCCCTTCATCTCCCGAAGCCACCGGCATATCCACAATCATCACGATGGCGATGTCCTTCCCGAGGGCTGGGACTTCAGCGGCCTGGGAGATCTGATGGTCCAGGCGCGCTTTGCCTTTCTCAAACCCGAGGAAAACCGCCGTCCCACGCTCTCCGCGATCCTGGGAGGGGAATTCCCGACCGGAAAGGACGAGGCCCCTAACGCGGACGGGGATCACGCGGATCCGGGAATCACGCCGGGATCGGGGTCCACCGACGGGATCGTTGGCCTGGCCTGGCTGCAGCATTTCAGCATGCCGATGTGGGGCGGCGAGTACGCGCTGATGCCTCTTTTTTTCAGCGTGACCTACAAAGCGAACGGCGAAGGACATGACGATTACCGGCTGGGGTATCAGCTGACGGCGAGCGCGGGGGCCACCTATCCCGCAACGCCCCGGCTGGGGTTGATCGGCCAGGTGAACCTGCTGGTGAAAGGGAGGGACTCGGCGGGAATGACCTCCGAGGAGGTGGAAAAGACAGGCGGGGACTACCTCTATGTCTCGCCCGGCGTCCTGGTGCGGATCACCGATGACCTGGAATGGTCCACCCTCATTCAAATCCCGGTCCGCCAACGGGTGAACGAGATCCAGATCACCTCGAACTACAACCTTCTCGCTCGTCTCAGCTACAAATTCAGGCTCTAGAAAAAGGCTGATTTAGGCCCAAAACAAAGGTTGAAAGGCGCCGAGGCAACTGGTATAAACAAAGCGTCACCTCTGTGAAGAAAATAAGGAGACGATGGTGAAGAAGTGGCTGGCGCTTGCGCTGTTTTTGGTCTTCGCTTATAGCCTGGGCGCCGAGAGCGTGGAAGGCCCTTGCGCGAACGAAACGACCTGTTGCGCCTGTTTGTGCCAAGCCCCCTCCGCCCGGCCGACATCCATCCAGATTAATCAAGTGGCCCAAATCGCCCACTATCTCGATACAGCCGGCGTCCTAGCCGTCAGACAGCTCTTCGATAAATCCTTTTTTCACCCGCCTGAAGCTCCGCCACACTACGGGCGGAGAGCGCCTGCCGTGTGGCGCTCTCTCGCCTAAAGCTGTCCCTGCAGTCGGCATCTAAACTCCTTCATTATTTTGTTAGAGGTGCACCATGAAAAGATTCCATAAGGCGATGTCCATGTTGCGGTATTCATTCATAGCCATGTTGTCGGCGTTTGTCTTATGCGGCCAGTCGACGGCCGCTCCATCCCCTTCGCCATCCGTTGTCGAAAAACCCCAGGCCCCCGAGACGGCAAGCTACACGCTGTCCGAGCTGGTCACCCTGGCCCTTCGCCATACGCCCCTCCTTGAATCGCTGGGGGCGCGTGCCGAGGAAAAGCGCTTGTCGGCCCGTCAGGCCGGCAGTTGGCCGTCTCCATCCGTGGATGTTGAGGCAGGGCGAAAGAGCGAAGCGGGTACTTCGGGCCGCCGCTACGGAGCGTCGGTCTCCCAGCCATTGCCGCTTCTGGGCAAACCCGGTCTGCGCGGCGAGCGGCTGAATCTCGATGTGGAGTCTTGGCAAACCCGCCAGAGCGCTTCAGAACGCTCGGTTGCGCTTACTGTGGTACAGCTTGCCTACGAGTACGCCGTCAACCGCCGCAAAGCCGAATATGCGCAAGAGCGTCAGAAGCGCTTCCAGCTCATCGAATCCTACATGGCGGGCCGCGTGTTCGCCTCCCCTCAACGCAGGACGGAAAGCCGCATCGTGCGCAACCGATTAAAGATTCTGTCCGCCGAGGCCCTCCAGAGCCATGCCGCGTTCAAGGCTACGCTTGAAAAAATGCGGGTTTATCTGCCTCTGGGGCCGGGCTCCTATCCGGTCATCGAAGTTCCCTGGCTCTCAGGCAACCGCGGCCTTGATCAAAAGGAGTGGCTGGCCAAGGCTCTCGATCGCAATCCCGATCTTCGCATTCAACAGCTGGAAATGAAGGGTGCGCAGGTGGACCGGACGATCGCCGCCCGAGAAGGCTGGCCCGATCCCTCTTTTATCGCCTCCTATGAACAAGCCAGGACGGTCGATACCGAGAAAAATGTCGGCATGGGGATTGGGTTGGCGCTGCCCCCCTGGAACCTGAACAGAAGCGCGGTCCGCAGCGCGGAGAAGAAAATCACGGCCGAGGAACGGCTTCTCGCGTTCCAGCGCCAGGAAATCTCCGCTGAAATTTCACGCACACTGGCCGAATACGAAGCGTCCCGCCAAGTGGTTCTGACCTATCCAAAAAACCAGATGGCCGAACAGGAAACACAGTTGCGGGAAGCGGAGGGAGGATTCCGGCGCGGCCAAGTTGATCTTCTCACTTTCCTGGAGCTCGACAGCTCCGCCGCGGAGGCCTTTTCCAGCACCGTTGAATCTCAAGACAATCTGGTTTCCAAAATAGCCGACATCTGGCGTTTGAGCGGCGAAGAAAATCTGCCGGCTCAGATCACATCCTTTTAGGGGGGCTCCTATGGATCGCATGCTCGAATGGACGCTTAAGAACAAGGTCAGCATCGTCGTTTTCTTCGCCCTCGCGGCCGGATGCGGTATTTATGCGCTTTTAGGACTTCCCGTTGACGCGGTCCCGGACATCACGCCGGTGCAGGTGATGGTCAATACAAAGACGCGGGCGCTGGATCCGGAACAGATCGAAAAGACCGTTTCCTTTCCCATCGAGACCGATATGAGCGGGATCGCCGGCGTCAAGGAGGTGAGGTCTCTCTCCAAATACGGCCTTTCACAAGTGGTGATCGTTTTTGAGGATGGCACCGACATCTACTGGGCGCGCCAACAAGTGAACGAACGCTTACAGGGCATCCGGGGAGAGATCCCGGCGAGCCTCTCGCCGGAACTGGCGCCGATCACCACCGGTCTTGGCGAAGTGGTCATGTACGCCGTTCTGGCCAAGGCGGGAAGTCCCCTGGCGGCCAAACCGGAGGTGGAGCGGTTGCTCTTCTTGAGGACCATTCAGGATTTCGTCATCGCTCCCTATCTCAAGCGGGCGGTTAAGAATGCCGCTGAGGTGGATTCCACAGGTGGATATAAAAAAGAGATTCACATCGAGCTCCATCCCGAGCGCCTCGACGACTACGGCTTGAATATGGAGCAAATCGGCGAGCGCCTGGAAGCGCTCGGAGAAAACGTCGGGGGCGGCTACATTCAGCCCCAGGGCAAGCAGGTGATCGTCAGATCGGCGGGCCGTCTACAAACGTTGGACGAGATTCGGGGGCTTGCCATCAAGCTGGATGTCCTCGGGAAACCCGTGCCGCTCTCGCGCGTGGCGGACGTCCGAGAAGGCTACTCCCAAAGGATGGGCGGGGCCACCTATAACGGCGAACAAACGGTGCTGGGGATCGTGCTGATGCTCTCGGGGGCCAACTCCCGGCAGGTGGCGGTCGATGCGGAAAAAGCTTTGAAAGAAGCCGTGCTTCCGCCGGATGTCGAGGTGAAGCTCCTTTACAGCCGAAGTTTCCTGGTGAACGCCACGCTGAAAACAGTGACGAAAAATCTCGCGGAAGGAGCCGCGCTGGTCATCGCGGTGCTGCTTCTGATTCTGGGCAACGTCCGAGCGGCGCTCTTTGTGTCTCTGGCTATCCCCTTGTCGATGCTTTTCGGCATCGTGGGAATGCGGTGGCTGAATGTCTCGGCAAGCCTGATGAGTTTGGGCGCGATCGATTTCGGACTTCTGGTCGACGGCGCTGTCGTGATGATCGAAAACGCCTTGCGACGCCTGGAAGATCACCGGGGAGAGCTGACCCCACAGGACCGCTTCAATCTGATCCTCGACTCAGGCCGGGAGGTGATCAAGCCCGTCACGCTCGGCCTTGTCATCATCATGCTCGTCTATGTGCCCATTTTGTCCTTGGGAGGGATTGAGGGAAAACTTTATGAGCCGATGGCCCTGACGGTGCTGATGGCCTTGGGAGCGTCGCTCCTGGTCGCGGTCCTTTTGATGCCTGTGCTGGCTTACCTCTACCTTAAGCCGGCGCACGGCGGCGGCCAGGAAGAGCGGCTTGTGTACCGGACGTTTCGAAGGCTCTACGAGCCCTTCCTGGATATGAGCCTCAAACGTCGAAGGGTTATTTTGGCGCCGACTCTGATTCTGCTGGTTGCGGCCGGCGTGGTTTTCCGGCAAATAGGCGGCGAATTCATGCCGCCTTTGGACGAAGGGGACATCGTGATTAACCTCACTCGCGCCTCGGACATCGGCGTAGACGCGTCTCTGGATATGCAAATGAAGAGTGACAAAGTGATCGAAAACTTTCCAGAGGTGGATCGGGTGTTTTCCCGTATCGGCACGCCGGAGTCGGCGACCGATCCCATGGGCGTTCACCTCTCCGACACCTTTGTCATCTTGAAAAAGAACCGCTCCCAATGGCCAGCCGTCGCAGGAGGCCGTAGGCGCACAAAAGGGGAGCTTTATGACGCGATCAAGGAGGCCCTGGATCGCGACGTGCCCGGCCAGGAGGTCAGCGAAAACCAGCCTATCGAGATGCGCTTCAGCGAGATCCTGGAGGGCAGCCGCGCGGACGTGACCTTGCGGATTTACGGGCCGGAGCTTCCGGTGCTCATCACGCTTCTCGAGAAGGCGATTGCGATCGTGGAAAAAATCCCCGGCGCGGAAGAAGTGGAAATGGACGCCTTGACCGCGTTGCGGAAAAGTCCGGTTTTAAGCGCCCGGCCGAATTATGCCGCGATTGCCCGCTATGGCTTGGATATTCATCATGTCAACCGGCTGATGGAAGCGGCGATGGGCGGCCAGGAGGTCGGAAGTTACTATGAGCAGCAGTGGCGCTTCCCCATTATTACCCGGGTGGAGGAGTCGCGCCGGGAAGATGTCGAGACAATCAAATCGTTGCCGGTGGGTCTGCCAGAGGGGGGCTCTGTTCCGCTTTCCAAGGTCGTGGATTTCCACTATGGCGACGAAGTGACCACGATCGCTCACGATTACTCGGCGCGCTACGCGGCGGTGGCGATATTTTTGTCCGGGCGCGACATCGCCAGCTTTGTGGCCGAGGCTCGCCAGGCCATCGCCAAAAACCTCCCCCTGCCGGAAGGCTACAGTCTCACCTGGGGCGGCCAGTTCAAGAACCTTGAGCGCGCCAAGCAGCGCCTGGCGCTGATCGTCCCGCTGGTCCTGGCGGCGATCCTGCTCATTCTCTGGAGAACCTTCGGGATCTTCCGCCAGGCGCTTTTGGTCTTCACGACCATTCCGCTGGCCATGACAGGTGGCGTTTTCTCGCTGGCCGTGCGCGGCATTCCGATGAGTGTTTCGGCTTCCATCGGGTTCATTGCGCTGATGGGAATCGCCGTTTTAAACGGCATGGTGCTGGTGACCTTCTTTAACCAGCTGCGTGCCCAAGGCGCGGAACCGGCTCAAGCGGCGCGCGAGGGGGCGTTGGTCCGGCTGCGGCCGGTCCTGATGACGGCGCTGGCGGCCAGCGTAGGATTTGTGCCCATGGCGCTTAACACCGGTCTCGGCGCGGAGGTCCAGCGGCCTCTGGCGACCGTCGTGATCGGCGGGCTCGTCACTTCTACGTTGCTCACACTGGGGGTTCTTCCGGCCCTTTATTCGTGGCTGGAAACAAGGTGGCCGGGTCCAGGGACCCGCTGAACGTGGCGTCCGTGGAAGGCGAAGTGGTGGATATCGCCTGCTTCATGGGGAAAGATCACAAAAGGGATCATCCCCAATGCACGAAGTCCTGTCTTTTGGACGGCACCCCGATTGGACTCTTGGGTGCGGAGGGGTCTTTTTACCTCCTCTTGGAAGGTCATGCGGTGCCCGATTTTTAGGGATCTCGACGACGGTTTAAAAGGCCGGAAACGACGCTGATCGGATTACTCTGCTCGGTTAAGTGACTATGCTGCTTGGAAAATAAGCCGTTTGGCAGGTGGTGGTGTTGGCTGGGAAGCGGTCCTTTTCACAAATCCAAAATAAGATACTTTCAGCGGCATGATAGCGTGCAAAATTAAGATAAAAATGCTGACAAGCCCGTTCCAAACGAAATGCAACGTTATGGGAACGACTAAATTGCCGGTCGTATAGTAGGCGTAACTTGTAGCTATCCCCCCCAGCCAATGGTGGAGCCGTTTTTCGTTGACATGTACTTTGTAGAAAACGTCCGCATTGGCAACCATCGCAATAAAGATTCCCACCGGCAAGTTCCATCCTACTGAAACGTTGAAAAACGGCAAAACGTAGTTAAACGGTCGTGATAAGTCAAAAAACGATACCCACAGCCAGCGTGAGAGATTGAAATAGACATAGCGAAATATCACTTCTTCGGCGATAGGAGCGATAAACGTGGCGACAATAGCATGTAAAATTAGGGTCGGATACTCATACTTCGTTTCCCATCCAACTATCTTTGAAATGATATGACAAACCAAACGTATGGCCAGTATCCCGCCTAACATTTGGTGCATATGCCAGGCTGTAAAAATGTTCAAGGCGTATGAAAAGCTGCTCCCAATAGTCCCCCAGTTTTGATAAAGAATAAAAGTTGAGCTAATAAGCGCGATTGCTCCACCGACAATGGCGTAGGTTTGTATTGACTCTTCCGGATCAGGTTTCTCTTCCTCCTCGTCTTCGTCTTTGTTTTTAATATCGAAGAATAGCGTTGCTGCTTTCCCGACAAATTTAAGAATCGCTGACGCAACAACTAGGTTCACCAGGACACGTTTAAAGAACCCATATTCATAGGGCGCTTGCTTAAATAGGGCGTTCAGGTCAAACCACAGATAAATTTCATATCCGATTAAGACTGCCCCTCCAGCAAGTATCGCCAACCTGACTAACCCAAGCAGGACTACTTCCGCGCCCATGCCATATCCTCGTCCGTACGCCTTCCCTGGGACGGATGAACTCTGGAAACGAGGCAATACAAGGGAGGGTCCAGAAGAGCGTTTCCAGGCGGATAGGCCACGACCCAAATCGCTTATCCGTTTTAGGAAACCCGGCCTGGCAGATCCCGCCAATCGAGACTTTATACTGCGATGACCAACGCTGGATGCCTCGGTTCTAACCGTTATAAAGTTGCCTAACAACCGCTGAACGAAAACAAATTTCAGCGTCATGGCCTGTGAAGCGAATGAAACAGTATATTGTGGCAATAGAGTCTTATTTGTTTCGGAGAATGGGCTATGGGCAGCGGCCGCTGACTCGGTCAAGAGAGCGAAAACAAGGAGAGTTGCAATTAAACGAGGAGAAGGTCGCATATAAGCGTGAGAAGCCTGATAAAGGGTATCAATGCCATGTTACGAACTAATGAAAAAATAGACTCATTTTTTACCAATAAAAGGACCCCTCCTCACATGGGTCTTTTGGACTTTACGCATAGGCCCCGGGGGCCATTTATTGGGACAGAGGAATCTTCCTTCAAAAGTTGCGGGCCCGCAACTTTTGTACTTTCCCTGAAATAAATGGCTTATATTGCGTATTTTAGATATAAACCGCCAAAAGGAGGCTAGCATGAAGACCCTGCTGATTCTCAGCCACAAAGCCTATGACGGCGGCGACGTGGCCTGGAACGCCCTGAGACTGGCGGAGACCCTGATCGGGACGGGCCACGGCGTCCGGATATTTCTCATGAACGACGCCGTCGACGCATCCCGCAAGCAGGCCAAACCCGAAAACGCCGAATTTGATTTGGGCCAGATGCTGCTGGATCTGGAGAAGAAAGGGGCCGAAATCAAGCTCTGCACCACCTGCATCAATCGTTGCGGCATCGGGAAGGGGGACGTGCTCTCCCAAAGCTGGCCGGCCACGATGAAGGATTTGGCCGCATGGACGGTCGATTCGGAACGAGTCATCACTTTTTAACCACGAAAAGGCCGTGAATAAGCTGAAAAATTTCTCTCTCGTTGAATTTTCCGTTGAGCACCCCCGATGGGTCGTATTCCTGACGGTCCTCGTTACCCTGGGATCTTTGACCCAGTTTCCCAAGGTCCGCACGGACACCAATCCTAAAAACATGCTTCCCCCTGCCTCGGAGGTGCGGGTCTCCAATGACGCCGTGGAGAAGACCTTCGGCCTCTATGAGGACATGATCGTTGTCGGAATCGTCAACGAGAGCGGCATCCTCAACCCGGGGACGCTGGGGAAGGTCAAAAGAATCACCGATGAGATCCTTAAGACCCCGGGTGTGGCCGCCCGGGACGTGGCCGGCTTCACGACGATCGACAACGTCACGGTCGAGAAGGGAACGCTCCAGGTGAACCCCCTGATGAGCGAAGTGCCCCGGGACGCTCGAGAGCTGGAGGGGCTGCGCAGGCAGCTGTTTGAAAACCCCATGTTCGTCGGCCGCATTGTATCGCAGGATGGCAGGACAGGCGCGGTCTACGTCCCCCTGGAGAAGGGAGCCAACGGCAAGGCCATCGCCGATAAGATCCGGGAGATCGTCAGGCGGGAAGGCGGACCGGAGAGCTACTACATCGCCGGCGACCCCGTGGCGCGAGACACCTTCGGCGCGGAGATGTTCAAGCTGATGGCGATCTTCGCGCCGATGGCCTGCTTGCTCATGTTCGCCGCGCGCTACCTGATGTTCGGGGACCTCTTCCTTTCCGTCGTCCTCATGATGGACGCCCTGATCGCGGTCCTTTGGAGCATGGGGCTCTTGATCGGCCTGGGCTTCCCCATCCACATCATGAGTTCCATGGCCCCGGTATTTTTGATGGCCATCGCCACGGACAGCATCCATATCTTCAACGAGTTTTACTTCCGTTACAAAGAGGAGCGGGACAAGAAAGCCGCCATCCTCAAAACCATGGAGGCGGTGGGGCGGCCCGTGCGCTACACGGCCCTGGCCACGGCCGCCGGATTTTCGGTCCTGCTTTTCATGAACATTATCCCGGTCAAGGTCTTCGGCGGCCTGGTGGCCTTCGGCACCGTTCTCCTGAGGCTCTTGAGCTTCAGCTTCGTCCCCGCGATGTTCACCTTCGTCCGGGAGGAAAGCATCGATAAGGCTTCGCAGGGCGAGGAGATCGAATCCAGCCGCGCCTCAAGGTTTCTTGGACGCTTGGCGGGCTTGGGGGCGCGCAGGCCCCGGGCCGTGGTGTTGACGGGCCTGGCTCTGTTCGCCGTGGCGGTCGCGGGCACGACCCGCATCGTGGTCAACAACAACATGGTGGAGTGGTTCAAGAAGTCGAGCGACGTCCGGACGGCCGACCGCGTCATGAACAAGGCGCTTGGCGGGACTTCTCTCGGATACCTGGTCGTCGGTTCTAAAGAGGGCGAGGAGGAGTTCATCAAGACGCCCCAGGCCCTGCGCTATATCGAGGGACTCCAGCGCCGCCTGGAGGGCCTTCCTTCCGTCGGCAAGACGACGTCGGTCGTGGACTACGTCAAGCGGATCAACCGCGTCCTGCACAAGGACGATCCGGCCTACGACCAGGTCCCGGAATCCAAAGAACAGGTCGGGCAGTACGTGTTCCTCTTCTCGATGTCCGCCAAGCCGTCGGACCTCGATAACGTCGTGGACCCCTCTTTCAGCAAGGCCAACGTGTGGGTGCAGCTCAAGACGTGGGACGCGCGCGCCATGAGGGACGTGATCGAGGCCGCGCGGGCCTATCAGCGCGGCAATCCCGTCGCCATGGAGATCACGCCCGCCGGGATCGCTTACTTCAACCTGGTCTGGAATGACGAGGTGCTGGGGGACATGATCAAGGGGTTCCTTCTGGCCCTGGTCGTCATTTTCGCCATCCTGTCCGTGAACTTCCGCTCGCCCAAATGGGCCGTTGTGGGTTACGTTCCTCTCCTTTTCACCATCGTCCTGATCTACGGAGCCGTGGGATTCGCGGGCAAGGATTTCGACATGCCCATCTCGGTGCTCTCTTGTCTCTCGCTGGGGATGGCGGTGGACTTCTCCATCCATTTCATCAACAGGTTCCGGCAGCGGCTCGCGGAAGGCCGCGCCGCGCCCGCCGGCGAGACCATCGAAGAATCCCTCATCTGGACCGCGGCGCGCCCCGGTAAGGGCATCCTGCGAAACGCCGTCCTTTTCGCCGCCGCATTCTCGGTGATGCTCTTCGCCCCGCTGGCTCCCTACGTCACGGTGGGCGCTTTCATCGTGAGCATGATGCTCCTGAGCGCCATCCTTTGCATCGTCTACATACCCGCCCTGATCGTGCTTTTGAGAAAATGGCTGTTTGCCGCCG
>MGUR01000003.1:38041-59978 GCA_001800075.1 Elusimicrobia bacterium RIFCSPLOWO2_01_FULL_59_12
CGACCGTCGCCGCGGCGGCGCTGGCGCTCGCCGCCGCGGCGCCTTCGCAAGCCCAAACGGCGGATTCCGCCGGGATCGTCCGCAAGATGCACCAGGCCTTCTTCTACCAGGGAGAAAGCTTCCGGGCCCGGGTCAAGATGACCCTCACGAGCGCCTCAGGAAGCGAACGCCTGCGGGAGCTGACTATGCTGCGCATCAATACGCCCGCAAGCGGAGGCCAGAGATACTTCATGTACTTCCACGCCCCCGGGGACGTCCGACGCATGGCGTTTCTCATCTACAAATATCCCGCCAGGGAGGACGACCGCTGGCTCTTCATCCCGGCTTTGAGCCTCGTCCAGCGCATCGCGGCCAAAGATTCCCAGTCGAGTTTCGTGGGCTCCGACTTCACCTACGAAGACGTCTCGGGCAGGGACGTGGAGGCCGATGCGCACAGGCTCTTGCGGGAGGAAGATCTCGGCGGAAAGCCCTGCTACGTGATCGAGAGCGTGCCCAAGGGCGCCGCCTCCTATCAGAGGAAGGTCTCCTGGATCGACAAGGCGGTTTTCCTTCCCCTCAAGGAGGAGTACTACGACGTACAGGGCCAGCTCTTCAAGGAGTTCGCGGCGGAGGAGATCAAGGAGATCGACGGCGTGCCGACCGCCGTGAAACGCGCCATGAAAAGCATCAAGACGGGCCACAAGACGGTGGTTGAGTTCAGCGATGTCAAGTACCGCCTGGGGCTCAAGCCGGAGGAGTTCAGCGAGCGGGCGTTGAGGAACCCGCCCGGGAGCTGGATCCGATAAACGATGAAACGCGCCTGGGTCCTTGCGGTCCTTTTCCTGGCTCCATGCCGCCCGGCTCTGGCCGGCAGCCCGGAGTGGCACGGCTTGGTGCAGGCAAATTACGCCTCCCGGCTGGGCACGACAAGGCGGGACAAGCCGCCGTCGGGAGATTTCCTCCTGGGAGAGGAGAGGCTCCAGCTGCAGCTCTCGGGGTCCGCGCCCAAAGGCGGGGCGGGTTATTTCGCCAAGACGGATTTCTTCCGCGACGAGGTGGACGGCCAGGCGGATGTGGAGGTGCGCGAGGCCTACCTGAGCTGCGCCAAGGGGTCTTGGGACCTCCGGGTGGGTCGACAGATCCACACCTGGGGCGTGGGAGACCTTCTCTTCATCAACGATCTCTTTCCCAAGAACTACGCCGCGCTGTTCTCCGGTAGACCCATGGAATACCTAAAGACCGGCGCGGGCGGCCTCAAGACGAGTTTCTACTCCGACCCGATATCCTTGGATCTTGTCGCTACCCCGTTTTTCGAGCCGGACCAGCTCCCCACGAGCCGGCGCTTCTTCGTGTTCGATCCTTTCCAACAGGTGACGAACCGGACGGAATCCAGGCCGCGTCATGACCTGGAAAACACGGAGTTCGCGGCAAGGCTCTACCGCCCCGTCCTGGGTTTTGACGCGGCGTTCTACGCCTACCGCGGCTTCTTTCGGTCCCCTTCCATGGAACCGGACTCGATGACGGCCCCAACAACACTCACGATCGTCTACCCGAGGCTCTCCGCCTATGGGGCCAGCCTTCAAGGAAACGCCGCGGGCGGCGTTCTGAGCCTCGAAGCCGGCTTCTACGATTCCAGGCAGGACCCGGCGGGGGACGATCCGGTGATTCCCAACTCGCAGACCCGGTTCCTGGCCGGCTATCAACGCTCCCCGTGGACGGATTTCACGGCCGGCCTCCAGTACTACGGCGAGTACATGTGCCGCCATGACCGTTACGAGGCGAGCCTTCCCGCCGGTTTCCCGAAGCAGGACCGGCTGCGCCAACTGCTGACGCTCCGGCTCACGCAACTCCTGAAGTATCAGACCTGGAGGCTTTCCCTGTTTTCCTTTTGGAGTCCGACAGACGAGGATTATTACTTCCTCCCCGAGGCGGCCTGGCGGGTGACCGACGAGCTCACGGCCACCGTGGGAGCGAACGTGTTTGGTGGAGCCGGAGGCACCACCTTCCTCGGCCAGCTGGACAAAAACGACAATCTCACCTTCGCGATGCGGTACGAATTCTGATGGAGCGCAAGACCATTCTCATCCTGGGAGGCGGCGTCGGCGGCCAAGTGGCGGCCAATGCATTGGCCCCCCGTTTGGCCGGCCGCCATCGCGTCGTCCTGGTGGACAAGCAAAGGGAGTTCGCCTTCGCCCCTTCGTTCTTGTGGATGATCGTAGGCCAGCGGGCCCCTCGCGACATCCAAAGGCCTATGGAGACCCTGTTGAGGAAGGGCGTGGAGATCGTCCAGGCGGAGGCCTTGAGCATCGATCCCGCCAGGAAGAAAGTGGAGACTTCCGTCGGCCCGATGAACTTCGATTCCCTGATCATCAGCCTGGGAGCCGAGCTGGCCCCCGAGAAGGTCCCGGGCTTTCAGGAGGCGGCGCTCAATCTCTACACATTGGGGGGAAGCTGTCGAATTCAAAAATCGCTGGAGGCCTTCTCCGGCCGGAAGGTCGCCGTCCTGATCGCCTCATCTCCGTTCAAGTGCCCCGCGGCGCCTTATGAGGCCGCATTTCTGATCCAGGATTTCCTGCGTCGCCGCCGGAGCGCCGCCGAAGTCGCCGTCTTTACGCCGGAACCTTATCCCATGCCGACCGCAGGGGCAAAAGTCGGCGAAGCCTTAAAAGGAATGCTGGAGTCCAGGGGGATCCGGTTTCATCCCAACCACAAGGTGGCGCGGATCGAGCCGGACGCCCGCCACTACGGCATTGGGGGGCCTCCGCCCGGTTGCGTGGCGGACGGAAACAAGCTGGTCTTCGAGAACGGCCTGAGCGAGACTTGCGATCTCATCATCGGAGTGCCTGCGCACCAGGCCCCAAGAGCGGTGCGGGAATCCGGCCTGACCAACGAGGCCGGCTGGATACCCGTGGACCGCCAGACGCTCGCCACCAACTATGAGGGGATCTACGCGATAGGCGATGTGGCGACGATCCCGATCGCTGGGGGCAAGGCCCTGCCCAAGGCCGGGATATTCGCCCACAGCCAGGCGGAGGTCGTGGCGGCCAACATTTTGGCCCAACTCGACGGCCGCGCGCCTCTCGTGAAATTCGACGGCAAGGGCTGGTGCGCCATCGAGATGGGCGGCGGGTCGGCGGCCTTCGGGGACGGCGACTTCTACGCGGAAGGCGGCCCTGAGGTGAAGCTTTATGAGCCCTCTCATTACTGGCACGCCGGAAAGGTCCTTTTTGAGAAGTGGTGGCTGGCTCCCTTCGGCCCCAAACGCCAGGCCCTGCGGCTTGCCCTCACCCTGGGAGCCAAGGCGAGAGGTATTCCCGTCTCACTATAAAGGCACGGGCATTGCGGTTCGTTTGATCGGGCGCGCACTAAACTTGCCGGCCGGCTGTTTGATGGAATGACGCTGGAAATGCTCCAATGAGGGCGACATGAGTAAAAGCCTTCGATCGTTCTGTCTCTTTCTGGCTCTCACTGCCTGTCTCTCGCTGATCGGGCATACCGATCATTACGACGCACGCCCCGGTTCCGCTTCTCACTGCGTCCTTTGCCGAACCTCCGTTTACACCGCGCCGCTCGTCCATGCGCCCGCTCCGATTTTTCACACACAGCAGGCCCTCGTCCCCATTGAATCAAGCGGTTGGGGACCTTGCGCCTTTTCTGTCGATCTCACGCGCGCCCCACCCGCCCTCTAAGTCCCTCCCGACGTTGTAGTTCTTCAAGGTGCGGCCGTTTCTTTCGATCCATTGGAGGACTTATGCAATTCATCTTGGTGTTGCTTTTTTCCCTGTTGGTTTCCGGGGGAGCTTTTGCCCAGGACGCCGGCAGTACGTCAGGCGCCTTGCAATCTTCAAACTTGCTCAACCCAAACATCAGCGCAATCGGCTGGCTTCAAGTTGAAGCGGGACGCCGTCATCCCGGTCCGGCGGAGGCCGGTGAAAGCGGCAATGCCATCCAGATGCGGGAAGTGGAGCTTTCCCTACAGGCCGTGGTGGACACCCTGGCCCGGGCGGATCTTTTCGTCGCGATCGACGAAGACGACGTTGAACTCGAAGAAGGCTACTTGACCTGGTTCCGCCTTCCCTGGAACCTGGCGCTGAAAGCGGGAAAGTTCAAAGCCAACTTCGGACGCTTCAACCGGATTCACACCCCCGAGACTCCGTTCGCAGACCGGCCGCTGGTCCAACAAAACTACTTCGGCTCCGAGGGGCTGGAGGGCCCGGGCGCTTCGGTCTCCTGGCAAGCGCCCATCCCCTGGTTCTTTATGAACCTGGATCTGGAAACCCTGCAGGCTCCCGAAGCGGCTGAAAATCCTTCCTTCGACAGGCCCAAGTCAAAAAACCTGCTGGGGGTGGGACGCTTGAACGCGTATCAGGACCTGACCGAGGCCTGGAATCTGACGCTGGGAGGCAGTGCCGCCTTCGGCCCTTCCAGCCAGGAGTTCGACGCGGTGACCGGTTCGTCGCACACCCACCACAGCCAACTCTACGGCGCCGACCTCACCCTGCGCTGGAAAAATCCGCGGCGGGCGGTGTACCGGTCATTCTTATGGTCCACGGAAGCCTTGTGGAGCAATCGGGATGAACCGGGCGGGATGACCACCGATAGCCACGGACTCTTCAGCTACATCGACTACCAGTTCGCGCGGCGCTGGCACACGGGATTCCGCTACGACTACACCCAGTTCCCCGCGGACGGGTCCACGCATGAAGAAGGACACCTGGCGTACGTGACCTTCACGCCTTCGGAGTTCAGTCTGGTGAGCCTGCAGGGCCGGCATGTGAAACGGCCCGATGGGACCGACGAGCATCTGGGATTCCTGAAAGTCACATTCAACATCGGGCCGCATGGCGCCCATCCCTTCTGACCACAGGAGAATTTCTATGAAAACGATTCGATTGACCGTTTCGTTGATGTGTTTGATCTCATCGCTGGCGTTCGCCAAGCTCAAGATTGTTACAACGACGCAGGACATGGCCGCTCTGGCTCGAGAAGTCGGCGGAGATCGCATCGACATACTTCCTATCACAAAAGGCTATCAGGATCCGCATTTCGTGGATGCCAAGCCCAGCTACCTGCTGAAACTCCGATCGGCCGACTTGCTCATCGTGGTCGGGCGGGAATTGGAGGTCGGATGGCTCCCGCCTCTCTTGACGAACGCCCGGAATTCCCGGATCCTCCCCGGCGGCCCCGGGTTTCTGGACGCGTCCGAAGGATGCGATGTCCTTCAGAAGCCCGCGGGCCAAATCGACCGGTCGATGGGGGACATTCATCCCTTCGGGAATCCGCATTACTGGCTGGACCCGGAAAACGGACGCATCATCGCCCGAAACATCGCCCGCAAACTCTCCGAGATCGACCCGGACCCTCAAAAAACGTATGAGGAAAATCTGCGCCGCTTCGAATCGGCGCTGGATGAAAAAGAAACCCAATGGAAAGCGCTGGCCGCGCCGCTGCGCGGCATGGCGGCGATCACCTATCACAATTCCTTGCCGAACTTCGCCAAAGCGTTCGGGATCCGCATCGTCAACCATGTGGAACCCAAACCGGGAGTGCCTCCTTCACCGGTTCACATGCAGGAGCTGATCACCCAGATCCGTAAAGAAAAAATCCCGGTTTTGTTGATCGAGCCCTACTTCGACGACCGGCTCCCCATGAAAATCGCTCATCAAACGGGAGCTAAAATGCTGGTGTTCCCGCCTTCGGTGGGCGGGGTGGAGGGCGTGAACACATACTTCGAACTCTTTGATTACGATCTGAAATTGCTCAAGTCAGCGTTAGGAGAAAAACCATGAGTGATGCCTTGTCCATTCTGTTGTGGCCGTCCCTGGCCTGCCTGGTCCTTACGGGCATTCACGCCTACCTGGGCTTGCACGTCGTGGAAAGAGGGGTCATTTTCGTTGACCTTTCGCTGGCCCAGGTGGCGGCACTGGGCGCGACCATCGGGTTTCTTCTGGGGTTCGACCTTCACGGGCAGGCGTCTTACTTCTTTTCTCTGGGATTCACGCTGATCGGAGCCGGCGTCTTTTCGCTCACCCGATCGAAAAAAAGCAAGATCCCCCAGGAAGCGATCATCGGCATCGTCTACGCGGTCAGCGCCGCGGCGGCGGTGCTTGTCATGGACCGGCTCCCTCAAGGCGCCGAACACATCAAAGACATCCTGGTAGGCAATCTGCTGGCGGTCACCCCGCGCGAAGTCATCACGATGGCCGTGGCCTACTCGTTCATCGGGCTCTTGCACTGGTGGTGGCGGAAACCGTTTCTGGCGATCTCGACCGATCACCTGATGGCCGTTTCCCAGGGGTATAACCTCCGCCTCTGGGACTTTCTGTTTTACGGCACCTTCGGCTTTGTGGTGACCTCGTCGGTCGCGATCGCAGGCGTGCTTCTGGTGTTTTCGTTTTTGATCGTTCCCGCTGTCGGGGCCATGCTGTTATCCGACCGGATCGGCACACGGCTAAGCATCGGATGGGTCATGGGGGTTATGGTGAGTCTGGCGGGAATCTACGGTTCGTACAAGCTGGACACGCCGACGGGCGCGACGCTCGTCTGCGCCTTCGGTGCAGCGTTGATCATTTTGGCGATCACGAGCGCCCTGATTCAAAAAACACAAAAATCCTACAGTTAAACCCGTGTCGGCAACGCGGCATCCTTATTGATCTGCCCCGTACCGCCAGACGTCTTCCGGCAAGGCCTTCATGCGGCTATCCGAGGCAAATCCGTCCTTCTCAAACCGGCTGCCCTCCCAGCGGTAGGCGGCGTGCTCGAACTCGCCGCGGCCGGAGCGGTCCGTCCGCAAAAGCAGCCTTTCCGTTTTCCCGTCCAGCGCGTCAAAGCTGAGCTGAAACGTGCGCGCGGACATGGGACTGGTCCAAGCGGGCTTCGGCCGGTCGCCCATCCCGTTGGGTTCGATAAGATAGAGCGCCGCGGACCACTGCCCGGTCTTCCCGGACCCTTTTCCGGAAGAACTCACAATCAGAAGGAACGATTTCTTGAGCTTCGGCAGCGTCACCTGCTGCACCCGCTCATGAGCGGCGTAGCCTCCCGAAAGCGCGGCCGGCCGCCGCATGGTGTCATGCAGTACATAGCTGACCGCGCTCATCGGCTCCTTTTCAGGAGACTGATAGGACATGCACGATACGACAAGAAAGGGAGTGTGTCCCGCCGCCGTGGAAGTATCCCGGACGGCATCCTGGCTCAGCCGCACCCAAAAACCCCCCTTGGGGAAATAGATCAAACCGCTTTTGGGATCGGCGCGGGCGGAGGAAACCGGTCCCACCTGGCCGGGGAAAATGAGGTTGAGGATTTTCCGCTGGATGTCGGGGGTGTCGATGCGGGCCGCCCAGGACGCCAGGGTCTCTTCGGCTCGGGCCTGAGCGCCCATGAGGCTGCACAACAACAGGACCCGGACCAGGCGGCGACCCATGGGTAGATTCTACAAGAGATGGCTTATGATTTGTGAACGCCTGATAACGGAGGGGGGGAACTCGGCTTTTCTTCGGAATGGTGCCGGATGTCCTTGCCGGCGACCACGAAAATGACATCTTCCGCGATGTTGGTGGCGTGATCGGCGATGCGTTCAATATTGCGTGAAATGAGGATTAAATCGATGCCCCGCTTGATCGTGCTGGGATCGGAAATCATATAGGTAAGCAGCTCCCGGAAAAGCTGCTCTTTAAGTTCATCGACCTGGTCATCCCGGACCAGGACCGAGCGCGCCAGGTTCTCGTCCCTCTCCACGAACGAGTCCAACGCGTCCTTAAGCATCTTTTTAGCGATTTCAGCCATGCGCGGGACGTCGATCAAAGGCTTGAGCTGCGGCTCCTGGAGAAGGTACTCGGTGGTCTGGCTGATATTCACGGCTTGATCAGCGATGCGTTCCAGGTCCGCGTTGATTTTCATGGCGGCCGTTATAAAGCGCAAGTCGGAGGCGGCCGGCTGGTGCAGGGCGATCATCTTCAGGCAGCGGTCATCCACTTCGATCTGCAGGGCGTTGACCTCGGTCTCGTGCCGATAGACGTCCTGGGCCAGCTCCGCCTTCCGGTCAACCAGGGCCTTGATCGCGCTGTGGATCATCGTTTCCGCCAGACTGCCCATGGTCAACAATCTTTCTTTCAATTGCTGAAGATCCTGGTCAAAGTGTCGTTCCATAACTTAGTGCCTCATTTCATTTCACCCTCTCCCTTCTCGGGAGAGGGTAGGGGTGAGGGGTGGCGCCTACGGCCTTTAAGAATTAGCACCTCAAGGACCCTCACCCGGGTCGCTTTGGCGACCCGACCTCTCCCTAAACGGGAAAGGTGTTTTATCCAAACCGTCCTGTGACATAATCTTCCGTCAGTTTGTTCGACGGGTTGGTGAATATTTTCCCCGTCACATCGAATTCCACGAGTTCGCCCAGGTACATGAAGCCGGTGTAATCGGACACCCGGGCGGCTTGCTGCATGTTATGGGTCACAATCAAAATGGTCACCGACTTTTTCAACTCACCGATGAGCTCCTCGATACGTGCCGTCGCGATCGGGTCCAGAGCGGAGGTGGGTTCGTCGAAAAGGACGATTTCCGGGTCGGTCGCCAGCGCCCTAGCGATACAGAGACGCTGCTGCTGGCCGCCGGAGAGCGCGAAGGCTAGGTTCTGAAGGCGGTCCTTCACCTCGTCCCAAAGAGCTGCATGCCGCAAGGCTTGCTCTACTTTGCCGTCCAATACGCTCCGGGAATTCGTTTCCCGAATGCGTAAACCATACGCGACATTCTCATAGATGGATTTGGGGAAGGGGTTGGCTTTTTGGAACACCATGTTGATCCGCATGCGGACCTCGATGGGATCGACCTCCGGGCCGATGATATTCACCCCTTCCGGATGCAGGAGGATCTCCCCCTGGTAACGGTTGCCGGGATAGAGATCGTGCATGCGGTTGAAGCAGCGCAAGAAGGTGGTTTTTCCGCAGCCAGAGGGGCCAATCAAAGCAGTGACCTTTTTGTCCGCGATATTGACGTTGACCTTCTTCAGGGCCTGAAAGGCGCCGTAGAAAAAGCTGACGTTTTTGGATTCGGCTTTGAGCGCGGGGGGAGCGGCCGTCACCGTCGGGGTCATCTCGGCTAATTCTACCATTTGATCCGTTTCCTGGAGTGATACCGGACGTAGATCGCGATGCCGTTCATCGCCAGGGTCATGGCCATCAGTACCAGGCCGGCGGCCGCCGCGTTTAAGTGGAACGCCTGCTGGGGCCGTGAAACCCAGTTGAACAGCTGAATGGGCATGACTGTAAAGGGGGACGCCAGCCAATCAAAATTGACAAAGGGGAATGTTCTCTGGACAGGCGCGGGGGGGAGAAACGCAATGAACGTTAAAGCGCCGATCGTTATCAACGGGGCGCTTTCGCCGATCGCGCGGGACAACCCAATGATGACTCCGGTCAGGATACCGCCGGTCGAATACGGCAGCACATGGTGTTTGATCGCCTGCCACTTAGTGGCGCCCAGGGCATAGGCGGCTTCCCGAATACTGCCCGGAATGGCGCGGATGGACTCCCGCGTGGCGATGATCACGATCGGAAGGATTAAAAGCGCCAATGTCAGCCCGGCGGTCAGAATGCTTTGGCCCAGATGGAACTGGTAAACAAAAAGACCCAGGGCCATCAATCCGTAAACAATGGAGGGCACCCCAGCCAGGTTGGCGATATTGATCTCGATGATCGTGGTCAGCCAGTTTTTCCGGGCGTATTCCTCCAGGTAAATGCCGGCCGCCACGCCCAGGGGCACTGCCGCCAGCGCCGTAACGAGCATCACCAGAATCGTCCCGACCCACGCCGAGAGAATGCCGGCTTTGCCTGGAAATCGCGAAGGGAAGGACGTCAGGAAGCCGGGGCTTAACCGGCCGACCCCATCGATCGCCAAATCCACAAGAAGGGCCATCAAGGTCGCGATGCACACCAGCAGGCAGACCATTCCCAAAACGGCAAAGGCGGCGTCCCGGGTTCTGTGCCGGCGGATGATGGCTTTAATATCGGTTGTGCTCGTCATCAGTAGATCTCCCGGTACCGTTTCCTCAAAAAGTACCCGGCAATATTAAAGGCCAGCGTCATGAGCATGAGCGTCAGGCCGGCCGCGAAAATCGTCTGGTAGCCGATGGTGCCGTGAGGCAGGTCGCCCAGGGCCACTTGGACGATATAGGCGGTAATGGTCGCCGCCGGTTCGGTGGGGTTCCAGGTAAAATTGGGCTGCATCCCGGCGGCAATCGCCACCACCATCGTTTCACCAATGGCCCGTGAGAATCCCAGGACATAGGCGGAAGAAATCCCCGACATGGCGGAGGGGACAATCACACGCACGGAGGTTTGAAATCGGGTGGCGCCGACCGCGTAAGACGCCTCCCGGATATGCATCGGGACCGCCTTCATCGCGTCCTCGCTGATCGAACTGACATACGGGATGATCATGACGCCCATCACCAGGCCGGCGCTCAGCATATTGAATCCCGGCAAGCCGGGAATGATCCGTTGCAAGAGCGGGGTCACGAACAAAAGCGCGAAATAACCGAAGACCACGGTGGGCACGGCGCTCAGCAGTTCCAGGAAGGGCTTCACCACTTCTCGAACTTTGTGCGGGGCGTATTCGCTCAAATAGATCGCCGTGACCGTGCCGACCGGCAGGGCAAAGGCAAGCGCGACGCCCGCCGTCACCAGGGTCCCGCTGAGCAGGGGGAGAATCCCATAGTGAGCATCATCAAACAGCGGCGTCCACTGCCTGTCGGTGAGAAAGTCGACGAGGGAGACCTGCTTAAAAAACGCCAGGGACTCGAAAAAAAGAATCCCCACGATCCCCGCGGTGATGGCGATGGACGAAGCGGCCGCCAGAAAGAGGAGGGTCTCGATGAGCCGTTCCCGCAGTCGTTTGATGCGGCCCGCCGGCCTGCGGGCAAAGCGGGTCGCCGTCGGGGGACGCCTGATCAGCGGAGCCGTTGCGGTCGTCAACTGGCCAATCTCCGGCTTAGGACTTCCTGAATGGTCAGCCCCACCACGTTCTTGCCCCCGAACGCCGTTCCGGTCCGGCCTTTTTGAAACCGTTCCAGGGCCGCCTGGTAGGCGGACGGCGGCAGCGGAACGTATTTCACTTCTTTGACCAGGTCCGCGGCATTTCTTAGGTAGAACTCGACAAACTGCTTCACCTCCGGACGCTTCATCGATTTTTTGCTCACGTAGATGAAGATCGGCCGGGCGAGCGGCTGGTAGGCGCCGTTTTCAACCGACTCTTTGGACGGCGCCACAGGCCCTTTTCCACCATCGATCTTAATCGCTTTCAGTTTGTCCTTATTTTCCGCGTAGTAAGCGAAGCCGAAGTAGCCGATGGCGTTGGCGTCATTTGCGACGCCCTGCACCAGGACGTTGTCGTCTTCGCTGGCGGTGTAATCGCCGCGGCTGGATTTGGACTTGCCTACGATCGCTTCGGTGAAGTAGTCGAACGTCCCGGAGTCGGACCCCGCTCCATAGAGCTTGAGTTCCTGACTGGGCCAACTCGGGTTCACCTGGCTCCACTTGGTGATATTCCCCTGGGCCGCCGGCTCCCACATCTTTTTGAGCTGGGCGACCGTCATGGAGTCCATGGAGTTTTTGGGGCTGACCACGACGGTCAGGGCGTCATAGGCCACTGGAAGTTCGATGTATTGAGTTCCGCTCTCCCAACAAGCATCCATTTCCTTCTTGGTAATAGGACGCGAGGCGTCCTGAATGTCGGTTTCGCCGCGGCAGAACTTCTTGAAGCCGCCGCCGGTGCCCGAGATGCCCACGGTGACCTGCGCGCCTTTGTTGTTCTTCTGGAACTCCTCCGCGACCGCTTCGGTGACCGGGAAGACGGTGCTGGAACCGTCGATTTTGATGACGTGGCCCTCCGCATGGGACGGAGCGGCTCCCCCAGGGGCCATCAGCGCCGCGCAGAGCGCGATTCGCAAACATGCATTGTTAGTCATGGGATGTCTCCTTTCTGACAATCACTAGAACTTCAAGACAGCATCCAACTGCAGCCGGTTGATGTTATTCGGCCGGTGCGTGGAGGTGGCGGTGTACGGATGGCTGGTATTGATGAACGGGTCAACCCGTTCCGTCATGGAATACTTCGCCTGAAGAACCAGAAAATCCGTGCACGCGTGGGCCAGCCAGAGGACCACGCCCTTGCGGTTGGTTCCGCCGTTGCCCCAGTCGGCGTCCGCCAAGTCGGAGAGGGTGGCGTTGGCTTCCACGAATTTCTTGAAGAGGCCGCCTTCCCAGCTTCCCGCGGTTTTCGCGCTTCCCGCTATAAGACCGACCTGGTAACCGGCATCCTGGCCGTTCGTCTTCCGATCATGGACATTGCGGACGAAATCCCCCTGCAGACGAATCGGGACGCCGGCCTGAAAACCCAGTTCCGTGGTCACATGCGCCATGTGGAATTGCCCGGCCAGGAGCGCCCCGCCGCCGGCGACGCGCGTGTTGTCCCCCAGAAGAACGGTGGAATCCACCGAACTCGTCGCATGAAGCACGCTGACGTCTTCGTGCGACACGGCGTAGTTGGCCACCGCGATATTCCAGCGTAAGCCGCCTCCGAGCTTGGCTTGAACGCCGATCTGGTTCCCGAACAACCAGGGATCCCGCTTGCTCCCGCTGATTTCATTCACCGGCGCCTGGAGGAAGTTCCCGAAAACGCTGACCCTGTCGTTGACATCCAGGGAGGCCTGTTCTGAAAACCCCTCCGGATTGAGATCGCTGTCCCAGACCAGATCGCTTGAATACACGCGCCAGAAGGGGTTTTCCTGTTTTCCGGCATGCACTTTCAGCCAGTCTTTGGGCCTTGCGGTCACATACGCCTGATCAAGGTAGATGTTTTTTTGATTCCAGCTATTGCCGAAGGTCTGATTCGTAGAAACCTGCTCGCCTGTTCCGGACGCCAGCTTGAACGCCGCGCCCCACTTCTCCATATCCGCCTTCACGCCGAAACGAAGACGCAGCCGCTGGCGGTGGCGGTCATCGGCACCAGGATTCAAGAACGACTCCTGGCGAATGCGCAGATCGCCCCCGAAAGACAGCTTGCTGGTGGTACTCGCAGACCCTTCCATGGCCGCCCCGTAAGCCTGTACCGCCACTAACAGCGCCGCCAGACTTCCCCCTCCCAGCTTCATGAACCTGTTAATGAATGACATCCTGGGTATCCTCCCTTTTGATCATTGATGAGATCGGTGATGTTTGTTGAAGTTCCTCTTTGAGTCGACTGCAATCGAAACGACGGGCGGACCCCGCGAAAAGGGGAAAAGGGCGCCGCCCGTCTGAAATTTGGGCGGCTCATTAGGCCGCTTCCCTTAACCGCCGCAACTGCAGTTCCACCGCCCGGAGTCTCCAGGCCAGTGCGTCCGCCGTCAGGCGTTCCAGCTCGATCTCTTCATTCAGAGTTCTCAGCGATTGGATCTGCTGCCTGATGCCCGCCGCCATGTACTCTTCCTTCATCTGAGTCACCATTCCAGTGACCTCCTTATCGTTCTCATTTTTTATTGATCGTATTCTAATGGAAAGGGCCTTCAGAACCCATATCAGGCAGGTAAAAGGTGTGTGACACGGGCATGACGAGACGTGCTAGGCGACCGGAAGGGTGAAGGAAAAAACGGACCCGTGCCCGGGTTCGCTTTCTGCCGTGACGGCGCCCCGGTGGGCTTCCACCAGATGTTTCACGATCGCCAGGCCCAGGCCGGTGCCGGCGATGTCGTGGGAGCGGGCCTTGTCGGCGCGGTAGAAGCGCTCGAAGACGCGCGGCAGGTCACCGGGCGGAATGCCCACGCCGGTATCCTGGATGGAAACAACGAGATTGCCGTTATCGGGCCGGGCGGCGATCTTGACCGATCCTCCCGTTTTGTTGAACTTGATGGCGTTGTCGATCAGGTTCATCAGGATTTGCGCCAGCTTATCCCGGTCGGCGCGCACCTTGGGAAGTTTGTCCGTAAGCAGGTTGGTGATTTTCACATCCTTGGCCTTGGCCATGGGGGCCAGGCCTTTAATCAGCCGTTCGGTGATGTCCGCCAGGGACACCGGTTCAAAGCGGTAGTCGACCCGCTTGGCTTCGATCGCCGAGAGGTCCAGGACGTCGTCGATCAGCAGCGAAAGATGGCGCGCATGCTCCTCGATAATGCCCAAAAATTCACGGTTATGCGCCTTGTCCTCCAACGCGCCGGTCAGGAGCGTTTCCACGTACCCCCTGATCGCCGTCAGCGGCGTCTTGAGCTCATGCGACACATTGGCGACGAACTCCTGCCGCACGCGTTCAAGCCTGCGCAGTTCCGTGATGTCGTGGAACGCGGCCAGCACGCCCGCCCGGTTTTCTCCGTAGGTGACCGGCAAGGCCTGCGCCACCAACGTCCGCGCCTGGGGCGAATGGATCGTGATTTCCTGGGAGACGGGCCGGCGCTCCCGGAGGGTCTGCTGGATCAGCTCGTGCAGCGCGTTGTGCCGCAGCACTTCCAGCACGGGACGTCCCGTGAGGTTCCCGGACGCCGCTTCGAAAAGCCTCTCCGCGGCGGGGTTCAGAAGCAGCACGCGCCCTTCATGATCGACTGCGACCACGCCCTCCACCAGGGCCGAAAGAATGGCCGCCAACTGGCTTCGCTCACGGCTCAATTCATGGACTTTTTCGTCGACGCGCGCGGACATGTCGCCGAAAGCTTGAGCGAGCTGTCCAAATTCATCCCGGGCCGCCTGGGCGCTTGCGCGGGGGAAACGCCCTTCACCGATGGCGCGTGCCGTGTCGGTCAAGGCCCGCAGAGGGCGGACCGTTCTTCGGGCAACGACGAACGCCACCAAGAACGCGACGCCCAGAGCGGCCATGCCGGCTTTTATAAGATCCCCATGAAATGCGTTGATCCGGTGTCCCACCTCCGTAAGCGGCAGGGCCACGCGCAAAACGCCCCACGGTTTTTCCCTGAGAATAATCGGCGACGCCACATACAGCATGTCTTCCTTGAGCGTACGGCTGTAGCGCGTCGCCCCGCCTTTCCCGGAGGCCAGCGCCGACTGGATCTCCGGCCGGTTCCCATGGTTATCCATGCCGGCCAGCTCGGATTCGCCGAGCTCCGAATCCCCGACCACGACGCCGTCCGCACGGACGACGGTCACGCGGTAACCCATTCGCCGCCCCAGGTCCCGGACCAACGCCGGCAAGGCGGAGGGCCCGTCGGAGCCAAGCACGACGGGGGCGACCTGGTCGCGCATCAGCAGCGCCTGAGCGCTTAGGGACGTCTCCAGATTCATCAGGTAATTGGCTTTGAGGCGCCGGGTCAGGTAGGCCCCGGTGATGAGGAGGGTCACCGCCACCACAAAAAGATAGCTGGCGGTCAGTTTCTTGGCAAAGGAAGGCTTACTGAGTTTCAAACCGGTAGCCGACGTTCTTGACGGTCACGACGCGCTTGGCTTCACTGCCCAATTTGTCGCGCAAGCGGGTGATGTGTTGATCGATGGTCCGGGTGTCTATGTCCATGGATCGGTCATAGCCCCAGACCTTTTCCAGCAGTTGATCGCGGGTCAGCGCTTTGCCGTTCGCCTCCAACAAAATCTTCAGGAAGGCGAACTCTTTGGTGCCCAGGGATACCGGCTTGCCTTTGACGGACACCGTGTAGCGTTCGGCGTCAAAACGCAGGTCGCCAAACTTTCCGGTCCCTGTCTCCGGGGACGGGCGTTGGCTGCGGCGAAGGATCGTCTTGACGCGCGCCAGGAGCTCGCGGATGCTGAAAGGCTTTGTGACGTAGTCGTCCGCCCCGAGCTCCAGCCCCAGGATGCGGTCGACTTCCTGTTTTTTGGCGGTCAGCATGAGGATGGGCACTCGCGACTCTTGTCGCAGCGTGCGGCAGACCTCCATCCCGTCCAGCTTGGGCAGCATCAAATCCAGTATCAGGAGATCCGGTTTTTCCTTTTGTGCCGCCGCCAGCCCTGATGCCCCGTCCGTCGCGCTGACGACTTGGTACCCTTCCTTTTCCAGGTTGTACTTCAGCAGGCGGAGTATGTCCTTCTCATCTTCAATGATCAGGACCCGCGTTTTGCTCATAAAAAGAGATGCAAGACCTTGTAAATGGCCGCCGCCACCAGCGCGGATGCGGGAATCGTCAATATCCATGCCCAGACAATCCGGGTGGCCACCCCCCAGCGGACGGCGGACAGCCGGGTGGTGGCGCCCACCCCCATGATCGCCCCGGTAATGGTGTGCGTCGTGCTCACCGGGATACCCGTCAGCGCGGTGCCGATCAGCATGGCCGCGCCCGCTGTCTCCGCGCAAAACCCATGGACGGGCTTGAGTTTGGCGACTTTCTGCCCCATCGTTTTGACGATCCGCCATCCTCCGGCATAGGTGCCCAGCCCCATGGCCGCATGGCAGGAGAGAATCACCCACATCGGAACGTTTGCGTCCATCGACAAATGGCCTGACGAGATGAGCAGGATATAGATGATCCCCATCGTTTTCTGGGCGTCATTGGTGCCGTGCCCCAGGCTGTAGAAAGCGGCGGAAAGCAATTGCCCTTTGCGAAAATAGCGGTCGACCTTCGCCGGGGAGCTTTTCTGAAAGAGATTCAGAACGAGCACCATGAAAAAATACCCGAGGATCAACCCCAGCACGGGAGCGATCACGATAAAACTGACGATCTTGATAAAACCGGAAGGAATGATCGCCTGCCAGCCCGCTTTCACCACGGCGGCGCCCGCGAAACCGCCGATCAACGCGTGGGACGAACTGGTCGGCAGCCCGTAATACCAGGTGATGAGGTCCCATACGATGGCCCCGATCAAACCGCCTAAAATCACCAGCGGATCGGCCACGTCCGCATGAATGACGCCTTTCCCGATGGTCGCGGCCACATGCGACCCGAAGAAAAAGGCGGCGATGAAATTAAAGAAGGCCGCCCATGCCACGGCCAGGCGCGGGGTGAGCACGCGGGTGGAGACGACGGTGGCGATGGAATTGGCGGAATCATGAAATCCGTTGATGTAATCGAAAATCAGCGCGATCGCAATGATCGCGATGACCAGGTGGAGGGAGGTTGCCTCAGGCATGGCCGGATCCGCCTACGCGTTCTTCACGACGATGCCTTCGATGGTGTTCGCCACGTCCTCGCAGCGGTCGATCGCCGCCTCGGTGATCTCGTAAACCTCTTTCCATTTGATCACCTCGAGGGGGTCCTTGGCGCCCCTGAAAAGGTTTTGAATCGCCTCTGACAGGGCGCTGTCGCCCTCGTTTTCCAGGCGGTTGATCTCGATGCAGAAATCCAGCACCCGTCGGGCGTTTTTGAAATCCGCCATTTCCCGGACCGCTTTCTCCACTTCCACAACGGCCCTCTCCAGAATATCGGCCAATTTCCCCAAAGGGGGGTCCTGGGTGTTGATGTGATACATCTGCATGCGGTCGCTGACCGCCTGGATGGCGTCCACGATGTTGTCGATATCGGTGGTCAGGCCGTGGATATCCTCACGGTCGAACGGCGTGATGAAAGTGCGGTTCAGGCTGTCCATGAGCTCGTGGGTGATGACGTCGCCTTCATGCTCAAGATCCCGGATTTTTTGGATGAACGGGTGATCGTTGCGGAAATTCTTGACCAGGTCCTGGTAGGTCCGGGCGGTTTCCACCGCGTTTTTGGCGGCGCGGGAAAACATCTCGAAGAATTTCAGTTCTTTGGGAATCAGTGAAAAAACCATGGGTCCTCCTGTAAATATTCGGGGGGATGCGGCGAACTCGATTTCGGGGGAATTGTACTAAATGGCTCTCCGCCGGGTTGCACGGTGGATTTATTCGGATTCGGACGTGATTTTGACGGGAGGAGGCTCGATCGGAAAACGCCACAGCTTCGGGAAAACATACGTCAGCCAGAAGGCGCCGGCCAGGATCCAGGTCCCCGACGCGGCGTGAATCCAGGTCGGGTAGCGCCAGGCGTCCCATTCGGCGAGGAGCCGGAATCCCATCGCGATCAGAACGGCGATGCCCGTGATCCAAAGCGGGACAAGCCGGGTGTTCAGGAGGGACGCCTGCGCCGCGTGAGTCAGCACCACGACCAGCGCGAACGAGAAGACCAGGAGGCTGTAGCCGCCGATGAAGAGAATATGCAACCCGGCCAGCCGGTGATCCGGCCAGCCCGCCTGCACGATCAGCCCCAGCGGGATCATCCCGCAGGCGATGCGGAAGAAATAAACGTACGTTTCTTTCCGGACCATCGGGCGGTAAATCCGGGCGAAAAGCCCCATATGCAGCAAGACCGCCAGCGCCCGGACCCAGAGGCTGGTTCGGGGATAGAACCGTTCGGACACGAAAGTCCCGGCGATCAGCGCCCCGACCCCGCCGTGAAACAGCGTCGTCCATACATTTGCGCGCCGGAGGGGAGCGGCCTCGGGATCACTGCCGGGATCGCCCGCATACCCCATCAAAAACGGCGCCAGGTATCCGGCGATCCCGAGAACCAGGCAGAGAACATACCCCACCTGCAGCATCTGGCGGCCGGTTTCCATCACCGCGTAGCTTTTCAGGCCGAAGCCGCTGGCCATCATCAGGAGCGAACCCGCGACCGCCTGGGCCAGGCCGAGGCCGACCAGCAGGAAAGACGCCGGGGGTTTCTTCGTCCGCCTGGGAAAGCGGCGCGCGGCGAAAACGGCGGCGACGGCGATCGCCGCCAGGAAGCAGGTCTGGGCGGCCTGCCAGTGTTTCTCCAGTGTCAGCACGATGAAGAGGAATTCCGCGGCCCAAGCGGCGCCCCATTCAAAAACGGACGCCGGGGAAGCGCCCAGAAACCGGGGAAGCGCGGTCATCAGAAAGCCGAAGACGAAGCACGTGAGAAACCCCTGAATCTGAAGCGTGGCGTGCAGGAAGGAGTCGCTTTCCTTCAGCCAGCCGACGCTCCAGAGCGCCCAATGGCCCACGCCGACCAGCCCCGCCAGCACGCCGAGCGGAAAAAAGACGCGGTAAGGCCCCAGGCGGATCAGCTCCAAGCGGTTCATCGGAAAAGAACGCGGTTCACAGCCGCGAATATAATGAATTGTCGACCCACGGACTATGATCACCATCATAGTGAACGGGAAAATCAAATTGCACACTCGCGGAGGGAAGGACAGGCGCGATGGAACGGCGACCCAGGACAGGAATTCCTAGAATAGCCCCATGAGATTGCCGCCGCAGGCCGCCGGAGCCGTTCCGGCCGTTCTTCTGGGAATCGCCTT
Source organism: Elusimicrobia bacterium RIFCSPLOWO2_01_FULL_59_12 (assembly GCA_001800075.1). GTDB lineage: Bacteria > Elusimicrobiota > Elusimicrobia > 2-01-FULL-59-12 > 2-01-FULL-59-12 > 2-01-FULL-59-12. The sequence goes on from MGUR01000003.1 coordinate 57,214, forward strand.
CGGGTTATGCGCGTACACGTTTCATTACGCGAAAGGGACATCCTACTTGACCAACAATCCGGCCGCGTGCGCCAACTGCCACGTCATGCAGAGTCAACATGACAGCTGGATCAAATCCAGCCACCGGTCCGTGGCCGCCTGCAATGATTGCCACACGCCGCGCGCCGCGGTTCCAAAATATCTCACCAAAGCCTCCAACGGGTTCTGGCATTCGTTCGCGTTTACAACAGGCCGTTTCCATGAACCCATCCGGATCAAGGAACGCAATCTCCGCATCGTCAACAACGCCTGCAAGAGCTGCCACCAGGACATCGTCCAAGCGATCGACCACCCCAAGGCGCCCTCGTTTTCCTGCATTCAATGCCATCCATCCGTCGGCCATCCCGATCCAGGAGGAGCTCCATGAAGGGACGTTTTCGACTTATCGCGCTCGCGCTCCTATCCGCGGCGGCGGCGCTCGGCGCGGCGGCGCTTCTGATCAATATCATGGAGCGCAAGCAGGAGGCGAAAAACCCGTTTTACCGCGTCGTGGAACTGGATGACGACACGACCGACCCGGAAGTTTGGGGGAAGAACTTTCCCTTTCAATACGACGGCTACAAGCGCACGGTCGACATGGAGCGCACGCGCTTCGGAGGCAGCGAAGCCGTCCCTCGAAAAGTCACGCCCGACGACCCGCGAACGGTGACGGCCCCTTCCAAACTCGACGAGTTCCCTCAATTGCGCACCCTGTGGGCGGGGTATGCGTTCTCCGTCGATTACCGGAAAAAACGCGGGCACGCCTACATGCTGGAAGATCAGCTTTTCACGCAGCGGCAAAAATACAAACCCCAGCCCGGAACGTGCCTGCACTGCCACGCGTCCGTCTATGCGCCCTACAAGCACGCGGGGGGCGGCGACCTCATCAAGGGGTTTGAAAAACTGAACCCGCTGCCTTACAGCCAAGCGCGCAAATCGGTCACGCACCCGGTGAGCTGCATCGACTGCCACGACCCTAAAACGATGCAGCTGCGCGTGACCCGCCCGGCCTTCCTGGAGGGCCTCCGCGCCCTGAAAGCCTCGCAAGGCGTCCAAAACTATGACGTGAATCTCATGGCCACGCGCCAGGAAATGCGCACCTACGCGTGCGCCCAGTGCCATGTGGAGTACTACTTCAAGGGGAAAACGAAACGATTAACGTACCCCTGGGCGAAAGGCGTGAAGGTGGACCAGATTCTCGCTTATTACGAGGAAGAAGGTTTCACGGACTGGGTCCATGAATTGACCGGCGCCCCGGTTTTGAAGGCCCAGCATCCGGAATTTGAAACCTGGAGCCAGGGGATTCACGCCCGTTCCGGCGTCTCCTGCGCCGACTGCCATATGCCCTACACGCGCGTCGGCGCTCTCAAGATCTCCGATCATCATGTACGCAGCCCGCTCTTAAACATCAATCGCGCCTGCCAAACGTGTCATAAATGGCCGGAAGCGGAACTTAAAGCGCGCGTTGAAACGATTCAGGGGCGGACCGATCACATGATGCGCCTGGCTCTCGACGCCCTGGTGGACTTGATCCGGGACCTGCAGGCGGCCCGCCGGATGGGCGTGAAAGAACCCGACCTGGCGGACGCCTACCGTTGGCAGCGAAAAGCGCAGTTTTTCGTGGATTTTGTGAATGCGGAAAATTCCACGGGCTTCCATGCCCCCCAGGAATCCCTGCGCATCCTCGGAGAATCCATTGACGCCAGCCGGAAGGGACAGATGAGCCTTCGTCAACTTCGGGCATCAAGCGGCGAGTCGGGTGTTTTCTGAAATCTTCTCGGCGGTGGGGATCTCGATCGGGGGCTTCTGCTGGGCGGCGTGGGAACCGGCGCGGATCTGCATGACCATGCGGGCGATCGAATTGACGAACAGGCTGATGAAAACGATGAACGCCGCGTGCAGGGAGGCCTGGCCCCATCCCACGGCCCCCTCCAACCCGCGGGAATAGTAAATCCCTAAAAGGGACCCGGCCGAAATGACCGCGGTCCAGAATGTCCGGCTCCAGTCCGCATACAGGGCCGTGGCGACGGGCGTCAGGACAAAGAGCAGCCACATCGGCCCCCAGAACGTCCCCAGCATATACACCAAAAAGACATTCCCTAGAAAATTGGTCGCCAGGCGCGTGTAGCCGATCTTCTTGGCCCAGGGGATATGTTTGCGCGCCAGCGCCACCGACACCTCGTTGAAGATGAACAGGAAAAGCAGGAGGCCGATGGACACGTGCTTGGCCCAGGTTTCGGCGAAACCGATCCAGACCCCGGCCAGCACCAGGATGGACGCGAACGGCGTAAAAAAGCGGTCGACGGTGCGGATGAACTGCGCCTGCAGGGGCAGAGGGATATACCGTGTGATGTCCTGGAAGGTCATCCCGATGCCGACGGGATGGCCCTTGGCGTCCCGAAGGACCAGGGTGCCGTAGCCGAGCGTGACTTTTTCGCCGTCCCGGTGGGTCGCGAGCTCCTGGCGGTTGACCGGGGTTTGGCTCTGGCAGGTGGACAAGAGGACTTTCACGACTTTGGGATGATCGGCCAGCGCCTTGTGGCACTCGGCGCCGGGTTCGATCGATTCCGGCGGCAGGCCGAGCAGCTGTTCGGCCATCTGGTTGATGCCGCGGATTTTCCCTTGAAGATCGATAAAGATGAGCCCGCCGGGGAGGTTCCTCAAAGCGATGTCCAGAAAGCGGTGGGAGTCCATCAGCGGGATCAGCCGGGTGATGTCCTGGAAATTCATCCCGACGCCGACCGGCT
>MGUR01000003.1:59989-70163 GCA_001800075.1 Elusimicrobia bacterium RIFCSPLOWO2_01_FULL_59_12
GGCCGGGTGGTGGTCACTTCCTGACGGTTGGCGGGGTCGAGTTTTTCGCAGGCGTGCAGCAGAATCCTGGCGAGTTTAGGATGTTCGGAAAACGCGCGTTCGCAATCGGCGCCGGATTCGATCGGGACCGTCAAGCCGAGAATGTGCCGGCCGGCTTCGTTGATCGCCCGGACTTTGCCTTTGAGATCCACCAAAACGAGCCCGCCCGGCAGACTCTTCACGGCGACTTCGAGAAATTGTTGGGAATCCATTGTGGAGGGATTTTATCCCCGAACCCACCGTATTTCAACGTAAAAAAAGGCTCCCTGTTAAAAATGAGCCTAACGGAATCGGGTTGATTTTAAGCGGAGAAGAGGATGTAGTCGAGAGCCGGCAGCGGTTGGGCGGGATGGGCCTTCAGGAAAGACTGGGACAACGACGCTGTGATCTGGGGTTTCGGTGAAGGCGCGGGACTCGGGCCGGAGAGTAAAGAGAAGGCGGTCAGGGCGGCGAAAATCTTCATCTCGATTCAGTATAGACCCCCTTGTTGGAACCGTCAAGGGGACTAGAGACCTAATTTAGAGGATTCTTTCGGGGGGGAGCCAGAGGGTGAAGCAGCTGCCGCGGCCTTCGATCGACTGAACGGTAATACGGCCGCCGTGAAGCTCCATCACGCGGCGGCAAATCCAGAGGCCCAGACCGGAGCCGATTTTGCTGTCTTTTTCAGGGGCCGCTTGTTCGAACTTCTGAAAAATCGTATCCAGACGGTTGGCGGGGATGCCCCGGCCGGTGTCTCGAATGTTGATTTCCAGGCCTCCGTTTTTGCGCGCTACGGCAAAGGTCACCTGGCCGCCGTCGGGCGTGAACTTGAAGGCATTCCAAAGCAGGTTGTTCAGGACGCGTTTGAACCAGAAGAGGTCCACGAGGATTTTCTCACCCAGCGTGTTCCCGTCGCGGAAAATCCGCAGGCCCCGCTCCTGAAAAGGGAGCTGATAAAACTCGAGCGTCTCGGCCAGGAGCTTGTCCAGGTCGACCGGCGCCGCGTTCAGTTCCACCTGGCTTCTTTGAAGGGAAAGCGATTGAAGGAGGTTGTCCGTGAGAAGGATCAGGTCTTCCAGGGGGGCCACCGAGCGCTGCAGGAGCGCCATCTGCTCCGAGCGCATCTCGCCCATCCCGCCGCTGATCAACAGCTGGATATACCCCTTGATGACGGTCATCGGCGTGCGCAGGTCGTGAACGACCGACTGCACCATGTCGTTCTGCATCAGGTTGATCGCCGATAAGGCCTGTTCGGGTTTCATTGCATCGATCCTCATGCCACAAGGATACCTGATGCATGTTACGGGGGTATTACGGTACTGTAAATTGAGCGTTAAATGTAAGGCAACGGACGCGCCGGTTATCTCGGGCGGAAGGTGCGGCCCAGCCAGGCCAGCACGTCAACAGCGGTATCGGGAGGCATCATAAAAGCCACATAGATCGCCGCCAGGGCGCCCAGCACAAAGCAGGCGCCCCCCAGCAGGGAGATCCAGGCGCCCAGTTTCTTGGCTTCTTTTTTGTCCATTTGAAGAACGTGGCAGCGTGGTAACGTGATAAAGTTCGAAGTGATTTTACTTGATCGGGGAATCAGCGGGTTAACGATTATGTAGCGTTACCACGTTATCACGCTATCATGTTGCCACGATGTTAGTGAATAACGCCGATTTTGCGGACAGCGGTGACGGTGGTTTCGGGGGTTTCAATCACGATCTGGGCCAGGTAGCCGCCTTTGGACACTTTCCGGCCGGCGTCATTGGTGCCGTCCCAGGTGATTAAATTGGACCCTTGCCGGCCGCCGTTGGCGCCGGCCGTGAATTCCCAGCTGCGCACCCGGTGACCCAGCAGGCCGTAGACCTCCACGGAGACTTTGGCGTCTTTGGCCAGCATGTAGGAAATAAGGGTCTGGCCTTCCATGCCCGGCTTGCGGGAATCAAAGGGGTTGGGGTAGTTCGTCAGATCGGTGATGATCTCGCGAGGCAGGCCGCCCGAGGCGGCCATCCCGGGCAGGTACTGCACGGGGTTGCCCTCCGCCCGGAGGGTTCCCGCGCAGAGGATCGCCAGAGCCGCCATAATTAAGGTTGATTTTCTCACCATGTCAGTTTACCCTTGGAATGTTACAGGGCAATGTCGCCCACGTTAAATTTGAGTTAAATTGACATGCTGTTTAAAAATCGCTTAGAATTGGCGAATTCGACTCGCTCCACTCGCTCACCGCAAGCGCGGGTCGGATCCGTGGTGAGCGAGCCGAAGGGGAGTCGAACCACGAGGATTCCTATTAATGTCCACTGATGTTCTGGTCCTGAACCGCAATTTCTACGCCGTCCACATCACCCCGTGGCAGCGCGCCCTCTCCCTCGTTTACCTGGATCACGCGCGCGTCGTTGACGAAGAGTACCGGACCTACAATTTTGACGATTGGCGGGAACTTTCCCAGATGACCGCCAACCACCCCGGCGGATACGTGTCCACGCCGTCTTTTCGGATCGCCATTCCCGAAGTCATCAGCCTTCGCAGCTACGACAAGCTTCCCGTCGGGGACGTCAAATTCACCCGCCGGAACATCTATGAGCACTACGGGTATCACTGCTGCTATTGCGGCCGTAAATTCGGCACCCAGGAACTCAATCTGGAGCATGTCCTGCCGCGTTCCCGCGGCGGCAGGACGGACTGGTCCAACATCGTCACCTCGTGCATGCCCTGTAATTTGCGCAAGGCCGACAAGCTCCCGGTTGAAGCGGGGATGAAACTGCTGATCAAGCCCTCCAAACCGAAATGGCGCGGGAGCGCGTCCCTGGTTTTCCGAGCCCCCTTCAAAATCAAGGCCTCCTGGCAGCGCTTCATCGACACCGTCTACTGGAACACGGAACTAGAACCGTAACAACAGATGACTAGATAACTTGATGACTGGTTATCTAGTAATCCAATCATCTAGTAATCCATCCTTATGAAAAGTTTCTATTTATTGAGTGCTTTTGGGAAAGACCGTCCCGGGATGGTCTCCCAGGTCACGCGTCTGGTTTTCGAGTTGAGGGGAAATATCGAAGACGCCAGCATGACCCGCCTGGGCGGGGAGTTCGCGATGATGCTGGTCATCGGCCTCCCGAACGCCGGAGCCGGCGCCCGCCTGACGAAAAGCCTCCCTCCCCTTCAGAAAAAACACGGCCTCGCGGTCAGCGCCAAGCCGATTGCAGCCGGTTTGGCCCGTGTCCGGCGGCCATCCCAGGCGACCCATCTGATTTCGGTATACGGGACCGACCGGCCCGGCATCGTTTACCGCATCACCCGAACCATCGCCGATCAGCGCGTCAATATCACCGACTTAAACACCCGCATTCTGAAGCGCTCAGGCAAAGCGCTGTATGTGATGCTCTTGGAGGTCCAAATCCCCTCCCGCGCCAAAGCTCAGGCCCTGGAGCGGCGCCTTAAACGTCTCGGGCGCGCGCTTCGCCTGGACGTGACCCTGCACGGAATCGAACCCGTTGTCTTGTGACTCTGAGAGTCCTTCAGCTTCCAGATCCCGTCCTTAAAAAACCCGCATTTTCCGCTGATCCGGAGGACCCCGCCCTCCAGACTCTCATCGACCGGATGTTCGCGACGCTGGACCATCATCCACGCTGTGTCGGGCTGGCCGCGCCCCAGGTGGGGACATCCCTGCGGGTGATTGTTCTAGACGCTTCGCGGGTGGACAAACCGGGCAGCCGCCACGGGCGCCTGGCGATGCTCAACCCTTCGATCGTTCACCGCAGCCACCCCCGCCTGCTGAGGGAAGGATGCTTGAGCGTTCCGGACTACACGGGTAACGTTTTGCGGGAGGATCGCGTGGAGGTCGTGGGGCTGGATCGAAACGGCGGGACTTTAAGGATCAGCGCGCACGGCTTTGAAGCCGTGGTGTTCCAGCACGAAATCGACCACTTGGACGGCAAGTTGTTTTTGGACCGGGTTTCGTCGCTGGAAACCGACGTCTTTAGACGGAAGTCTTACGGTTGAGGTAGTCACGGAGGCCGGCTTTAGCAAACGGGTTTTTCGTCTCGCGAAGCGCCTGGCGGACCGGCATCCAACGAACGTCTTGAATCTCACCCGGGTCCGGCTGGAGTTTCGAGTTTAAGCGTTTCCCCAGATAGACAAAACTCAGCATGAACCCGCCGGTACGTTTAAACCGTTCCGAATAAACACCCAGCAGCCGGACCAAACGGACCCGCACGCCGATCTCTTCAAGAACCTCGCGGCACGCGCTGTCCGTGGGATGTTCCCCGTAACCGATGAACCCGCCGGGAAGGTTCCACATGCCTCTTGTGAGGCCGCGGTTGGCCATCACCATGAGCACCCTGCCTCTTTCAAGGATCGCGACCTTGGCCGCGCCGCGCGGCAGGGTCCGGTTCACCGCGCGCTGAACCACCGGATCGATATCGACCCGGCCGATGACATCATCTTTATGAAACCAATGGTCCGGGTGACTCTTCAGAAGGGGGTGCGCGTAAAGCACCTGGAGGTTTCCGATGGGGATGGGGAACAGCGGCTTGAATCGAAAAGGGACCTCTCGGAGCGATCGGGGGAACCGCCAGCGTTTCCCATCGCGGACCAGGAACACCTGGCCGTCGGTTTCCAGATAATAAAAATCAGGGGGCATGATCACCGGATGACTGGATGACTGGTAATCCAGTTATCCAGTAATCCAGTCATCTGAGGTAGTCTCTGGCGTGGTAGGTGATGATCCAGTCGGCGCCGGCGCGCCGGATCGACAGGAGGATCTCCCGGATGATCCGGGCCTCGTCGATCCAGCCGTTCTGCGCCGCGGCCTTGACCATGGCGTACTCGCCGGAGACGTTATAGGCCGCGACCGGGACATGAAATTTTTCCTTCACCCGGCGGATGATGTCCAGATACGCCAGCGCGGGTTTGACCATCACGATATCGGCCCCTTCTTGAATGTCGAGCGCCACTTCCCGCAGGGCCTCCTCCGCGTTGGCCGGGTTCATCTGGTAGCTCGTGCGGTCGCCGGAGCGCGGGGCGCTTTCGGCGGCGGCGCGGAACGGACCGTAAAACGCCGAGGCATACTTGGCGGCGTAGCTCATGATCAGGGTGTTCTTGAACCCCGCGCGGTCCAAGGCGGCGCGGATCGTCCTCACCATGCCGTCGATCATGCCGCTGGGCGCGATGATGTCCGCGCCGGCCTTCGCCTGCGCCACCGCCGCTTTGGCGAGGATCTTGAGCGTGGCGTCGTTGTCCAGCTCGCCGCCCTTCAATATCCCGCAATGCCCGTGATCGGTGTATTCGCAGAAGCAGAGGTCGGTGATGACCATCAGCTTGGGGAGTGATTTTTTGAGAGCGCGAACCGCCTGCTGCACGATCCCGTTCGAGATGTAAGCGTCCGACCCCCGGGGATCTTTGCGAAGGGGAATGCCGAACAACAGGACGGAAGCGACTCCTTTGCTATAGAGCTGGCCGGCTTCGTTGATCAAACGGTCGATGGACAGCTGGTACTGGCCGGGCATGGAAGCGACCGGCCGCCGCTCTTTCCGTCCGGGGCGGACGAACAGCGGCGCGATCAAGCGGGCGGGGGAGACTTCGGTTTCTTCCAACCGCTCACGGACCAAGGGGTTGATGCGTAAACGACGGAGGCGTGTGGCAGGAAAGGGCATAAGGGAGATTTTACTAAACGGACTGGTCATTAGCCGTCATTCCCGCGAAAGCGCGCACGCCACACTGCAGGCGCGCACGCCCCGTTGTGTGGAGGGCGGGAATCCGGTGGCGTCAAAGTCGCTGGACCCCCGCTTCCGCGGGGGTGACGATGGAGGGACCCTAATCTGATCGTTTTTGCGCCATTTTTACAGCTATTTTACAGGTGTGTGACTTGGGTTTTACATAGACCCCCTACACTTAGAGCGATGAAACCCAAACGGCTGTACTATTGGCTGATGCTGGCTGTCGGGATCTCGGGGATCGGCGGCCTCACGTACTGGGACTTTTACCAGGTTCGAATTGCCGCCGTGACGCGAAACCAGCGCTGGGTCAAAAGCGTCTCGGAGTTGCTCCATTCCGAGCAGGCGTCGATGGCCCGCTGGATCGAGAAGTTTTCCATTGAATCGGCCACCTTCCGCGATATCGCGAATTCCCGGAGGGACGTGGCGGCTCTGATTCTCATCGACAACAGAAACCGCCAGGCGCAGCGCTGGGTTCGTCCCGGGCTCCGGCTGGAACCCCTGGACCCCAGGGTCTCTGTCCTGCAGCTGCGGGCGCTCGAGACGCAAAAAACGACGATGGGACCGGTCCTCATCATTCAGGCCAAGCCGTATTTCACCGTCGCCCGGCCGCTCGGCAAGAACCGCGCCCTGATCGTTTTTCTGGACGCCGCTCGCGCCTGGGGGCTTCTGAGGGAAGAAGCCTCGCTGTGGCACATCCGGGCCTCGATTTATGACTTTGAAAAAAATCCGATGTTTTCTTCGTTTGACCCGGTCATCCCCGCCGGCGCGCTGGCGCAGACGCTTGACCGCGCGCGGAGCAAAGAAACGTCCGGGATCGTGCGTTTGCCCCGCCGCCTGTCCTGGAAGTGGCTGATCACCTTCCACTTCGACCCGGCGTCCGACTGGATTTTTCTCATCACGCAGCATACGACCTGGGCCTATGCGCCCGTGATCTTTTTCGTCATCTGCATGGCGGGCATCCTGCTGATCGCCCGGATCCCCTTCATGGCGTTGGTCGGGACGCGCCGCGAGGAGACCGCCCAGGCGCTCGCCCAGTTCGCCGGCCGCGTGGACAGCTACATCCGCGGCCGGGACGCGATGCTCCAGGACCCTCCCTCCGGCATCAAGGAGCTGTTTCCGATCGCCGCGACGGCGCGCTGGTTGATCCCGCAGTGGAAGCGGGCCGAAGCGTTCCCGCGCGACCTGGCGCTGGAGCGCAAACTGTTGTCGCTGCTGGTCGAATCGCTCCCGGAAGGCATCTTATTTTTCAACGCCCAGGGCGGGGTGCAGCTGTCCAACGAACTGGGACGCGTTTTCCTGAGCCTGGAGCAGGAAGGCCGGGAGGCGCGCATGGTAAGCGGCGTGCAGGTGCCGCGAGGGTTCCTGGAACCTTATCTGGAACCGGTCTTCACCGGAGCGCAGCCGAATCTAGGAAAAGAAGTCGATGTCGCGTGGGCCGACGGAAAGCACCTCTATCGCCTCTGGGTCGAGCGGGTGGAAGCGGAACAGGATAAGACGGGGGGATTTATCGTCGTGGTGCGGGATATCACCTTCCGCAAGCAGTGGGACTACGTGCAGGAACAGGTGTTGAGCGGCATCACCCACGACCTGCGCGGCCCGCTCTCGGCCGTTCTGGGCTATCTCGACTTGATGAAGCGGCAGTTGGGGGATGGAGCGGCCGCGAAGGTTTTAGAATACCTGCGCATGGCGCGCGAAGCGGGCGTTCGGCTGAGTCAAATGGTCACCGACATCCTGGACGTGGTGCGCTTCGAGCAGGGCAAGATTGACCTGGTGATCGAAGTGATCCCCGTGGTCGATGTGTTCCAGCGAATCAAAAACACCTTTGGCGTCATCGCCGAACAAAAGAAGGTCAACCTCAAGCTGGCCGTCCTGGGGGATTCCAACATGACCGCCTCCGGCGACCGGAAACTGCTCGATCGGGTGCTCGACAATCTCGTGGGCAATGCGGTCAAATTTACCCCGCCGGAGGGGAGCATCACGGTGACCGTCCGGTCGGAAAACGGCCGCGTCCTTTTTGATGTCGTGGACACCGGGCGCGGGATTCCGCGGGAAGCCCAATCTCGCATTTTTGATAAGTTCCAGCAGGTGCGTCCGGGGGACCGCTCGGCGGGCTACGGACTGGGTCTGGCGGTGGCCAAGTTTATCATCGAAGCGCACAAGGGCGAGATCCGCGTCGAGTCGGAGGTCGGCATCGGCAGCCGGTTCGCCTTCTGGATCCCCATCCGCCCGCCGGATCATCGCGCGGCCGGGAAAAGCGACGCCCTGGTCAACATGGACCCCAACGAAGTCGTTTTCCCTCCGCCCGCCGCCTAAAAACAACATAGAGATGGAAGATGGAGGATGGAAGATAGTCGAGGAATCTTTTATTAAAAAACTTCCTTGACCCTCATCCATCTTCCATCCTCTATCTTCGCCTCAAGTTCCCCATCACCCGCAGCATCTCTTTGTGAATCCTGCCGTTGGTGGCCAGGGTTTGCTCTCCGTAGATGCTGAAGGGTTTTCCCGAAAAATCCGACATCCGGCCGCCCGCTTCTTCGACGATCAGCTTGCCGGCCGCCGAATCCCAGGGTTTTAAACGCCACTCCCAATAGCCGTCCACCCGCCCGCAGGCCACCCAGCAAAGATCGAGGGCGGCGGCCCCGGCGCGGCGGATCCCCTGGATCTTCCGCAAAAACGCCCGCACGTAGCTCAAGTAGAGATCCCCCCGCTCCCGGCGGTCATAGGGGAACCCGGTCAGCAGCAGGGACTTTTTGAGGCGGCGGGTCCGAGAGACGCGCAGACGTTTGGATCCCCCGCGGGTTTTCATAAACGCGCCCCGCCCTTTCTCCGCCCAAAAAAGCTCGTCGCGAAAAGGATCAAACACCCCGGCCAGGAGGACCTCGCCGCGGACCTCCAGCGCAATGGATACACAACATTGCGGATAGTGATGCGCGTAGTTGGTCGTGCCGTCCAGGGGATCGATGACCCACTTAAACGCCGAACCTTTCAGGGCCGGCGCGGATTCTTCCGTCAGAAAATCATGACCCGGAAAACGCCTCTGGATTATCCGGCGGATCAGCCGGTCGCTGGCGCTGTCCACCCAGGTGATCAGATTAATCGAACTATTCCCTTTGAAGAGGACTTTGTTGGGCCGGTCGATGTGGCGTTTGATCAGGGCCCCCGCCCGCCGCAGCGCCAGGAAGAGCGCGGCCCGAAAGGGGGGCGTCATTTGAAGTGCTTCACAATAGCCCGGGACAGGGCTTCGATCGTGTAGCGCGAGGCGCGGATGGCGGGGCGGATGCCATACTCCCGGAGCGTGGCCGCCGTGATCGGCCCGATGGCGGCGGCCCGGGTGTGTTCAAAGATGCGTTTTCGCTCCCGCGCGCCAAAGTGCTGAAGGAAGCCATGCACGGTGGAAGAGGAGGTGAACGTCACGACATCCACGCGCCCTTCCAAGAGGCGCTGTCTGATCTCCGGCGCCGCGCGGCGGGCTTTGAGGGTCCGGTACACCGGGGCGATCGTGACGACCGCCCCTTTGTCGGTCAAGGTTTCGGGCAGGACATCCCGCGCTTCTTCCGCCCGGGCCAGGAGCACCCGGCAGCCGCGGACATCCCCTAAGACCTCCGCCAACGCCTCGGCGCGGTATTCATCCGGAAACTTATCCACCTTCAACCCGAACTGCGTCAAACGGCCGCTGGTTTTGGGACCGATGGCGCCCAGGCGGATCCCCTTCAGGTCCCGCACGTCGCCTCCCAAAACATTCAGGCGCTCAAAAAACCCCTTCACGCCGTTGACGCTGGTGAAAAGGATCCAGTCGAAACGGGACACGGACTTGATCGCCTTGTCGAGCGGGTCCCAGCTGCGGGGAGGCAGGATCTGGATCGTCGGGAAATTGAGCACTTCGGCGCCATGTTCCTCCAGCAGCCGGGCGAACTCCGGCGCCTGGTCCAACGCGCGGGTGATCACCACCGTCTTCCCGAAAAGGCTTTTGGTGTCAAACCAGCGCAGCTTCTTGCGCAGGGACACGACGCGTCCGATCACCACCAGCGCCGGGGAACCGAGGTTCGCTTCTTTGGCCTTCCGGGCGATGTCCCCGAGCGTCCCTTCCACGATTTGCTGGTGGTAGGTGCTCCCCCAGCGGATTACGGCCGCCGGCGTGTCCGCCCACCAATTGTGTCTCAGGAGGCGGTCTGTGATGACCGGCAGCTGATCAAGACCCATAAAAACAAGCAGCGTGTTTTTGCGCGAGATGCGCGCCCATTCCACCGGAGCGATCCGGCGGCCTTCTCCCGTATGGCCGGTGACCATCGTCACCATGGAACCCAGATGCCGGTCCGTCAGAGGAATGCCGGCATACGTCGGCGCGCCGGAGGCGCTGGAGATCCCGGGCACGATTTCAAACGGAACATCGTGCTCGTACATGAAAAGGGCTTCCTCGCCGCCGCGGCCGAAGAGGAACGGGTCGCCGCCTTTCA
>MGUR01000003.1:70183-75509 GCA_001800075.1 Elusimicrobia bacterium RIFCSPLOWO2_01_FULL_59_12
ACCGTGCTGGCCGCCGCGTTTTCCCACGTAGAGTTTCGGGATTCCCGGTCTGGCCCAGGCCAGAAGCTGCGGGTTGACCAGCGCGTCGTAAATAACCACATCGGCCTTCGCCAGGACGTCGCGTCCCTTCAGCGTCAACAAACCGGGATCTCCGGGGCCCGCGCCGATGAGGTATACTTTTCCTCTCATGATGAAACCGAGTCTATCAAATTGTCAGCCCAAGCCTCACCCCCCGACCCCTTCTCCCGGCGGGAAAAGGGAAGCGAAAAAATGGTGCACCCTCTCCCACCGGGGAGCGAGGCTTCTTATTTCCTTTGCGATGTTTTTCTTAAGCGGGACCCCGGTCCCGTCCGTCATGGCGGCCGATTCGCCGGAAGCGGTCCGGCTTCTGTCGGTGGCGGTCCAGGCATATTATCGGGAAGACTACGGAGCGGCCAAGATCAACCTCGAGCGGGCGCTCGAACGACAGCCTGATTTCTCGGAAGCGTATTTGCTGAAAGGCCTCCTGCAGCACCATGACGGCCAGAATGACAAAGCGGCGGCGAGTTTCGATCGCGCCCTGAAACTGAACCCCCGGCTGCCTGAGGACCTGCGAAAACGCCTGGAAGAGCGGGCGCACGCGATTGAGGGCCGGCTGACGGAGCAGGACTTTTCCCATTTTCACGTGCAGTTCAACGGCGCGGAGCGGCGGGAACAGGCCTGGCAGGCCGTCAAACATCTGGATGACGCGTACAGAGACCTCGGCTCCCGGTTCGGCGTCTATCCCCCGATTCGTTTCCCCGTGATCATCTTTACCAGCCAAGAGTTTCTGGAAGCGTGGTACGCGCCCATGTGGCTGGGCGGTTTTTTTGACCGCCGGGACGGGCGCATCCGGGTGCGCATCGACCCGCCGCCGGGGGGAGACGACGAATACCGGAGACGGCTCCGCCATGAATACACGCACGCCTTCGTGAATTTCCTTTATAAGAAAGACCTGCCGGTGTGGTTCCACGAGGGGGTCGCTCAGTTCTATTCGTTTTCCAGCGCCTCAAACGGCTTCTGGAAAGCGAACCGTCTCGACGAACTGGCCAAGCTGACCCGGAAAGCGCCCTGGATGGAGATAGGCCGGATGGAAGAAGTGATCACCAAAAAAAATGCGAGCCCGCTGGTGGTTTATTTGGCCTACCTGCAGGCGGAGGCGCTGGTGCTCTACGTGGCCAAGGAGCGCGGCGATTCGTGGATTCCTTCCTTCATGGAGCGCTTGCGGGGCGGGATGACGTTCGAAGCGGCTTTTCTGGATGTGGTGGGCGTGCCCCCCCCGCAGATGCTGGAAAACGTGCGCCGATTTCTCTCGTGACGTCATCCCCGCGTACGCGGGGATCCAGAATCATCGTGTACTGGATTCCCGCGTACGCGGGAATGACGGGGTGAGAGATTCTCTGCATTTCTTCGAAAGTTTCCGCTTGTGCGCTTTTAAACAGGCTTCGAGCCGGCCTTCCCCGACCTGAATGCCCTCGCAAAAGGCGTCGATGTCCGCCTGGCAGGCTTCCCCGGCTTGCCGCACTTTTTCGAGCTCTTTCTCCCAGCAAGCGCCGACCGCCGTTGCGCTCGATAGACAACCCGCCGCGGGCGCACTGCTCACCAGAGCCGCGCTGCTCACCAGAGGTTGACTCGTTTCTACCCCATCCACCGGCCCGGCGAAACAAGCCAGGCATACGGCCGCGATGGGCCTGTATGTGTTCAACGCCTCACCTGGTACAAAGCAAAGCCGGAGTCATCGCGCGCGTTCAGCCAGAGCGAATAAAGGCTGAAAAACGCTTTCCATGAATCGTCCTCCAAAATGCGCGAGGTGATAAAAATGTTCTGCTTTTTCGCGAGGAGGTTTTTGATCAGGGCCGCCAGCCGGGCGGGCTCTCCCGCGTAGCGCCCGATCACCAGCGGCCGCCGCTGCGCGAAGGTGGGAATGTACATTTCATCCAGCCCGCCGATCCCGGCGATCCAATCCCCTTCGGCGGTGCGCGCTTTTAAAAACGCCATGCGGGCCAGATGAGGGTTGTTGGACGCAAACGATCGCGGATATATCTCCGCGCCCAGATTGCCGATCCCCAGGCAGAGCGCCAACGCCGCGACCGCCGGCCTCGCATACCGACGCACGGCCTGGACTTGTTGATACGCCAGGAACAGCAGAACGCTGACCGGAATCAAATCGCTCACGCGGTACACCATCGTCCACGGCTGCCAGCGCGTGAACACGCAGGCGTAGGCCGCCAGCCAGATCAAACACCCTCCCGCCACAGCGCGCTCATCCCGCAGCACCCGCCTGAAGCGGACAAGAAAACCAACCCCAAAGAAACCCAACAACACCCAGGCCGCCGCAAGAGCGGCGGGCGCGATCGTCCAGGCGGGGGGATGAGGGTAGGCGGGCTGGAAAGACCCCACGATATGCAGCGACATCTTGATCCATTCCCAGAACTTGGCGGCGCTGAGCCCCCCGCCGAAGGTGATCGAGCCGTGACGGTCCCCCGCGCTCCCAATGAACCAGATCAGGGCCTCCTGGACCGTCGCCGGCTTCTGAACGAACGCCAGCACCGCGGCGTAAGCGCACAGCGGCACCGCCGTCGCCGCGGCCGCATAACGCCCGACGGGCCGCCGCCAGGCCCGGCCATAGGCGCAGGCCAGGAACCAAAGCGCGACGGCGCCGAAAACAACGTTCATGATGTGGCCGAGGATCGCCAGGCCGTGAAGCGCGCCCAGGACGACCGGGTCCACCTTCTCTCCCCGGGCGAGCCTCACCAGAAAGTAAAAATCAGTCATGAGAAGCAGGGTGGAGAGTATGTAGTTTTCGGCGTCGGTGCTCCAGAGCCAGTACCCCAGAGAAAACCCCAGCACCGCGGTCCACGCGGCGCTGGAAAAGACGTCGCCTCCCAGCCTTCGAAGAATCCGGTAAAAAAGAAAAATTCCGGCCGATCCCAGGACCGCGTCCAGGATCTGAAGGGACGTCACGGCCAGGTGTTGAAAGCCGGCCGCCTGAAGAAGGGCATGGAACGTCAGCCCCAGCGGGCCGTACAACAGATAATTGCCCGCGAACAGATGGGCCCAGCGGCCGGTTTCAATCGGCATCGCGCGGACCAGCCCTTCAAAGACGTACGCCCGGCTGAGGAAGCCGGCGTAACCGCCAAAGGCCGCCAGCGCCAAAAGAAACGCCAGAAGCCGATCGCGGCCGGAAGACGTCATGAGTTTAGGAAGCGGGCTTTCGCAGGAGGGAAGCCGCGGTGGTGAGAACCAAAATCCCGACGGTGACGCCTAGAGAAACGCCGATAGGGATATGAATGACATTCGACAGGATCATTTTAACGCCCACCACCACGATAATGGCGGACAAACCGTAATGCAGGTAATGGAGTTTCGGGACGATTTGGGCGATGGCGAAATAGAGCGCCCGCATCCCGAGGATCGCGAAGACGTTCGACGTATACACGATGAACGAGTGGGTGGAAAACGCCAGAACGGCCGGGATGGAATCCAGGGCAAAGACCACGTCCGTAAATTCAATCGTCAGCAGGACCACAAAGAGCGGGGTGGCCATCCACCGGCCCTTGATCCGGGTAAAGAAGTGATCATGATCCTGATGATCGCTCACGGGCAGGTGCCGCTTAATGAAGTTGAGGGCGATGTTGGCCGCGGGGTCCGTCTCTTCCTCCGGCTTCCGCAGGGCCATTTTGATCCCCGTGAGGAGCAGAATGGCGCCGAACACGTAAATCATCCAGTGAAACCGGTGGAGGAGCGAAATCCCGGCCGCGATGAACAGGCCCCGCATTATCAGGGCGCCGAGAATTCCCCAAAAAAGGATCTTATGCTGATACTGCGCTTTGACGTGGAACGTGTGGAACAGGATAAAAAAGATGAACAGGTTGTCGACGCTGAGGGATTTTTCGACCAGATAGCAGGCCAGGAACTCCAGCGCCCGGACCTTCCCCATCCAGACGTAAATCCCCACATTGAAGAGAAGCGAAAGGACGATCCAGAAAACGCTCCACCCGGCGGCCTCCCGGAATCGCACCTCATGCGCCTTGCGGTGAAACACGCTCAAGTCCAGCGCCAGCATGACCAGCACGAAGAGATTGAACTCGATCCAGTAGGGCATCGGTATCAGGCGGGGTACTCCTCTTGATAAATCTTGAGAAAGGTGAGGAACGTCGCGACCAGAATCGGGCCGAGGAACAAGCCCATCAGCCCGTAGAGCTTCAAACCGCCCAGGATGCTGAAGAAAATCAGGACAAACGGCATGCGGGCCCGGGACCCGATCAAAATCGGCTTGAGAAAGTTATCCATCAGCCCCACCAGGCCCATGCCCCACGCCAGCAGGAATAGTCCCCACGGCACATTGTTCGCCAGCATCGTCAGCCCCACCGGCACCGTCACCAAAAAGGAAGCACCGATGAGGGACGCCAGGCCCGTCCCGATTCCCAGCATCAGGGGGAGCCGGACACCCGCGATCCAGAACCCGATGGTGGCCGTGAGACCCTGGGCCGCGGCGGTGGCGAAAACGCCGATGGTGATCGCCCGGAACGTTTCATACACGCGCGCCACCAGCGCCTGTTTATGCTCCAGGCGCATCGGGATCGCGTTAAGAAACCATTTGGCGTACCGGTCGCCGTCGCGAAACATGAAGAACAGGACGATCATCATGACGATCGCGTTGAACAGCGCAAACAGCGCGTGCCGCGCCAAAAACAGCCCGCCTGAGCTGATCAGGGCGCCGATTTTCGTCGCATTATCCAGAACCATGCTTTTCAGATCGATGTTCACCGTGCGTAGAAAGGTGGAGGCGGAGTAGAACACCGCCTGCAGCGGAACCGGGATGCGCTCCTTGAAGGCGACCAGGTCATGTTTCTGCACATCTTCCAGCAGCTCCTGCACGGTCGGCAGAAGCTTCCCCGCTTCTTGAATGATCACCTGGCAGATCGCGATCAACGGCAGCACCACCATGACCAGCGCGCCGGCGCTCATGACCAGCGCCGCCAGGGTGCGGCTTCGCATTTTTTTATGCACCCAGTCGCGTAAGGGGGAAAAGGCCATCGCCAGCATCACCGCGGCCAGCAACCCGGGCAGAAAGGGCCGCGACAGGACGAACAGCTGATAGGCGACCCAGGCAAAGGCCGCGAAAAAGAAAAACCGGACGAAGCGCTCGCGGTCAAACGGGAGGAGGGGCGGCATAAGCGTCCGACTATTATGCCCGGATCGCGTCGAATTTGCAAAAGGAACGCCTACTGTCCTTCCTGAATCATAGGTTACACATTATACCGAAGACATAGGTAACACTTTTTAGACTCATGGCATATAGGAG
>MGUR01000004.1:0-2399 GCA_001800075.1 Elusimicrobia bacterium RIFCSPLOWO2_01_FULL_59_12
TTGAAGCTCTCGTACGGCTGGGCCCCAACGACTGATTCACCATTAATGAAGAAGTGAGGCGTGCCGTTCACGCCGAAGCGTTTTCCATCGGCCAGATCGGCTTCCACCCGGGCGGCCTGGCGGTGCTCGCTGAGGCACTGGTCGAACTTCTTGGCGTTCAGGCCGGCGTCTTTGGCGTAGGTGCGAAAGTCCGCATCGTCGAGGTGGGTCTGGTTTTCAAACAGCTTCTCGCGGTACTCCCAGTATTTTCCTTGTTCCTTGGCGCACAACGCGGCTTCCGCCGCCGGTTTGCCGCGGTCATGAAAAGGAAGCGGGTATTGCCGGGCGATGATCCGCACCTCTTTGGGGTAGGCCTTTTCAACCTGTTTCAGCGTTTCCATAGCGCGCTTGCAGAAGGGGCACTGAAAATCGGTGAACTCCACGATCGTCACCGGCGCTTGGCGGCTTCCCTTGGAGGGGTCATCGGGAGCGTACGTCACGTTGATCCGGGGCGCCTCGGGCTTGACCACCAGGATTTCGACCGGGTATTTCTTGGAAAGTTCCTGAAACAGCTGGGCGCGTCGGACCTGTTTATTCTGGGTGGTCAGCGCATCGGCGGCCATTTTCAGCGTTTCGGTCGATGCGACGCCGGGGCGGGCGAACCGGCCGGCCATTTGTTGGATTTGGTTGGTGTCCGGCTGCGGGACCATGGCGTCAATTTCGCGCGCTTCCCACGCCTGACGTGAAAGCCCCGCTTCCTTGGCCGCCCGATCGAAAGCATATCCCTCCGCCTTTTGATCGATCCAAGATTTTTTGATCATGTATAAATTGTTTTCCGCCTGGTAGAGCTGCTGTCCCAGGTCCTTTCGCATCTGGTCTTCCGTTAGTACGGTGTCCCCGAATTTGGCGATGGGCATGTCAGCGGCGCCGGCCAGGACGTTTGCCAGCATTAGACTTGTGAACAACGCGGACGCAAGCAAAGTTTTCATAAGGTCTCCCTCGAGGCGATTAGGACTGTACTACTTTAACCGGGATTCGGGGTTTTTTCAAGCCCTGTTGTGGCCCCGAAGGCAGAAGCCCCTACAGCGTGTTCATATTGAATGTTTTCAGCAGGGCCAGAACTTCGGGATGCTCGAGAACGTTCACCGGCAGGGTGGGGTAATTCTGATGTAAAGGCACTAAGCATGTTTGGTAGAACGGCTCTGATTCTGCCACGTAGCACATCGGGAAGCGTTCGGCAAAAATGGGGATTTCCATGGCCAGGCGATGGGCTTGGCGTAAAGACGTCGTTTTGATATTGCCGATGGACAGCGGCATGAAATAGCACGGCAGCAGATCCCCGTCGGGTGTGACGCAGAAATAGTCTTTTCCCGCGAAGCAGCCGGTGCATTCAAGGTCATTAAAAATATGGGAGCTCACGCGGGGCTCCGTTTGGGCGATGGCCCGAAACCGCGCCGCGCCTTCCTCGTCCAGGCGGTCGCTATCCCCGAACCCGCTGCCCACCGGCATAAACGGATTCACGTTTAACCCCATGTCCAAGGACTTCGCCAGGCCCAAAATCTTGGAAAAAGCGCCATGGGCTTCCGTCCTTTTACTGTAAAGCGCCTTCAACGACATGGTCAACCCAATGCGCTTGGCGATTTGAAAGGCCTGGATCACGCGGTCGTACGCCCCCTGGACTTGATAAACGCCGTCGTGCTCTTCTGAATTGGTGCCATGCATCGTCACGGCGACATTTTGCACATGCGCCCGCTTCAGTTTCAGCAGGGCGTCTTCGGTGAGCAGCGTGCCGTTCGACTGCACCTCCGTGCGGATCCCCGCCCGCCAGCACATCTCGAGATAGGTAAACAGGCGACGGTCGACCAGGGTCTCGCCGCCCAAAAAAGTAAAGAGCAAAACCCCTTCCTGTACCGATTGCTCCAGAACCCGCTGGAAAAGCGCCGGGTCCATGTCGCGGTTCCAGTTGCCCGACTCGCCCATCGAGCAAAACGAGCAGCGGGCATTGCAACGATAAGTGTTTTGAATTTCCAGGCCGGTTATACGCTTCACCCCGGTGAGCCGGCGCAAGATATGACGAAGGTGCCGGGTCCTCATCCGGACGTTGTACTCCGGATCGGCCAGCGGGGCGAGCGCATTGCGCAAGAGGGTCAAGCGTTTCATGGCTCCGGCGTCTTAAGTCTACACCTTTTTTGAATTTTCGCGACAGCTTTGTTGTAGTAAAATCATCTCATGACGGCGTTCTCCATGACAGAACAGGTGGCTCGTCAGGCGGCCATGGCCAAGGCCGCCAGCCGGACGCTGGCCGGCCTGTCCGCCGACCAGAAGAATCGGGCGCTTGCCGCGATGGCCGATGCCTTGGAGCGGGCCCAGAGCGAGATCCTTTTCCGCAACGAAATTGATGTCGAGGCGGCGCGCGAGGC
>MGUR01000004.1:2411-4015 GCA_001800075.1 Elusimicrobia bacterium RIFCSPLOWO2_01_FULL_59_12
GTGCGTGAGATCGCGCGGCAGGCCGACCCGGTGGGGGAGATGCTGGATGCCTGGTCGCGACCGAACGGCCTCCGCATCGAGAAAATTCGCGTCCCGCTGGGGGTCCTCGGCATGATTTATGAGTCCCGGCCCAATGTCACCGTGGACGCCGCCGCGCTCTGCTTGAAGGCGGGAAACGCCGTGATCCTGCGCGGCGGCTCGGAGGCCGTCAACTCCAACCGGGCGCTCGTTTCCGCGCTGGTCGGGGCGGTGGCCGCCCAGGGACTGCCGCCCGGGACCCTCCAGCTTTTGGAAGACACCAGCCGGGACAGCCTCATGGAACTGACGCATTTGAATACCCTGGTGGACTTGATCATCGCGCGCGGGTCCGAGGAGATGATCAACCATGTCATGAAGCACGCGACCGTCCCGGTTCTGGGCCACGGCAAAGGGGTCTGCCATGTCTATGTGGATGAGAAGGCGGACCTGGCGATGGCCGAGAAGATCGCCTACAACGCCAAGGTCCAGCGCCCCGGCGTCTGCAACGCGATGGAAACCCTGCTGGTCCATAAAAACATCGCCTCCCAATTTCTGCCCCGGATTGCCCAGGCTTACGCGGCGGCCCATGTGGAGATGCGCGGGGACGATCAAACCCGGGCCGCGATCCCCGCCGCTCTGCCCGCCACCGAAGAGGACTGGCGCACGGAATATCTGGATTTGATCGTGTCCATCCGGGTGGTGGATTCGCTCGATCAGGCGGTGGAGCACATCCATCGTTATGGGTCAGGGCATTCCGACACGATCGTCACGCAGGACGCGGCGCGCGCGGAACAATTTTTGAAGGCCGTGGACTCCGCGGCGGTGTTTCATAACGCTTCAACGCGCCTGCACGACGGCGGGGTCTTCGGCCTGGGGGCGGAAATCGGCATCTCCACCCGCAAACTGCACGCCCGGGGGACGATGGGCGCCCGCGAGCTGACGACCACCAAATACGTGGTCCGAGGGACAGGGCAAATTCGGGAATGAAAATTGCCTTGTTCGGCGGCACGTTCGACCCCGTCCACTGGGGCCATCTCCTGCTGGCGGAATCCGCTCGAAGCGTTTTCCACCTGGACCGCGTTCTGTTTATCCCGACCGGGATTCCTCCTCATAAAGTGCCTGCTGCAGCGGCTCCCCTCCATCGCTTGCGGATGCTGCGCCTGGCGACGGCTTCCAATCCCGCCTTTGACGTCAGTGACTGGGAAATCCGTCAAAAAAGAGTGGTGTATTCCTTTGAAACGATCGCGCATTTTCATCATGCGAATCAGCGCCTTTTCTTCATCCTGGGCACCGACATGCTGAAAATGATCCCTCTTTGGCGGCAAGGGACGTCCCTCTTAAACCGATGCACCTTTTTGGCGGCCGAACGTCCCGAAGCGCCTTGGCCGCGATTGCCCGCCGGCATGCGCCGCAAAGCCCGCCGGATCCCGTGGCCGGCCGTTTCCCTGGCCAGTCATGAGATCCGCGCGCGGATCCGGCAGGGTCAATCCATCCGTTATCAGGTGCCGGACACCGTTGGAAAATATATTCGAAAACATGGGCTATATCGATGAAAGCCTCACTCCCACCCCCTCTCCCTGTGGGAG
>MGUR01000004.1:4031-7018 GCA_001800075.1 Elusimicrobia bacterium RIFCSPLOWO2_01_FULL_59_12
GGCGTGCCTGTGCTTATCCTTGTTGACCATGGGACTCAATTGGCGCAGCCCGGTCGCGCGCGCCATCCTCCATGGGGAGCGGGTGTCGGCGCTTCTGATCGGCAGCGATTACGACGACCATTCCCGCCATTCCGATACCCTGATGTATGTGTCCTACGAGCCGCGGAGCCGTTTTCTCGATGTCCTTTCCATCCCGCGAGATACCCTGATGAATATCCCGAACCTGCCGTCCGTCCGGCGGGTGAACGAACTGTTCGCCTATGAGTTCCGTCATGCCGGCCGGGACTTCAACATCGCGTCTCTGGCGCTGAAAGGGTACGTTGAAACGATGCTGTCGGGCGCCCCGCGGGGGCTCTCGATCCCGTATTATTTCGCCGTGGATTACAAAAGTTTTCGCAGCGTGATCGATGCGATGGGAGGCATTTACGTCAAGGTGACCGAGCCGATGCACTACGATGACGGCTGGGGCCATCTGCACATCCATTTCGAGCCCGGTACCTATCTGATGGACGGGCGCAGCGCGCTCCAGTATGTCCGCTACCGCGGAGGGTCCAACGCGGATCACGGGCGCGTGTTGAGGCAGCAAATTTTCGTCAAAGAGGTGATCAAGCGCATGAAAAGCCCGGTGCTTTTGTGGAGCCTTCCGAAATACGCCAAGCTCGTCCTGAGCGGGGTACACACCAATTTCTCGGAGTGGGATCTTTTCTCCCTGCTTCTGGAGGGGCGCCGCATGAAATGGAAAAATCTGAGGCTGTTCGGCCTCCCGGGGTCTTCGCAAGGGGTGTTTTGGAAAATGAACCCGGAAAGGACCCGGCTCATCGTGTCCATGATGCAGACGCCGGTCACGCAGGAGGAGGCTCCTTCCCTGGAAGGACGCAGCCGCGCCCTCCTGGAATTCAAAGGGGCGAGCACGGTCGAAGTATGGAACGCGTCGCACCATCCGAACGCCGCGCGCGTGGCGGTTCGGGTGCTGCGGGACCGCGGGTTTGACGTCGTGGAGTTCGGCACCTTTTCCGCCCGACAGCAACGCACGCTGGTGATCGACCGGTCCGGCCAGCTGCGTCCCGCGCAGGCGGTCGCGGAAGCGCTGCAGGCCGTCCATCCGGAAGTCGTCAGCCGCGTCGATCTCACCCGCCATGTGGATGTGTCGGTGATCCTGGGAAATGACGCTTCGTTCAAAGATGCCAAGGGGTGGGGATGGTAGTCGCCGCGCGCGCCCTTGATTTTCGCAGGCTGGCCAAGGACGCGGCGCGCGCGGCCGCGGAGAAAAAAGCGATCGACATCGTGGTGCTGGATGTTCGAAAGGACAGCGACGTCGCCGATTACATGGTGATCGCGGGCGCGGAGTCGTCCCCGCAGCTGCGCGCGATTTTCGAAGGGGTGGTCGCGCACCTTCAGGACAGGGGCATCCGGCTGCTGCGCCAGGACGGTCACGCGAACGGCCGCTGGGTCGCGCTGGATTACGGGGGTCTCCTGGTCCATATCCTCTTGTCCGAGGCCCGGGCTTTTTACCGCCTGGAACACATGTGGGAAAACCCGCACCCGGTCGCCTGGGAAAACGGCAAAAGCCACGCCTCGAAAAGGAAACGATAAACCGTGCTCTGGGATGAACTTCGTCAATGGGTGGACCGCAGCCTGGCGCCGTGGGCCCGGCAGCAGGGGCTCGCGGATCTGCCGGCTTACGCGCTGGAAGAGCCGCCCGGCGGGATCGACGCGGACGCCGCCTGCAATATCGCCCTCTTGCTGGCCAAGGCGCTGAAAAAGCCCCCGCGCGCGCTCGCCCAGGAACTCCAGCAAACCCTGGAAGCCGCCGCGCCGGAGCTCGTAGAGTCCATCACGGTGGCCGGAGCGGGGTTTTTGAATTTCCGATTTTCGTCCGCCTGCTTGTACCGCGAAATGCAGGCGGTCCTCCATGAGCGCGAACGCTACGGCCGCTCCACGGAGGGGGAGGGGAAAAAGGTCCTGCTGGAGTTCGTCTCCGCCAACCCCACCGGTCCTCTGCACGTCGGTCACGGGCGCGGCGCCGCGCTGGGGGATTCGCTCGGGCTCATTCTCTCGCATCTGGGGTACGCGGTCGCGCGCGAATACTATGTGAACGACGCCGGCAATCAGGTGCGGCTGCTGGCGGAATCCGTCCGCGCCCGCTGCCTGGAGCTCGCCGGCAAACACCTGGACCTTCCCGCCGAAGGGTACCACGGCGACTACGTCAAAGACATCGCCGAAGACTTTCGTCAGAGCCACGCCGACGGAATGGAGGATCTTTCCGCCATCCTGTCGTTTTCGCTGCGCCGGATGCTCCAGGGCATCGAAAAGGACCTGGACGATTTCGGCGTGCGGTTCGATGCCTGGTTCAGCGAGGCCTCGGTGATCCAGAAGGGCCTGGTGGAAAAATACGTTCAGGCGCTCAAGGACCGCGGCTGCATCCAGGAGTATGAAAATGCCGTGTGGTTTGTCGCGCCGGGCGAGGAAGGCGCCGAGAAAGACAAAGACCGGGTTTTGCGCCGCAAAGACGGCCGCTGGACGTATTTCGCCACCGATGTCGCCTATCATGCCGACAAGTTTGAGCGCGGCTATGAGCGTTTGATCGACATCTGGGGCGCCGACCATCATGGGTATGTGCCGCGGGTGAAAAGTTCTCTCCAGGCCCTGGGGTTTGACGCGGACCGGCTGCACGTCGTTCTCTACCAGCTGGTGTCCCTGCTGCGGGGCGGGGCGCCGGTGTCGATGTCCAAGCGCTCGGGCGACTTCATCACGCTGAGGGAAGTCCTGGACGAGGTCGGCCGGGACGCCTGCCGGTTTTTCTTCGCCCTGCGCGGCCCCAACACCGCCCTGGAGTTCGATCTGGAGCTGGCCAAGAAGCACACGGAGGAAAACCCGGTGTACTACCTCCAGTACGCGCACGCCCGGATCTGCTCCATATTCAGGGAAGCCGTTAAATCAAAATCCGGGGGAAGCGATTTGACCCTTTCTCTTTTGAAAGAAAAAGA
>MGUR01000005.1:0-12504 GCA_001800075.1 Elusimicrobia bacterium RIFCSPLOWO2_01_FULL_59_12
TTTATCACCTACCTGTTGGCCAGCGACGCGGACGTGGAGATCACCGTCTACGATCTGCTGGGGTATCGCGTCATGCATTGGAGCTTCCCGGCGGGATCCTTCGGCGGCCGGCAGGGCGCCAACACGGTGCCTCCGGGCGGCTGGGATGGGACCAGCGACTCCGGGCAGAAGGTCTCCAAAGGCGGCTATCTGGCCCAGATCAAAGCCAGCGGCGCGGCGGGGTCTGCTACAACCATTCGAAAGATCGGGATTATTCACTAAAGCCTCCCCCGGCCCTCATCGACGTCGATGAGGGCCCCCCTCTGCTGTCAAAGGAGAGGGGGGACCGCCGGCAGGCGGTGGGTGAGACTCTCCCCGACCCACTCACAGAATTGTGACAACCGGGGAAATCCCCTGAGTTAGAAGAATTAACAAGGCGATGTAAAAACGTATCTATTTGCAGATACGTATTCTAGCACCAACGACCTTCCTTCGTTTCCTCCAACTTTCCTTAACCCCCGGATAATTGGCTGGCATGCCTACCGCCATCCTTTATACTTAGAGCGTCACACGGGGCGTATTCGTTTAAGACGGACGATAATGGCAAAACCAGCGAGAGCTGGCGACGCAAAGCCTCCGGTCCTGAGTGCTGTTTTGGGATAGCGGGGTTACCGAAAGAGACAACTTGAATAGGACGAGCCACGTCTATCGGGTTCTGTTTCGCGTGTTCTCCTTCGTGGAGAACGCCCGCCACACGTCAGGACGGGCGAGCGACTGTAGTGTGTCGCTCGCGTTTCTTTTTGTGTTGATAACGCGGGCCTTTCTGCTCTGTGCCTCCCCCGCCTACGGGTCCGGCGGGCAGGTCGGCGAATTTCTCTACTACGGCTCCGGCGCCCGGGCCTTGGCCATGGGCGGCGCGTTCACCGCAATCTCCGACGATGCCAGCGCCGCCTACTGGAACCCCGCCGGCATGTCCCAGCTTCTCCGCAAAGAGCTTACCCTGATGCAATCCACCCTGTTCGCCGACACGAAATTGGACTATTACTCCTACGTTCACCCCTCGAAAAAAGGCGGCAGCGCCTGGGGCTTGAGCATGACCAAATTGGGCAGCGCCGGCTTTGAGAAGGTCGAAGCGACGATCGATCCGGCGACCCAGACCTACACCAACGTGGAAACCGTCGGGACCTTCGGCGTCGAAGAATCGGCCCTGAGCTGGGCGTATGGACGGAAAGTGGTGGACCGCGTGGCGATCGGGACGGCGATCCGCAAGGTGACCCGGAGCGTGGATACGTCTTCGGATGAGTCGATGCTGGCGGACCTGGGCGTCCTGCTGAATTCGAAATCGAGCGACCGGCGCGTCGGATTCACGATTCGCAACGTCTATTCCCAGATTTCCGGGGAGACCGACGATAAATACCCCCTGGTCCTGCGCCTGGGGGTGTCCGACCAGTTCTTCAAAAAACGCCTGCTGATGGGCGCCGACCTGGACAAGAACATGGACTCGGAAATGGGGTATCACGTAGGCGGCGAGTTCGGCTTCACCAAACGCTTCAAGGGCCGATTCGGCGTTCAGGGCAGCCAGGGCGAGGGCCTGCGGGAAACCGATGTGGGATTTGGCTATGGCTGGAAAAGCTTCATTTTTGATTATTCCATCGGCCTGGCGGAACTGGGGACGACGTCGCGCATTTCCATCACGCTGAAATTCGGCCGCTCGGTGCTGGAACGCCGCGAAGAAAACGTGCAGAAGATCGTGCAGAAAGCCTTCCAGGCGGCGCAGGGCGGTAATTTCCTGGTGGTCTCCGAGCAGCTCCAGGCGGCGCAGGATCTCGATCCGGCGGACAAGAACGTCCAGGTTCTCGTCGAGAAATTCCAGAAGGTCGTCAGCGCGGTGCCAAGCGCCATGGGCGGCGAGGAAGCCGCGACGATGACCCGCCAGGGCGTGCTGGCCTACGCCAACAATGACCTGAAGACGGCGGTGGGCGCCCTGCGGCAGGCCTACTATAAAGATCCGCGCAATGAGAAACTGCTCTCGCTCCTCAATAAAGTGGAGGCCGAAGCCAATATGGAGAAGACCGAGCCTCCGAAGGGGCCTGAGCTGTTCACCCCGATCGATCAGAAGGTCTTCGACGCCCGCCAGGCGATTCTCGAAGGCAAATACGACGTCGCGATCAAGAAGTGCCAGGACATCATGGACCTGAACCCGAACGACAGCACGGCGATGAAGATCATGGGTTCGGCCTTCTTCTTGCTGGACGACCATACGCGCGCCCGGAAACTCTGGTCCCGCGTGCTGGAGATTGACCCGAATGACAAGGAAATACCCGAGTTCCTCAAACAGCTTCGCCCGGAGTAATAAAACGGCCCGTCGAGAGACTGGAACACCTCTATTTGTAGGCCTAATTCAAACATCATGGCTGAACAGCTCATTTGTAAATAAAGCCTTGAAAGTGCGTGAATTTAGGATAAACCTTTGTTGTCATTCCCGCGAAAGCGGGAATCCAAAGATTCTAGACCCCCGCCCTCCACACGACCGGGCGGGCGCGCCGGCAGTGTGGCGTGCGCGCTTCCGCGGGGGTGACGAATGGAAGAGAGATAATGTCCATATCTGACAAGCTGCGATCCTTCTGGGATAACAAAAAGGACGACGATAATCCGGGACGCGGCGACGCGTCTTCCAAAAAGCCGCCATCCAAACCCGACCCGTTGAATAACCCCTCGACCCCCCCTGCCGCTTCCAAGGGCAATAGCCGGCAAGAACCGCAGCAGGTTTACGAACAAGAGAAAAAAGAAAATGAAAACAAGTTCAGCGCGCGCGATAAGGAAATCCAGGACGTGCGCGCAAGCCTCGACAAGCTCGATTTAGAAGGGAAAAGCCGCCGCGAAGAGCATTTGCAAACATCCCAGATGCTGCGCATGGACGCGGAACGCGAGATCAAATATCTGGAACGCAAACTTCAAGAAGACGGCGCGGCCTGGTCGAAGCAGCTCTCCGATCGGGAAAAAGCGCTGGAACAAGCGGCGCAGCTCACCGAAACCGGCAATCTCGAAAAGAAGGCCGCTTGCGATAATCAGACGAAGGAACGTCAGGAAGCGGTCATGGCTACGGAGGCCGCCCTGCGCGAACAGCAGGCGAAGCTGGCTCAGGAACGACAGAAATGGCAGGACCTGCTGCGCACGAAGGATTCGGAACTGGTGGGGCTCCGGCAGGAGCTGTCGCGCCGTGAAAACGCTTTAGAGGATGAGCTGAAGTCCCAGGAGACCCAGCAAAAAGCCGCCAAAGAGCTGTGGGAAACCCGCCTGAGGGAACTGGAGAAACAGTGGGCGGACAAGCGCAAGGCGTGGGAAGAGGCCATGAAAGCGACCGAGGACGAGCGCCTCCGTCTGCACAACACATTTCAGGAGCGTCAAGCAGCGTGGCAGCTGGAGCAGGAGCACCGCCTCCAGGAGATCGCCCGGCGCGAGGAACGGGCCGCCGAAAAGCTGGCGGCCCTCCAGGCACATTTCAACAAAGAAGCCCAGACCTGGAAGCAGATGGTGCAGACGCGGGAGGAGCAGGTCAAGGAATACCGCGTGAAGCTCCTTCTCTCCGAAACAGACGCCAAGGGGCGCGCCGAGCAGGCGCAGAGAGTTTTTCAGGAAAAAGTCGTTTCCATCGCCCAGCAGGTGCAGACCCTGCAGGGACAGTTGAACGAAGAGCAGATGACGTGGCGCAAAGCGTTGGAGGCGAAGGAGTATGAGGTCGCCGCCATCAAAGACCAGGTGCAAAGCAAGCTGCGTCAGCTGGAGTCCGAGCACGCGCAGAAGATGTCCGCGATGACGGCGCAGAAGGAAAGCCTGAACGCGGAGCTCCAGACATTGAAAGCCCAGCAAAAGGAACAGCAGCAAACCGCTGAGGAACGGCTGCAGCGGCTGAAGACCGAGCAAACCACCCTGGAGACGGCCGCGCAGCAGCGCCAATCCTCAATTCAGAAAGCTGCCGATCAAGAGACGCTGCGCCTGCAGGGGGAAATCCAAAAACTGGAATTCCAGAAAGACACGACCGATAAAGAGGTGCAGGCCCTTCGCCAAAAAGCGCAGGAAGAACTCAAGCAGAAGGATGATTTGCTCAAAGCGGCGCAGGCCACGATGAACGAGCAGGAGGCCGCGCTGCGGCTTCGCTACTCGCCCGATGAAGAAACGCTGTCCCGCCAGGCGGATGCGCTCAAAATCCGTTACCGCGCGCTGGAGCGGGAAATCGCCAAGACGCGCGAGAGCCTGGAGCGCATTGAAAAAGAGCACGCGGCCGCCGTCACCGCGCTGAAAGCAGACAGCCAGGCCAAGGAAGCCGCTCTGGAGCAGCAGTGCGAGGATCAGCTGGAGAAACTGAAAAGGCGGCTCGATGAGCGCAAGATTTCGCTGGACGCGTTCGCGCTGATGAAAAAAGAAGAGGAAACCCGCCTTCAAACGCAGCTGCGCGCCAAGGAAAAGGAACGCACGGACCTCACCGCCCGATTGGCCGACCTCCCCAAGCTTGCGGAAGAGGAACTGAAGAAAAAGCGCGAGACCGCCAAAAAAGAAATCGACGTCTATCAGAAACAAGTCGAAACCGCCGAGAGTCAGCTGGCGCAGGCGCGCGAGCAAACGAAGAGTTCCATCCAGACGAAAGCGTCCCAGCTGGCCGCGCTGCGCCAGTCCCTGGAAGCCAAACAGAAGGAGCTCGCGACGGCCCTCCGGACGCAAGAGCAGATCTGGGCATCCGAGCGCGCGTCGATCGAAAAGCAGATGACGGCCGCCCAGTTCGAGATGGATCGCATACGCACGCACTGGCAGGCGGAGATTGCCAAAAAAGAACAAGAAACCAAGGCCCTGGAAGAGGAGATACGCCGCCAGGAAACACTGCATCGGCAGGCCTTGGCGCACGAAGAGAAAGTGTTGAGCGACCAGATGGCTCCTTTGGAAAAGCAGCGTCAAGACCTCACTCAGATTTTGGAGCGCGAGCAGCAGGAGCACGAACAGAAGATTCGCGATTTTGAGAAACAGCGGCAAGACCTTCAAGCCTCGATTCAACAGACGGTGGACCAGGGCCATGCCGATGAGAAGGCCCAGGAGGTCAAGTTCCGTGAAGACCGGGCCCGCTTCAAGGCGAAAAATGACGGCCTCACCTCGGAGCAGGAAGCCGTTGCGTTGGAGTCCAAGGCCGCGCTCGGCGACAAGGGCATCCAAATTGAACAGCTGGAAGAACAGCTCCGGCAGCAGGCGGTGGCCCACGAGGCCCGCAAGCGGGAATTGATTCACAGCGCAACGGTGAAGTCCCGCACGCTGCAGGACATGCTGCATCAGCTTGAAACGGAGCTGAAGACGGGCCGCGAGGTTTTTCCCCGGGAGCTCCACGCCAAAGAGGAACTGCTCGGGCAGTTGAACCAGGAGCTGGTCAAAGAACAGACCCGGCACCAACAGACGCTGGCCCGGTATGACCGGGCGCTTCACACCCTGGCGCGCCGAGGGCACGCGAAGGAAGAAGCGCTCAGGGTGCAGCTGGAGCGATTGAAGGAAGAATGGTCCAAGAAGCTGGCGGCTCGCGATTCCGAAAGCGCGGCGCTGCAGTCCGATCTGATGGCCAAGGAAGCGGAACGTCAGGGCGAACTGGAACGTCTGGCGAAGCAGTTTGCCGAAGAACGGTTTCAGATGGAAAAAAGCAAGGAAGAGCTGGAATGGAAGCTGAAAGATCATAAGGAAGTCTCGGAGCGTCAGCTGGCCGGCCGGCAGAAAGAAATCCATTTCATCGAAAGTGAAGTCCATCGCGTCAAAACCCAGCGCGAACAGCAGATGGCCCAGAAGGCCGCCGGGTTTGACGCTGAAAAGCAGAAGATCCAGTCCACGCTGACCGCCCTGCAGACGCAGATCGAAGAAGAACGCACCGCCCACGAAGCCTCGGTGGCCGCCAAGGAGCGTGAGCTCCAGGCCATGATCGCCAAGTCCAAGAAACAGCTCACCCTTTTAGGCGAGGAGTTTAATCAGAAAGTCGGGTCCTGGCGCTCGACCAACGAGGCCCTGAAAGCCCAGGTTGAACAGCTCAAGCAGCACTGGGCGCAGGCGCAGGACCACTGGGACGCCCTGCGAAAGGAAAAATCCAACGAGCTCAGCGCGCTCCGCCAGGAGCTCAGCCAGTGGGAAGTTCGATTACAAAGCGATGTGCAGACCTTGGAACGGACCCATGAGCAGGATCGCCAGATCATTTTGAACCAGCTCCGCAAGAAAGAGAAGGAATTGGAAGAAGCGCAGGTGCTTTTCGCTCGCCGTCTGGCGGACAAGGAGGAGGACCTCAACCGTTCGATGGAGGAGATCCGTCAGCGCGAGTCCGGATCCGAGGCGCAGTGGCGCAGTTCGCTGGATCAGTGGCAGACCGACAAGCAAAATTTGGACCAGGAAAAAGCCCGCCTGGAGCAGGAACTGGTCCAGCTTCAGAGCCGCACGCAGCGCGAACTTCGGGAGATGGAAGAGGCCATCGCGCGCCTGCGCGTGGAAGTCACGTTCAAAGAATCCCAGACCCAGGCCCAGCAGGAACATTTGCGAAGCGAGCATGACAAAGAGCTGCAGCCGCTGCGAGATCAGGCCGCCTCGGCGACTGCCCGTCTTCAGCAGGAAAAGGCGGCTTGGGAATCTCAACTGCTCTCCAAGGAGAACGATATCAAGGTGCTGAAGGCGCGCCTGGCCTGGCGGGACAAACGGTTGAAGGACGAGATCGCCCGCCGGGAAAAAGAGATGGCCGGTTTGCAGCAATCCGCCGCGGCCGAGCTGAAGAAAGTGCGTGCCCGTTATGAGGCGGATAAACAGCGCCTGGAGGGCCAGATCAAGGAGCGTCGGAACAGCCTGTCGGCGTTGGAATCCCAGCAAGGCAAGCACCGGCAGCATCAGGCGGGCAGCGAGGCGCAGGTGAAACAATCCCTCCAGACCCACCGCCGCCATCTCGAGGAGAGCATCCATCAGTTGGAAGCGCAGCACGCCGAGATGAAAAACCATTATGAAGCGCTCCTGCATGAAAAGGAATCCACGTTCGCCGACCTCGAGGCGGGGCTGAAGATCCGGGACATTCAGCTGGAAGAAACCCGGCAAAAGGCGCGGACGGCCGGCGGGCAACTGCGCAGAGAGCTCGAAACGATTCAACAGCTTCAACAGACGGCGGGTCCGACCAAGGGCAGCCGGTTGGCGCCGGTGTGGGCTATTTTTGAGCAGGGCATCCACCATTACAAAGCGGAGCATTGGGCGGCGGCGGCTGAGCTTTTCCAGGACTGTGTCCGGCAAGATCCGACGTGGAGCGCCGCCTATCAGTATCTCGCCCTTGTTTTTCATGCAATGGGTCAAGAGGCCGAGGCGGCCTGGGCGGCCGAACAGGCGATGGCCAAAGATCCGGAGAACGCCCGGCTCGCCGCATGGGCGAACAAAGTGCGGGCCTCACTAGACAGGAAGCAGCCCCCGGCTGCATAGGAGACTCCCATGGCTGAAGAATCTCGAATGACGCCTCCACCCCCGCCGCCCCCGCGGTCATCAAAACCGGTTCCACCGCCGCCTCCGGGGCGCGGCGCCATGCCGCCCGCTCCTCCCCCGTTATCCACGGGCCCGGCCTCCATGCCGTCGGCCGCCGCGCCGATCCCCTTTCCGCCGGGCGGCCACCCGGTGGGCGCAATGCCTCCGGGAATGCCCGGGATGCCGCCCCTGCCTGCCGGACAGGCAGGCGCTTCAGGCCGTTCCCTGGAGCAACGCCTTCAGGACATGGAGCGCAGGCACCAGGAACAAGAGGAGTCCAAGAGGAAATTGGAAGAAAGAACGCGCGATCTCGAAGCGCGTTTGAAGGATGAACATGAGAAAGTCATTCTGCAGTCGTTAAAAGCGAAAGAGGAAGAGTCGCTTTCCGTCCGCGTCGACCAGCAGCTCCGCGAGATGCAGGAAAAGCTGCGTCGGGAAAAATATGAGCAGGAACTGCAGGAATCCCGCGGCAAGGCCGAGACCCAATTGAAGGATCTTGAACGGCGGATCGCCGAAGAGCGGGAAACCTGGATGACCGCGTTGAAAAACCAGCTCAAGGAGCGCGAGGCGGTGGAACATGAGGTCGAAGAAAATCTGACCCGCCGCCTTCGGGACATGGAACAGCGCTACCAGGAAGAAAAGAATCAGTGGGTTCTGTCCATCAAGCAGAAAGAGGATGAACTGAGTCAGGAGCGGCAGCACTTCGAGCTGGAACTGGAAAAATGGAAAGAGATGCTGGAGGACCGGGAAGAAGAAGCGAACCGCGTCAAGGAAGCGGCCGTCGAGGACCAGCGCAAGACGGACATTCAGCACCAGGCGGAATACCGCGCCCTTCAGGCCCAATATGAGACGCAGATGCGGGAAACCGGGAGCTGGAAAGCCCAGGTGGCGATGGTCCAGTCCCAGGTTCAACAGCTCGAAATGCAGCAGCAGCAGGACCGCACCCGCCTGGACGCGCAGCTTCGCGCCCGGGAAGACGAACTGAAGCGTGAATTTTCGCTTCGCGACCATGAGCGGACCCAATATTGGGAAGGGATCATGAACCAGCTCAAGGCCGAAAAAGACGCGGCGAGAGCCGCCTCCACGCGCCTGGAGGACGAGACGGAACGTCTCCGCATTGAAGCGCTGGAATTGAAGCGGCAGCTTGAGAAGGAACGGGGGGAATGGCAGGCCGGCATTGAAAATGCCCGGCGGCTGGCGCGCGAAGAAGCGCTGCGGGATCTCCCCCAGGCGTTCGAAGACCGGATGAAAGCCGTGCAGCTCCAACTCGTCAAGGCGGGCGAAGCGCAGAAACTCATCCAGTCCAAGTTGGATGTCGAACAGCGCCGGTGGGACCAGCATCGGACCCTTCTGGTCGAGGGGCAGCAGCAGCTGGAGCGGGAAAAAGCCCACTTGAGCGGCGAGCTTCAAAGAATCAAAGCGGACTTTGAAAAGCAGACCAAGGAGCTTTTCCACCATATCGCGGAGTCGCAGATGAAGGAAGCCGCCATCCGCGAGGAAGCGGAGAAGCAAAAGTTGGCTTATCAGGAACGCCAGGACGCCTACCAAAACGAGAAGGAAAAGCTGGAGGGCGCCATCGCCACGTCGCTTCGGGATGCCTATGAAAAAGAAGAGCTGGCCAAGCGATACGAATCGGAGATCGAACAGCTCAAGAGTCAATTCAGTGAATTTACGCGCCAGGCGGACGAATCGCAGGCGCGGGAAGAGCTGATGAAAGGCTCGCAGGCGCAGCTTACCACCGCGTTCCATAACGTGCAGAACGAGCTGGTGAAACTGCAGAATAATCACATCAAAAAGGAATCGGAATGGGCGGAAAAAGAAACGGCCTGGCAGAAATCCAAGGCGGAGTGGGACAAGACCCTTGCTGAACTGGAAAAGACGAAGAGCGCTGACAGCGCGGGGGTTGTGTCGACGGACACCTTGAAAGCGCTGGCGGCGATCCGTCAAAACATGCAGGACCTGCGAACAGCGCTCGCCGGTCTCAGGCCATGAGAATCATCCGCATTCCCATTCCTCAAGCGGAACCCGCCGGCGAAGCGGCCCCCGAGGTTGTAAAAACAGTTCCCGCGCCTGTTCCCATGCCCCTACCTCCTCCCGCACCGGTCGTAGATCTCCGGCCTTTGATGGATTTAAAGGAACAGCTGCGTTTACTCCAAGAATCCTTTGAGCAGGCGCATGCGCTGGCCGCCGATCAGTTGAAGAAAAATTCCACGGCCGTCTCCCAGTGGACAGACGAAATCGCCGCCTTGAGAAAAGCGATTGCGTATCTTCCCGCGGAGATCGCCAAGACTATTCCCGCTCCGGCCACCGTGATGGCTCCCTTGCCGGCGCCGCCTCCGGTCAAAGAGAGTAAACCCTTGCCGGTCAAAGAAGAGGCCGCCGCCCCGGTCGAGACGCCGGCTCCCTCTGAATTGCTCGATGCGATCGCGGGAGTCCTGGAAGAGGAAAAACCCAAAAGGAAAGTTGCAATCTTCAGGAAGTTATGGGATTATCTAAACGAAGTCGCGATCGACGTTCCGTTGCGCAAGTCGAATCGAACGAACTGATCCTCACGTACACCCGCGCGATAGGGCCTGCGGTTCGGCACGCCGTCCGGTTGCGCCTCTGGATCGAGGGAATGCAAAAGCAGCTCGAAAAAACGGCTGTCACCTTACGCGATAACCCATCCGCCGCGCTCGCTCATTTCCAAAAAACGCTGGGCCGCCCGTCTTATTTTTTAACCTCCTCCAGCTCGGGAAACTGGGTGGTGCTGCTGGGCCCGCGGCCCGGTGCGCCTGCGGACCGGGCGATCACGCCGTCGAAGGCGTTGGTCCCCTCCCGGGCGTTCGATTTTTCGGCGACCCCGGCCCCCCGAACGGGTCTGATCCACTTTTTCTCAGTCACCCTGCGGATCCTGCATCAATGGCTGATGCACCCCATGGTGGACACCAGAGAGCCTTCCGAACCCGCATGAACCTTCCCTTCGTCATTCCCCGCGGCCGTCAGCGGGGAATCCAGTCCCGGCCTCGAACTTCCTGGACCCCGGGTCTCCACCCGGCTGGCGACCCGGCCCGCCCGATGTGTGGAGGGCCGGCTTACGACTTGCCGGGGTGACGGGTAAAAGATGTTCGATTACGCCGGAAGCATCCACTTCCACTCCGCTTACTCCTACGACGCCCAGGTCCCTGTAGACCAGATCATTCAGTCCGGCCTGAAAGCCGGCCTGGATTTCGCCCTCCTGACCGATCATTTCAATCTCGACGCGCAAAAGGACGGATGGGAGCGCATGCATCAGGCGGGCGGCCGGAAACTGCTGCTGCTGGTGGGCGAAGAAATATCTCCCCGCTACAACCATTACCTGGCGTTCAATCTGGCTTCACCTCTGGTGGTCTCGAAAACGGACTTGCACTCACAGGATGTGATCGATACCGTCAACGCGCAGGGCGGTTTTGGCTTCATCGCGCACCCCGATCATGCGGGGGCACCTTTTGTCGGGATCCGCGCGTACCCGTGGGTCGACTGGGAGGCGCGAGGGTTCACCGGCTTGAGCATCTGGGACCTGATGGGGGATTGGACCTCCGGGTTGACGTCACTCTGGGGCGTGCTGCGCGCGCTCGCGTGTCCGGCGGGTGTCCTGAGAGGCCCGCGTCCGGAGACGCTCCGGCGGTGGGACGAACTGGCGCAGCGTTCGCATTGCGTGGCGATCGGCGAGATCGACAACCACGCCACCCGCAAACGTCTCTTCGGAGTGACCAAAACCCTGTTCCCGTTCGATTACGCCTTCCGCACCATCCGGACCCATGTGCTGCTGCCCCACGCCTTCAGGGGCGACCTGGCCAACGATCGAGCGGCCGTCCTGAACGCGCTGCGCCTGGGCCAGTCGTATGTCTCCCTGGATCTTTGGAACCCTCCGCGGGGTTTTCAATTTGAAGCGCTCGACGGCTCTCAGCGCGTGACGATGGGCGGACGGCTGGCACGCAAGGGGCCCGCGTTGGTGGAAGCCAAGCTTCCCGCGCCGGGCCGCATCCGACTGATCCGCAACGGGCGGGTCATCCGTGAGGAGTATTCCCACTCGCACCTGGAACGGGATGTGGAACTGCCGGGCGTTTACCGGCTGGAAGTCGATCAGCGCGTGCGGGGCCGCTGGCGGCCGTGGATTTTCTCGAACCCGATCTGGGTAGATTAGCACCCCACCGTCATTCCCGCATGTCGTTAGCGGGAATCCAGTCATGGGGGAGATCTGGATCCCCGCCCTCCACACGACTGGGCGGGCGCGCCGGCAGTGTGGCGTGCGCGCTTTCGCGGGGATAACGACAAAATCTGGCCTATGAAAATATTTTTCGTTCTCAATCCGACGCTTCGCGAAAAACAGTGGGACTACCGTGAATTAGCGGCGCAGACCGCCAAGCGCTGCGGTTGGATGCCGCGATTCGGCGAGATCGACCGCAAAAATCCCAACTCCATGGACCAGCTTTTGAAACAGGCCTGGGAGGAGGACTGCACCCGCGTCGGCGTGCTGGGGGGCGACGGAACGCTGCACCGGGTCGTCAACGTGCTTCAAAAGCAAAAGCGCCTCGGGATCATGGAAATCGCCCCTCTGCCGGGGGGCACCTGCAACGACTTTGCCCGCCTTCTGGGATACCGCCGCAAACGGCTCGAGGAAGCCGTGCGCCGCGCCTGCGTGGGGAAAGCAGAGCCCATCGATTTGGGCATGATGGATTCCGAACTGTTTATCAACAACGCGGGCATCGGGCGGCGTCCGACCGCAGCGGATAAACCTACGCGGCCGCTTCAGACATTGAAGAACTTTCGCCCCATCCCTTTAAGGGCGGCCTGGGAAAAGGGATCGATTGAGGGGACGTTTTATATGGTCCTGGGCTGCAACGGCCCCTATTTTTCAAACGGTCTGCATTTTTCCAAAAAACCCGTCCTGAACGACGGCCTGCTGGATGTCTATTTCGTGCCCACGCTCCCCAAATGGCTGCTGTTGACCCATCTGGTGTTCGGGCGCCTGGGGAAACCGGTCCGTCCCAGGCAACTGAT
>MGUR01000005.1:12528-25482 GCA_001800075.1 Elusimicrobia bacterium RIFCSPLOWO2_01_FULL_59_12
AGCCGCCCGCCAAAGCCCAGCGCCGCGTCGTGTTTTCCGTCTCCCCGGAAAAAGCTATGATCGTTCGGTGAAAATATCCCAGATGCTGGCGGCGAAGAAGCCGCTGTTTTCTTTTGAATTTTTCCCTCCCAAAGACGATGCCTCCACCGAGGTCTTGATGGATGTGGCGCGGTCGCTTAGGGATTTACGGCCGGATTTTGTTTCCGTCACCTATGGGGCGGGGGGGAACACGCGCGCCCGGACTCTGGACTTGGTCACGCGCATTAAACGGGATATCGGGATTGAGGCGGCCGCTCATTTGACCTGCGTCGGGCATTCCCGGCAGGAGATCCGGACGATCCTCGACGAGCTGGCTCTGAAAGGGATAGAAAATATTATCGCGCTGCGCGGCGACCCTCCGCGCGGCCAGATGGAATTCAAACCCCACCCGGATGGCTTCCGTTATGCGAACGAGCTCGCCGGCGAAGTGGCGCGATCCGCGCGTTTCTGTTTCGCGGTGGCCGGTTATCCGGAAAAGCACATGGAGGCGCCCAGCCTGGAAGCCGACTTGGATCACCTCAAGCTGAAAGTGGACGCGGGAGCGTCCTGGGTCATCACCCAGCTCTTTTTTTTGAACGACCGCTACTTCGAATTTGTGAACCGCGCGCGCGCCATAGGAATTCGCTGCCCGATCATCCCGGGCATCATGCCGATCACCAATTTTGCCCAGGTCCAGCGCTTTGCCACGCTGTGCGGCGCCACGCTGCCCCGCGCCCTGGCGCAGGAACTGGAGCCGGTCCAGGCTGACCCGGAAGCGGTGGCGCGCGTCGGCATCCGGCACGCCGCCGCTCAATGCCGGGAATTGCTTCAAAAAGGCGCGCCCGGCATTCATTTTTATACACTTAACAAGTCGCGCGCAACCCGCGAGATTTTGGAGCACTTGCGCGGGCTGCGAGATACCACCGCTCCCCTGCTGCGGGATATATAAGGAAGATCGTTTCTGGTTTCAAGTTTCTGGTTAACCAGAAACTTGAAACGATTGTGACAACCATGACCACCCGAATTTTGGACGGCCGCCTGCTTTCCGCGGAAATCCGCGCGGAAATAAGAAAGGATGTGGAGCAATTCACGAAGAATACGGGATATCCGCCCGGGCTGGCCACTCTCCTGGTCGGGGATAACCCGGCCTCACACACCTATGTCGCGAATAAGATTAAATCCTGCAAGGATGTGGGAGTCGCCTCCTTCCATTATCCCCTTCCCGCCAGCGCCTCTCAGAGCACATTGAAAGAGTTGATTGAACGCTTGAACAGAGATCCGAATGTGCATGCCATCCTGCTCCAGCTGCCCCTGCCGGGCGGTCTTGATTCCACGCCGCTCTTGAACGCGATTGATCCGTGGAAGGATGCGGACGGGCTCCATCCCGTCAATCTGGGGAGTTTGTTCGAATACAAGAACTGGCGGGAAATGATAGAAAGCGGCCAACCGCTTTCCTGCACACCGCACGGTGTCATACAAATGCTCAGGCGGTCGAACATCCAGATGGCCGGCAGGCATGCCGTGGTATTGGGCCGCTCCAAACTGGTGGGAAAACCGATGGCAATGATGCTTTTGGCGCTGGATGCCACCGTGACCATATGCCATTCCCGGACCCAAGACCTGCCCGCCGCATGCCGGGAGGCTGACATTCTGGTGGCTGCGATCGGGCAGCCCCGTTTTGTGAAGCCGTCCATGGTGAAAGAGGGGGCGGTGGTCGTTGATGTGGGGATGAACCGCGCCCCGGAAGGCGGGCTGTGCGGCGATGTGGATTTTGAGGCGGTTAAATTGAAAACATCCGCCATCACGCCGGTCCCTGGGGGGATCGGCCCGATGACCGTGGCGATGCTCCTGCATAACACCTTGCAACTGGCAAAAAAACAGGCTGCATGAACATGTCGTCATTCCCGTATGTCGTTAGCGGGGATGACGGCAATAATATGAAACGCTGGATCTTCTTCCTCTTACTCGCCGCTCCCCTTCACGCCTACGACAATATCCAGTTCAAACAGGCCATTCTGGCACCCGCCACCGAGCAAACGTTCATTCCCGGAGGCGTCGCGGTCGACCGCACGGGCCGCGTCTGGGTCAGCGATCCGCAGAACAACTGCGTCGTTCTATTTTCTTCGGCCGGAGAGTATGTGGAGCGATTCGGCCGCGCGGGATCCGCGGCCGGAGACTTCATGCGGCCGCACGGTATCGCCACGGACTTGGAAGGCCTGATCTATATTGCCGACACCGGGAACAACCGGATTCAGGTCCTGGGACCGGACGGGAAGCCGCGTCTTGCATTCGGAGAGCGGGGCAGCGGCGCCGGTCAGCTGAACACGCCCTGGGGCCTGGCGGTCAGCCCGGACGGGGCCGTTATCGTGGGCGATAAAGGCAACAAGCGGCTTCAGCTTTTTTCCAAAAGCGGCATCTTTCTTCACGGCATCGACACCGCCGCGGAGACGGAAGACATCGCGGTGGATGCGGCGGGGCGACTTTACGCCTTGAACGCCAAGACCCGCCAAGTGGATCAGTGGTCGGCTGCCGGACAGCCGCTGCGTTCCTTCAGCGGCGCGGAGCCCGGCCGGAAGGCATTCGTTAAACCCGCCGGGCTGGCCGTGGATCTCAATGGATTGATCTATGTAGCTGATCGCGGGACCCATCAGATCCGCGAGATGGATTCCAAGGGACGCACCACCGGTCTTTTCGGGCGCGCGGGAACCGGGGACGGAGAATTCCGCTCGCCGGAAGGCCTGGCGGTGTCCGGAGATAACGTGTATGCGGCCGATTCGGCCGCCCGCCGTGTTTCTATTTTCACGCTGACGCGCCAGGCGGGGTTGACCCCGCTGGCGCCGGTCCCGGCGGTCCGCGTGCAGGTGTCGCTGAAGAACCTTTGGCCGGTGGCCGCCGACAGTCTGGCGGTCAATCCGGAAGGCCAGCTGCTCGCGCTTTCGGGAACGACGGGCCTGCTGACCTTTCTGGACCGGGACGGCAAGGAGGTGC
Source organism: Elusimicrobia bacterium RIFCSPLOWO2_01_FULL_59_12 (assembly GCA_001800075.1). GTDB lineage: Bacteria > Elusimicrobiota > Elusimicrobia > 2-01-FULL-59-12 > 2-01-FULL-59-12 > 2-01-FULL-59-12. Next base: position 15,535 of record MGUR01000005.1, read on the forward strand.
AGCAGATCAATTCCAAGCAGCAGCTATCCCTGCGCAATCCGGCGGCGCTGGTATCGGACCCGGCGGGTAATGTGTATATCGCGGACGCCGGCACCCACCGCGTGGTGAAGATCGATCCGCAAGGAGGGAAACTGATCGAATTCGGCCGGAAGAATTCGATGTTTAAAGGGGGGCAGGGGGAGTTGGCGAAGCCATCGGGCATCGCGTATGGACGGCAGAACATTTTTGTCGCTGACCTGGGCAACAGCCGGTTTCAAGCGTTTAATGACCAAGGTCTATTTCTCTTTACCGCGGGCGAAAAGGGCAAGGAGCAGGGGCAACTCAAGACGCCTGTCAGCATCGCGGCGGACAACGATCGCATTTATGTGGCTGACGCGGCGAACCGCAAAGTCGTCGTGTTCAACGCCTCCGGCCGCTTCCTGAGGGAAATGGGATTGATCGGCGGGGAAGCGCTGATGGAACCGCGCCAGGTGGTGGTGGATGGCGAGGGCAATGTGTATGTGCTGGACGCCGGCCGCGGCCGGGTGGTCGTGTATGACGACCAGGGCGTTTTCGTCGCCGGGTTTGGAAGCCTGGGAAAGTCCAAAGGCTTTTTTGACCGGCCCCGGGCGCTGGCCCTGAGCGATGACGGACGGCTCTATGTGGCGGAAGAAGGGCGGGTCCAGGTGTTCCGCGTGGTGCTTCTCCCGCCGGCTCCCACGAAGCTGGCCGCGGCGTCAGGCGAGGGGTATGTGGAACTGCGCTGGGAGCCCGCCAAAACGCGTTTCCCGGCGAAATATGTCGTCTACCGCAGTCTCCCTTCTCAGGCCCCGCAGCGCTTGAAAGAAACCGTCGATACCGTGATCACGGATTCCGAACTCACGCCGGAGACCACCTACACCTACACCGTGGTGTCGCAATCCGTCCAGGGCGCGCTGAGCGTGCCCTCCGCGCCGGTCCTGGCTTCGGCGCGGCTGTCCAGCAATGCCCCGCGTTTGGAGATCGTGTCGACGCATATCGACGACGTTTTTTCCTCTCATTACAAGTATTACAACCGCGTGCCGCTGGCGCGCGTGACGCTTCGCAACAACGGCCCCGCGCCTTTGCAGAAGATCAAAGTCTCCTTCGCCGTACAGGGATTCATGGATTTCCCAAGCGAGGTGGACGTGGCCGAATTGCATTTTAACCAGCAGACGGAGGTGTCCCTTCCCGCGACGTTTAATAACCGGATCCTGGAAGTGTCGGAGACCACGCCCATTCAGGCGCAGATTAAAGTCGTGTATTACCAGGGGGGCGCGGAGAATTCGGTCGTTCGCAACGTGCCGTTCAAGCTGTACTCGCGCAGCACCATCCGTTGGGACCGCAAGGAGCGGTTCGCGGCGTTTGTGACCCCCAATGATCCCCCGATCGTCGATTTCTCGCGCGGCGCCGTTCTGCCCTTCAGCCAGGCGCACCGCGGCTCACCGGTGCCGGAGCCGATCCGCCTGGCGTGGGCGTTGTTTGAGGGCCTGGGAACCTACGGCATCAGCTATGCGCCGCGGCCCAACAATCCGTACGACCGGGTGTCGTTGGATTCCGCCACCGTAGACACGATGCAGTTCGCGCGCGAAACGTTATCCAGAAAAAGCGGCGATTGCGCCGATGTGGTGGCGCTCCTGGCGTCCGGTTTGGAGGGGATGACGATCCCCACCGCCGCGCTGGATGCGCCCGGTCACTTGTTCTTGATGTTTGACACGGGGGAGTCTCGCAAAGAAGCGCTGGCGTACCCCGAATCCATGCTGGTTTCCTACGCCGGGACGTATTGGATCCCGCTGGAGGCGACGATGCTGGGTTCGCCCTTTATGGACGCCTGGAAACGCGGGGCGGAACAGGTCCGCCGCTGGCAGCAGCAGGGCAAAGTGGCGGTCCTGGACATCCATCAGGCGTGGGAGACCTTCGAACCCGTCACGCTGCCGGACGTGAAATGGGACGTCAAACCTCCCTCGCTCAAGGCCGTGGAGGATAAATTCCTGAAAGACTGGAAGAGCCTTGTGGACCTGCGCTGGCAGACCGGGCAGGCCCAATTTAAAGAGGCGTCAGCGGCCCAGCCCGCCTCCGGCGAGCCCTGGCTGGAGTTGGGATTTCTCGCGGTGGAGTTTAAGCGGTATGAGGAGGCCCGCGAGTATTTAACCAAGGCCCGCGCCGATCCGAAAATCGCGGCCTCCGCCTACAACAACCTCGGGAATGTGGCTTTTCTCCAGGGAGATCTGCCCCGCGCGGAAGCGAATTACAAGGAAGCCCAGCAGGGAGATCCGCAGGACGCGGGGATTTCGCTCAACCTGGCCCGCCTCTATCTCAAGCAAAGCCTTCCCAAGAAAGCATCCGAAGCTTTTAAGCAGGCCCTGGCCCTGGATCCTTCCGTCAAGGAACGCTACGGCGACGTCTCCGCACTGGCTCCTTAGGGGCGAACGGCGAGAATAGAAAATGGAAAATAGTGCGAGGAATATTTTTAAAAGAAGTCTCTATTCCTTCACCATTGTCTATTGTCTATTTTCGCCGTTTGCCGTTTGGTCAGCTCCGAAGCTTCCCCCGGCCCGCCTCGAAGGGCAGGCCGTGGAAGATCTTCCCGCTCCTTACAATCTTCGGGCGGTTGTTTTGAACCGGTCGGTGACGCTCAATTGGGCGTGGGACCCGCCTGATCCCGGGCCCTTATTCCAGAACTTCGGGTATGAAGTCATGCGCGGCACCGCGCCTGTCGGGATCGTCGGCGAAACCGCATTCAGTGAGTTCGATCTGGCCCCGGGCGTCTACAGTTATTCCGTGCGCGTCAAGGGCGGGGCCCGCGAGATGGGCAGGAAAATCGCTCACATGAGCGCGTGGTCGGAGCCTGCCCAGGCGGACATCATACTGACGTGCGCCGGACCGCCGGTCATCCGGTTAAAGGTCGTACCGACAAAAAAAGTCTACGGCGACATCCCTGCCTTGCGCCTGCATGTTACGGGGGACGTGAAAGTTCCGGACGGCTGCCGCGTAAGCCGCGCGATGTTTCATATCGATTCGGGGGTGAGTTCCGAACGCTCAGGGCCGCTGGCCCTGGACGCTCAGGGCCGTTTTGATGAATTCATCGATGCCATGGGCGCGGAGGAAGAACGGATCACCGGCGGCGCGACATTTAAGGTCTACGTGACGGCCAAAGATGAGGTGGGCGACGCCGCCAGCCCCTTCTTCACGATCGATCTCACCCGTCGGGACCCTTACGCGCCCCAATAGCGCGCCGGGCGTTCGTTTGCCCGCTTCACCGCCGGTTTGATAGACTAAGCGCGTCGCTACTACCTCTTTTCCCCACGTGAATAATATCTTCGATGGCCACGCAAATCACCGTGAATATCTCTGAACTCCTGCGGCTGGAAGCCGAGCGGCTGCGCATTTTGAATCTGAAAGCGCTCCACCGCGCGGGGTCCGGTCATCCGGGCGGAACCCTGTCCCTGGCGGAAGTGATCGCCACGCTCTATTTTGGCGGCGTCCTGCGCTATGACCCTCAGGATCCTTCCTGGGAGAACCGAGATCGCCTGGTGTTGAGCGAGGGCCACTCGGCGCCCATCCAGTATGCGGCCCTGACCGAAGCCGGCGTCAAAGGCTGGTCGCTGGACGCGCTGATGGAGTTGAGAAAGAATCCGGATGTGATCGCGCAGGGGCATGCCACCACGGGAACGCCCGGCATCGATTGCTCCACCGGGGCGCTGGGCATGGGAGGCTCGAAGGCGCTCGGCATGGCGCTGGCCGCCCGCTATAAAGGACAGGATTATCACACCTTCGCGATCATCGGGGACGGGGAGTGCGAAGAAGGCGAGATTTACGAGGCGGCGTCCAACGCGGCGCTCCTGGGCGCGGACAACCTCACGTGGATTTTAAACCGAAACAAAGCGCAGCAGACCATGGGGATTCATGATGGATCCAGCATTCAGCATGAGGAGCTGTTCCGTGCGCTCGGTTGGAATGTTGTCGTTTTGAACGGGGAATCCTGCGATCCGGAGAAAAACAGGGACTTCATCACCCAGCTCCGCGAGGCCCTGTTAAAATCCAAAGTGGACGCCCATCACGCGGGCCGTCCCACGATCCTGATCGCGGATACGATCAAGGGCAAGGGCGTTGATTTTATGGAATACCGCGGCCAGAAGCCGGGCGAGTACAAATTTCACGGCGCGGCGCCGACCGATGAGCAGCTGGCGAAAGCCCTGCCGATCATCGAAGCGCGGCTGAAGGCGGCCGACGCCGGCGGCCTGGAAGCGCTCGCCGCGAAGGCCGGCGTCTCGCCGGACCAGAAGAAGCGGGTCGATGCGGATAATTCGGAAAACATGCGCCAGCGGCGGCAGAAGCTGATCGACATCCGCAAAAACGCCCCAGCCGCCTCATTCCCAGCCTACAAGCCGGGCGATAAGCCGGCCGGGACGCGGGAGGGGTTCGGCAAGGCGATCGAGTCCTTAAGCCAGCGGCACCCGGAGATCGTGGGCATTTCACCCGACCTGCAGGACTCCGTTCAGCTTTTTGGCTTCGAGAAGATCGCGGGCCGGCACGGCCGGAGCAACCCGTTCGGCGCCTATTTCCCGGAAGGGATTTCCGAGTCCAACGCCTGCGGCAAGGCGGCCGGCCTGGGGATGAGCGGGTTGATCCCCGTCATGGGGACGTTCGACAATTTTCTTCTGGAAGCGGCGGATGAACTGCATTACGCCGCCGCGTTCGGCGCGTTTTATGTGGCGGTGGGGACGCACTCGGGATGCGGCGTGGGGCCGGATGGCAAAAGCCAGATGAGCGACGCCACGCCGGGCTTTATCGATCATTGCTCCGGGATCGACGGCGAGCTGTTTGAGATCTATGAACCGGCCGACGCCCAGGAAGCCGCCGAAATCACGCGGCTCATCATCGAGCGAACCCTGAAAGACGGCCACCCCGGCCGGCCGGTTTATCTCCGCTGCACCCGGCACAACGTGCCGCACCTGGACCGTTCAGGGATCCCGGACTATCTGAAAAAACTGGACGAGGGCAGCTATGAGGTTCCCGTGAAGGGCGCGGCAGGGGGAAAACCCGAGATCATCGTGGCGGCGTCCGGCGCCGTCGTGCCGGAAGCGCTCAAGGCGGCCGAGCAGCTGGCCGGGCAGGGCCTCCGCGTGAAAGTCATCAACGTCGTCAGTCTCAACAAAATTCAAAAGCCCGGTTCCGCCTTTCTGGCGTCTCTGGACGATCACGCGCCCGTCGTCACCGCGCATGCCGCCGAACCGTACGCCCTTGGCCACCGGGTCGCCGAGGCGATCAACACCGCCCGCCGGATGGGGCGCCAGCCGGGCATCCTTCAGCGTTCGCTCGGCGTCAACGTGACCCCCCGCGCGCGCTATGTCGGTTCCGGAACGACCGAGGAAAACTACCGCCGCAACCGCCTGGACGCCGCCGGCATCGCGCAAACGATCCAGGACGTCCTGAAGAAGTAAATACAGCTACAATTCCGCTTCATGAAGTTCTAAGATAAGCCCGTCCCATGGCGACGATTCTCATCGTGGATGATGACAAGGATGTGGTGGATCTGGTCCACTTCATGGCGGACCGGGAAGGATATCGCATCGTCACCGCGGCAGATGGGAAAGAGGGTCTTGAGCGGGCGGGGCAGGAAAAGCCCGATCTGGTGATCATGGACATCATGATGCCGGAAATGGACGGCCACACCGCGACCGTCGAGCTAAGCCGCCAGGAAGCCACGCGCGGCATCCCCGTCATCATCCTCACCGCCAAAGGAAACATGCGTTCCGCCTTCGAGCTCACCCCGAACGTCATCGCGTACATCGAGAAACCCTTCGACCCCAAGCATCTCCAGGCCCTCATCCGAAACACCCTCAGCCATAAAGACAATTAGAAGACCGCCCCTTGCGCGGCCTCCGGCGGCGTCCTTGGATGAGCCGCAGGTTGAAAAATGACGCGTTATCACATCTGTCCGGTTAAAACGCGAGTCATAGCCGGTCATCGTTTCGGATTATTGGCAGTTTGGCGTCATTGAGCCCGGGCGGATCAGATCAGGGAGAAGCGTTCGAACAGGGTTTCGCGGATCATGCGATGCAGGTAGAAGAGTAAGAAGCGGCACTTGGCCTGGAATTTGATGTACGCCGGCATCAGAAGATCGCAGAGCGCCGCCCAGAACTGGGTGAGTAGACTTCGTCCATGCAAAAGACGCTGTCCGGAATCGGGCCTAAAAACGTTTTTATCGGGTCGGGAAGCATGTCGCTGTCCATCGGCCCTGGGGAGGGGGCCCACGAACGAAGGTACAAACGGCGCATTAAAAACCTGGGTCCTTAGGCGCGCAATAATTGGACTTTGGTTGCATGGTTATTGCGGCGCCGCGCGCGTAGCATTAAGCGGTGGGCAGGCGCCGCGCCGGCCTGCCGGCCGGCTGGACCTGGAGGGCTCGGCGGGAGCAAAGCACCCTATCCCAAGCTTCGCATAGACGCATTAGGAGCTTGCCTTTTGCATTCTCGACCCGGGGTTGTCCATCGCTGAGCGAAACGTCATCACTCATTTATGAATCGTTCACTCATTCGCGTCGTTGCCGTCGTTCTGCTTCCCGCCCTGATCGCTGAACCCCGGTTGGGATACGCGCATTCCTTAGATCAATCCCATGGCAGCGTTGTCGAACCTGCGGCACATCCACAGGATCCGTTTATGACTGAGACGGTGGTTGAACCTGTCCTTGGGTTCTTGCGCTCGTACGATCCGGGAGCGAAAATTTGGCTGTTCCGAGCGGCGGTCGTGCTGCTTGCGCTATCCACAGAGGGGCAGACAGTGCGCGGCGCCATGCTCGGGCGCGGCGCGCCCGGACCCGCGCCAACCTCCGTCGGGATCACGGCGTCCCCGCCTGCGCTGCAGGCGCAGGTCGTCGCCATCAATGAGACGTGGCTGCGGGGAAAGCTCATTCCGGAAGGGAGAAGGCTCTTTGAAGACACTTTCGATGGAAAATTGCATGAAGGTGAATTGAAATCCCGGATTGACCGCCTGATCCTTCCCGTCAAGCCCAATTTTGTTATGGCGAACAACGGCAAAGACGCGCCGGTCACCAGAGACCGGCTGTACAAACTTTGGGACCGTATCGTGGAAGAGGTACTTGTCCCGTCGGGTTATGTCGCTCACCCCCGGATCCGAGAAATGGATCGGATAGGCAAAATAGTGAAAAGAACCGCGAGGCAGACCCCCAGGGGGGATACAGCCACCGTCTTGATCGTCAAACCGCTTAAAGATACAGACATGGCTCCCTATACGACCCTGTTTTGTGTCGTCATTCCGGAAAGCTTCGTCGATGATCAGAACATCCTGGATATTCAGGGAACATGGCAAGCATGGTTGAATTCCCACCCGCGGCCGGCGTACTCCGCTAAAGCCGAATCCTACGCCAACGCCAAAGCGCAGAGCGATTGGGTCGTAATGAACCGGATGGGTCCTGAGAGAGATATGGGGCTGGCCCGTCGTCTTGTCGAAGAAGCCATCATGGAAGAAGAACTCGATCATTGGGACCTCTTTCATTATCTCCAAAGTACCTATAACGGCCTAACGCCATTCGCTTTTACGGCAGACCAGCTGTTTGACGCAATGGCCGCCCATGTTTTTCGCCCGGGCCTGAAAGAGCTGTTTGAAAACGCTCTGCGAGGCCAGCTTGGGGAGGAGGATGTTGATTTCAGACGATTGGATGAAAGAGCCAAGATGGCGGCCATCAACCGGTTGATTGAACTGCATGCTCAGATACGTGTTTTAACCCGTGTTTCCGAACCCGGGCTCTCCCTGCTTCGATTTAACTTGTTTCGGGATGACATCCACGCCGGGCCCGCGCATACTCTTCGCCTGTGGCTCAGTTCCCAGCCATTTTTTCTTCAGCTTCTCGGAAAAGAAACGGGCCGCTTGGAAGACTGGATTCCGGCTCTTGGCAGTCAGCTCACGGCAGGGCTTAGAAGGGGAGGCGTTTCCAATCCTTCAGAAGACGCGGAGCGGGTCAAGGCGAATCTGACCATCTTGGGAAATGCCCTAAAACAGGCCGCGAACCAACTGGATAAGGAGACGTTCAGAATAGTCCCGGAGAAGACAGGCTCGGCGATGGCATCCCAACCTCAGACGCCTGCGGGCCGAACTTCGCCGGTAAACCTTCGTTCCGAATGGACCGTTTCTTTCAATCGCGTCTCCGGCGCGTCTTTCATGCTGCCGATGCTGCTGGGTGGGTTTAAGCGTCGCCCCTCCTTTCGCCGCCGCTCCCCTGATCCGGGGCGCCGGCTCGCAACGGCCGCCTGAAATATTTTGGCGAAGTGCTTGACATGTTCGCCTGTACTGTTATCCTCTTTGTAGGTTTCATGTTTTCCATCTCAACCTCCGCATCCGTCGTCCTGGCCGCCTCGCTCATGATCTTCCCGGGCTGCAAGGCGTCCCAGGTGACTCACGCTGACTTTGCCGAACTGGTCCATACCCTCTGGGCCGACGCGCGGGCCTGGTGGCTCGAACTGAGGGAGCCTGCCATCGCGCGCGTGGGGGGCCTCCGGATCACGCCTTCCCACCTGTCCGGGGCTTTCCAAAAATACGCGCGCGATGGGAACCGGTGGATCATGGCGCCCGATGGCCGCCGGCGGCTGCTCCACACCTTAATCGTAGAGAGGCTTCCGGAGGCGGCCGCCAAAGAGGCGGGGGTTGATCAAGATCCCGCTTATTTTCGCAAGCTGACCCAGGCCCGCCGCGATCTTTTGAAAAGCCACTTTCAGGAACGCTTTGAAGCCGCCGCGCCCATCCCCGAGGAAGAAATTAGGGCGCGCTATCTTGCGGAATCGCCGGATTTTAAGCGCGTCCTGTTTTTTGCAAGCCATATCGTTTTGAAAACCTTTCAAGACGCGGAGAAAGCCAGGCGGATGTTGGCGGCGGGCGTACCTTTCGCCCGAGTAGTCGCGACGATGTCTATCGACCGGACGTCGGCCGCGCGGGGCGGGGGAATGCAGCCTTTCATCATGGGCCGCGTTGATCCCCCGTTTGAAAAAGCTTATAAACGCATCCCGGTAGGAAAAACATCCGGGATCATCAAAACAGCGAAGGGCTATGAGATCATCCGCCGAGATGGCGAGGCCTCAAGCGCGCCGCCTCCCTACGAGAAAGTCCGCGACGATCTTCGGCGTCTCATCGCTCATAAACGGTGGAATGATCAGCTCGCTGAAATGCGGTCTTCCTATCAAGTTTGGATTGATTCAGAGGCTCTTCAATCATTCTCATTCCCCCCTCAATGAATCGACCATCCGGGGTTTCCATGGGGGAGGCGTCGCACGCGCCACGAAGACGAAGTTTCTTTTCATGATGTCCAAATGCGTCTTGCAGCCCACGCACCCGCATCAAATGTTACGAACGCGTGAGAATTGCGTAACGCCCGCGTAACATGGGCCTGTCAAAATAGGGAGGCTTGGGGAGGTTTGGCCGGGGGGAAACGCATGTCACCGGGGGAGGATGCCCGCACGATGGCCTTTGAAGAAAAAGAAAATTTCGCTCACGCCCATTCGCCGCACGTTTGGCGAGTGGATGTCTCTGCATTTTTGGACCGAAGCGCCCCCGTTCTAGGTTTCCTCATTCTGGTTTCCCAACTGCTCTTAGCGCCTCAGCCTTGCTACGCCTATGGCGATTGCGATTGTCCTCCGCAGATATTTTGCGGTGGCGCTAACGAAGAACTCCTATGCACGGACAATTGTGCAGAACTGGATTGCGGGGTCCTCGGTGATCTCGCATGCACTTGTTGTCCAAATCTCAACCCCGCCAATTGCCAGATGATACAGTGTGATATTGGGGTTGTAACCTATTCTTGCACGAACTGCAATGTCGTTGGTACAGCCTCAGATTGCTGCAATAATGGGATTTGTGAGCCAGGGGCGGGGGAGACATATCTCACGTGCCCGTCCGATTGCACGGAACCCACAACCACCACCACGACCACAACAACCA
>MGUR01000006.1:0-7997 GCA_001800075.1 Elusimicrobia bacterium RIFCSPLOWO2_01_FULL_59_12
CATTTTAAGCTGGCCCGTGACCGGCTGACGGTGTTGGTTTTCGGCGGGAGCCAGGGCGCGCGGCGGATCAATGAAGCGGTAGCCGGGGCCTGGCCGTTGCTGTCGGAGCGCACCCGGGGGCTCCAAGTCCTCCATGTGACTGGAGAACGGGATTATTCTGAAATGAAGGAGCGGTATCGAACGTTGTCCGTTCAAGCGGCGGTGATGCCCTATTGTCATGAGATGGCGGCCGCCCTCGCAGCGGCCGACTGGGTGATATGCCGCGCCGGCGCATCCACAGTCGCGGAGCTTTTGATGGCTCAGAAACCCGCCCTGCTGGTGCCTTTTCCATTTGCCTCGGAGAATCACCAGTTCTACAATGCAAACGTGCTGGTGAGCCAAGGCGCGGCCGAGCAGATCAAGGATGAGGAATTGACCCCCGCCACCATCGCCGAAAGCCTGCGGCGGATGATGCGGGACCCGGGTCATCTTAGGCAGATGCGGGATCAGCTGGCCGCGCTGGCCAAAGAGGCGCCGCATGGGGAGGCCGCCCGGCGACTGGCCGATTACATCACCCGAATGTCATGACCCCCCGAATCCTGGTTATTGATGATGATCCCAGTCTGGTCCATCTGATGAGGGCCGACCTGGAGGAGGAGGGCTATGACGTGTTGACCGGGTACGACGGTCAGGTGGCGATTAAACTGGCCCGAACGGAACAACCCGATCTGATCGTGCTGGACGTGAACATGCCGATGACCAACGGCCTGCTCGCAGCCCAGACCATTCGAAAGACCGCCGAGACGAAAAACATCCCCATCATCATGCTGTCAGGAGAAGCGTCTGAAAAGATATTCCCTCTGATTCAGGAAATGGGCCGCATGATGCACATTAAAAAACCGGTGGATTTGGATGAATTGAACTCTCTGGTGCGGCAGGTTCTTCAGAAATACCCTCCCGACCAGGCCCATAAATAACATGGGCTGATCGGGCCGCAAGATAGAGTCCTTCGGCCCCTTTTTATTCTGGGAACCCGGGTCTATCATTAAGGGAGACCGCTGGGGCCTTTGGAAGGCGGCTCAAAGGAGCCGGGCGTTGGGAACTTCCCGATACAAGCCTCTCAAATCCATCCTCCTCATCGACGACGATCTGCACCTCGTCAAACTTCTCAAAGACAGCCTGCAAAGGGAAGGGTACCGGGTGTACTGCGGTTTTGACGGCGGGATGGCGGTTCATCTGGCCCATAAGTACCATCCCGATGTGATCCTGTTGGATGTGAACATGCCGTATGTGGACGGGTTAAAAGCCTTCGATCAACTGCGGTCTAAACGGGATACCGCCGGAATCCCGGTGGTTTTTATCTCCGATATGGTCTCGCAGGTGATTTATCCCACCGTGCGCTCTTCGCCTCGAGCGGCCTACCTGAAAAAGCCCATTGATCTCATCGACTTAAACTCCTTTCTGCGGCAGTTCATCGAGCACGCCGCGGCCTGACGGCCGCGGCGTGTTAGAATACGGCCGTGGACCGCTTCAAACTGCATGCCCCTTTCGGCCCCGCGGGCGACCAGCCCGCCGCCATCGCCGATTTGGTGAAAGGCATTCGCGGAGGGCGCCCGCATCAAGTGCTTCTCGGCGTGACCGGCAGCGGCAAGACCTTCACGGCCGCCAATGTCATCGCTCAGGTCCAGAAACCCGCGCTCGTCCTGTCTCCCAATAAGATCCTGGCCGCTCAATTGTACGCCGAATTTAAAGAGTTCTTTCCGGACAACGCCGTCGAATACTTCATCTCCTACTACGACTACTATCAGCCCGAAGCCTACGTTCCCTCCTCCGACACCTACATTGAAAAAGACGCGTCCATCAATGATCACATTGACCGCCTGCGTCTGAAAGCGACCAGCGCGCTCCTGGAGCGGTCCGATGTCATCATCGTCGCATCCGTGTCCTGCATTTACGGTTTGGGCTCCCCGGACAATTACCGGTCCATGTGCGTGGGGCTAAAGAAAGGCCGTTCGATATCCCGCGAGGCCTTGCTTCAAGGGTTGGTGGACATTCACTACCAGCGCAATGAGATGGAGTTCAACCGCGGGAAATTCCGTGTGAGGGGGGACACCCTGGAGATCTTCCCGGCTTATCTGGAGACGGCGCTGCGGGTTCAGCTCTCGGGCGATGAGATCGAACGGATCAGCGAAATCCATCCCCTTACCGGCAACGTTCTGCGTGAAAAAGAGCTCGCCTACATTTATCCCGCGCGCCATTTCGTGTCGACCCGGCAGGAGCTCGAAAAAGCGATCCAGGCGATTCAATCAGAGCTCGCCGAGCAAACGGACCGCCTTCGGGAGAAGGGAAAACTCCTGGAAGCGCAGCGTCTGGACCAGCGGACGCGGTTTGATCTGGAGATGATGCGGGAAATGGGGTTCTGCCATGGCATTGAAAACTACTCGCGTCATCTTTCCGGGCGCTCGCCCGGCGAACGGCCTGCCTGCCTGATCGACTATTTCCCCAAGGATTTCCTCCTCCTGGTGGATGAGTCGCACGTGTCCATGCCTCAAGTTAACGGGATGTACGAGGGAGACCGCTCGCGCAAGCAGACCCTGGTGGATTTCGGCTTCCGGCTCCCCTCCGCGTTGGATAACCGTCCCCTGAAGTTCTCGGAATTCGAAACGTTGGTCCCACAGGCCATCTATATCTCCGCCACCCCGGGTCCTTACGAGCTCAAGAAAACCGGGGGCGTCGTGACCGATCAGATCATCCGTCCGACCGGCCTGGTGGATCCGGAAGTGGAGATCCGGCCCATTGAGGGACAGATTGAAGACCTGATCCGGGAAATCGAACAGACGGCCAGGAAAAAGCAGCGTGTCCTGGTGACGACGCTGACCAAGCGCATGGCCGAAGATCTTTCGGATTTTCTAAAGGGCAAAAGCTTGCGGGTTCGGTATTTGCACTCGGAGATTGACGCCCTGAAGCGCATCGAGATTCTAAGGGACTTGCGCAGGGGAACCTTTGATGCGCTGATTGGGATTAACCTGCTGCGTGAGGGGCTGGACCTGCCGGAAGTCTCGCTGGTGGCGGTTCTGGACGCGGACAAAGAGGGATTCCTGCGCAGCGAGACCACCCTGGTCCAGGTCTGCGGACGGGCGGCCCGGAACGTGGAGGGCCGGGTCATTCTGTATGCGGACAAGACCACCGGATCGATGGCCCGGGCGCTTCAGGAAATGGATCGCCGCCGTCAAAAACAGCTCCAGTACAATAAAGACCACCGGATTTCACCCAAAACGATCATCAAGGCCATACACGATTTGAAGGAATTTCAGATCCAGGCGAGCGAAACGCATTTGGGCAAGCTGTTCATCGACCCGGAGTTCCCAACCCTCCGGCCGGACCGACTTCCCTCCTATGTGAAGGAGCTGGAAGACCGCATGCTGGAGGCGGCCGACAATCTCCAGTTTGAGCTGGCGGCGGCGCTCCGGGACAAACTTTTTGAAATACGCCAGATGGCCCCGCAATCACATCTAAAAAACAGCAAAATTCTCAAATCTTTCCAGCGCTGAAAAGCCGCTTAATTTCGTTGTAATCAGCATTGTAAATTCAGCTCAGTTCGTCCTGATTTGGGTTGAAAATGAGTCTCTTTGAGGCTAGACTTGTAAACACAATGCGTAGATTTATCAAGCGGAAATTGAAGAAGCCCGGTAGGCTGCATGGGCCTCTAAAAAAGGCCTATGACGAACTGGACAAAACAGCTCGCGCGCTCATCCAGACCGACCTCAAGCTGCATCAGGCCAATGAACGCTTGAATCTGCAAATCTCCCAAGGGCACGCCCTCCACCGCCTCGGCACCTTTATTAATTCCACCTTTGACATCGAAATCATCATGCAAACCGTGTCTGAATCCATGGCGAAGGATCTTGATTTTGAGAAGACCGGGATCGTTTTTCTGGATAAAAAGGGGCAAAAACCGATGCAAAGCTGCTATACCGGATTCTCATCCGCGGAATACGCGCATCTCTTGGAACACTTTGGGTCTCTCATTGGCCCGGCGCTCCTGCAGGAGGAGGAAGTCTGCCTCCAGACAGCGTCGTATGCCTCCGGCATCTGGGCCAAACTATTGAGGACTCTGTCCCTGGCGTCTCTGATCATTCTCCCGATGCGTTTTAAGTCCCGGCTGATCGGCTTCATTGTGGCCGGCCGCACGCATATCACCCTGCGATTAAGTGAGGCGGAGCGGCGTTTTTACTGCATGTATGCCAGCCAGGCTTCCAGCGCGATCGAGAACGCACGCCTGTATGAGGCTCTGGGACAGGCCAACCTGACCCTGGAGGAGAAAGTTCAGGAGCGTACGCACAATCTCATCGAAGCCAATGAACGGCTTCGTGACCTGGACACCGCCAAGTCCAATTTTATTTCTCTGATTTCGCATGAACTGCGCACGCCGCTCACGGCGATCAAGGGTTTTGTCATGATGCTCTTCCAGCATGACAAAGAGATTTCGGGTGAGAAAAGAAAGATTTACCTGAGCGTGTTGAATCAAGAAACGGATCGTTTGACGCGGTTGATTACGGAACTCCTGGATATTTCCCGCATTGAATCCGGCCGCATGGAATTTATGTGGGAGTCGATTTCCATCCCGGATTATGTCCGAAAGATTCTCGGCAAACTATCGCTGGAGGCGGGCGGGGTGGACCTGGAGGCCGACTTTCCAGAGAACTTTCCCAGCGTCATGGCGGATGCGGACAAACTGGAGCAGGTCTTCATGAATTTGCTGGTGAACGCGCTGCGCTTTTCCCAGCCTGGCGGCAAGATTAAGGTGCGAGGGTGGCGAGATCGCGCCGGCGCCACATTGGAAATCTCTGATCAGGGGATGGGTATTCCCTTCAGTGAACAAGAGAAGATTTTCGACAAATTTTACAGGCTGGATAATGACGTCAACCGCAAAAACCCTGGAACCGGGTTGGGGCTCTCCATCTGCCGGGCGCTGATCAACCTGCACGGTGGGAGAATTTGGGTCGAAAGCGAGCCGGGGCAGGGGAGCCGGTTCCTTATTTCCCTTCCGCTGAATTTGGACAAGACCGCAAATTCAAGCGGGGTGCCAAGCCTGCACCCCGCTCCGACACAGCGATACGCGGAGGGGGCCTGATGTCCGTCCTGATGGGCATCGGCGTAAGTTCCGCCGCGCACGTTCAAGACGCAGGTCAGGAGGCGGCCCGCCTGATGGTGGCGCATCTCGGGGGAATCCCCCATCTGACCCTGGTGTTCAGTTCGATTCGCTTTGCTCATCCCAAATTGCTGTCGGCGATTCGCTCGGTGACCGATGGAGCACCCCTCATCGGGTGTACCGATGCGGGGGGGATCAGCACCTGGGGTTCCATGCGCCAGTCTGTGGTGGTCATTGGGTTGCGCGGCGTAAATGCGGGTTTTGTGACAGGCGTGGCCAAAGGGATTACCCAAGACCCTGAGGCGGCCGGCCGGAGGCTGGCGCAGGACTTAAAGGCGGGGGAGCCCGGCGTGATTCAGGCGGCGCTCATCTTTCCGGATGGTCTGGCCCTGAACGGGTCGGCGCTCTTGCGCGGCGTGCAGAAGGGTCTCGGCGCCGGGACACCTATCGTGGGAGGATCCGCCGGCGATGACTACTATTTTCAGAGAACCTTTCAGTATTTTGATGAGGACATTTTGACGGACAGCGTGCCGGGCGCGCTGATTCACGGCGAGGCGGCCGTGGGGATCGGCGTGCGGCACGGATGGGTTCCCCTGGGCCGGCCCCGGCAGGCCAATCGGGTCGATGGCGAAGTGGTGCGCGAACTGGATGGGAAGCCAGCGGTCGCTATCTATGAAAGTTATCTCGGCGCGGGCCGTAGAACACTGGCTCATAAAGCGCTTGTGCAGACAGCGTTTATGTATCCCTTAGGGATTTCCCTTGATAACCAGTCCGAGTGCCTGCTTCGCAGCGCGTTCCGAGTGGGGGACAAAGGGTCCTTGATATGCAGCGGAGAAATACCGCAAGGCAGTTGGGTTCGCCTGATGATCGGCGGCTACGAGTCGGCCCTCGCCGCAGCGACTGACGCGGCCCGGCAGGCGGTCCGCGCGATCGGCCGCAGCCGGTTTAAAGGCGCGTTGGTATTTTCCAGCGGAGGCCGGCAGAAAATGCTGGGCAGTGAATCACAGGGAGAGATTGACGTCATACGCGATAGTCTCGGAGGGGTCGGCGTGCGCCTGGGGGGGTTTTATGGCTACGGGGAACAGGCGCCCGTGGCGGCGTCCAATACGTTTCATAATCAGTCCGTCGTTGTGATGGCATTGGGGTAGTTCGGGGGGGGAGGGGGGGTGCAACATGCCGAATTCCAAAGGGCCTATTATTTGGGTGGTCGAGGATGATCCACCGGTGCGGCGGTATATCGCGGAAAATTTGAAGCTCCATGGATTCAGGCCCATGCTTTTTGTCAGCGCCGAGCAGGCCTATGCCGCCCTGGGAGATCAGGAACCCCCTTCATTGATTGTCTTGGATATGCTGCTCCCGGGTATGAGCGGTGTTGATTTGATCCGTCTTTTAAAGCAGAATAAAGACTGGGAGAAGGTTCCCGTCGTAGTGGTGAGCGTTCTGACGCGCGAGGATTCGCCGGCAAAGGAATCACCGAACGAAGTCGGCAAAGCCTATTGGATCAACAAACCCTTCGAGGCGGATGAGCTGATTCGGACGGTGCATGACATCTTGACGGTTGTGAGGTAGCGATGGCCAAGATCCTGGTCGTGGATGACGAAGAGCATATTGTCATGATCCTGAAAGACAGCCTTGAATTCAGCGGATTTCAGGTGATCACCGCCTACAACGGAGAGGAAGCCCTGGCGTCTGTGGAGAAGGAACCGCCCGATTTGATCGTGCTGGATATTGGCATGCCGAAGGTGGATGGATGGGAGGTTTGCAGGCGTCTCAAATCGAATGACGCCACCCGGGCGATCCCGATCATCATCCTGACGGCCTACGCGCAAATTTCTGATCAGAAAAAAGGCGCCTCTCTGGGCGCCGAACGATTTATCAGCAAACCTTGCGATCTGACCTACCTCGTTGAAGAAATCAACGCCCTCCTGGCGCAGAAGGCATCACAACCCTCTAAGAAGAAGTAGCCCCACGTCATCCCCGCATGTCGTTAGCGGGGATCCAGTGTCGTTGACGTCGCTAGATTCCCGCCCTCCACACGACTGGGCGGGCGCGCCGGAAGTGTGGCGTGCGCGCTTTCGCGGGAATGACAAATGATGGGATTATGCGGCGGACGCCTGCGGTGGGACAGGGGCGGTCGCTGCGTCCGGCGGCAGCAGCATAGGCACGAACTTGTAGCCCTGACCCGGAACGGTGAGAATCTGTTCGCCGCCCGTGGCGCCCAGTTTTTGGCGCAGGTGCAGGATGTGGACATCCAGCGCCCGGGAGTCCTGCCGGCCCCAGAGGCGCTGTAAGAGATAGGTTCTGCGTACGACCCGCGGGCTGCGGCGCAGCAGAATGAACAGGAGCTCCATTTCCTTATAGGTCAGCGCATCCATGACCTGCCCGTTGACGGTCACTCTGTGATGAGCCAAATCAACGGACGTGCCCCCCGCGGCAGCGACCATGCGCTCTGAACGGCCAACATGCCGCCGGCGGTGCAGCGCTTTGATGCGGGCGACCAACTCGGGCAGCTGAAAAGGCTTAACGAGATAATCATCGGCGCCCGTTTCGAAGCCCTTCACGATATCATCCAGACTGTCCAGGGCTGTCAGCATGAGAATAGAGACGGACTGAAAGCGGGGATCGGCGCGCAGCTTTTTGCAGCACTCTAAGCCATGGATGTCGGGAAGCATCAAATCCAGGGTGATGACGTCCGGCGTGGTCGTATCCAGAATCTCGAGGGCTTTTTTGCCGTTTTCGGCCGTATAGATCTTAAATTTTTCCTTACTGAGCGTGTACTGCAGCAGGCTCAGGACTTCCGGATCATCTTCCACAATCAATACGCTTGGATTCATGTAAGACTCCTTCCCGCCGCTACTTCTTTGGC
>MGUR01000006.1:8011-14430 GCA_001800075.1 Elusimicrobia bacterium RIFCSPLOWO2_01_FULL_59_12
CCAAAGACACAATGGCGGGCTGCCAGAAAAGTATAACACCCGTTTTTTTGACATGCAATAACAATTTGATTAAGCGTGATTTAGGCGCTTTACACAAATTCATAATGGCATCTAAAACGCACTGTCATATCAGCATGAAATATATCGCTTTAAAAGGTATTGACAGAGCGGAATTGGCGGGTTAAACATCGCGTGGAGGATATCATGGACAGTCTGCCGATGAGATCGCTGAGACCCTTCCATCAAACCAGGCACGGGAACACGGGTTTTGAGTTCGACCCCAAGGCGACCGAGGTCGTCATATTGGACCGAAGCGGCCGGACGATTTGGCAGAAACGCAAGGGGGAAACACCCGCCCCCATCCGCTGGACGGGCACCGATACCCTGGGTCAAACCGTGGAAACAGGCGACTATATCTGCAAGATCACCTATCCGGACGAGAAAGTCTCTTATCTGCCGTTCGTTTTCGTAAAGAAAAACTAACCGTTTTGACCCTCCGCCGCTGAGACGCTGGCGGACCCGCCCAAGTTGTGGCGCGTGCTGAAAGGGGGACGATCATGCGAGGATCCGTCGAGAGATCGACGGCTCCTCGTTTTCTTTTGGGGTAAGCGTTTTGTTATCGTATAGCCCCGTGCATTGGAACTCCCCAGCGATCCACAGTCTGATTCATCTGGCTCTCGAAGAAGACGCTGCGAATCATGACATCACCACCCGGACGTTGATCCCGGCCCATCTCCGGATTGAAGCGCAGATCAGGGCCAAAGGGCATGGTGTGGTTTGCGGGATCCATGTCGCAGAGGCCTGCTTCAAGCAGCTCGACTCCCACTGCATCTTTTCGCAGCATCTTCCCGAAGGCCGACAGGTTAAACCGGGCACCGTCTTGGCCACGATTCGCGGCAAAGCCCGCGCGATCTTGTCAGCTGAACGCACGGCCCTGAATGCGCTGCAGCATCTGTCCGGCATCGCCACCTTCACGCGCACCCAGGTGCGGCGCCTGCATTCTAAACGCACCGCCATCTATGACACCCGCAAAACGCTTCCCGGTTGGCGCGAACTTCAAAAGCATGCCGTGCGTTGCGGGGGTGGGAAAAACCACCGGATGTCCCTGCGGACTTATGTCCTGATTAAGGATAATCATTTGCGCATATGCCGTTTGATCAATAAAGATTGGATTCAAGCGATGAAACGCTTGCGGAGAAGGCATCCTTCCCTCCCGGTCGAAATGGAAATTCAGACGAATAGGGATGTAAAAGATGCTCTGCGCCTGGCGCCCCACCAGGTCCTGCTGGATAATATGCGCCCGACGAGCCTCCGGGCCTTGATTAAAAAACTCCGTCTCCGGCTGCCGCATGCCGAAATCGAGATCTCCGGTGGGGTCCGTCCCGAGCAGCTGCAACACCTTCGCCGTTTGGGGGTTGAGCGGATCTCCATGGGGCGGTTGACGCACTCAGCCCCTGCCTTTGACTGTACATTGGATATTACCCGTGTATTCAACGCGCGATAAGATCTTGCTGGCATTGGAAAATAGCCCTCGCCACATGATTTCCGGGGCGTCGCTGGCCGGCCGGCTGGGACTGACGCGCGCTTCCGTATGGAAGCACATCCATGCCCTGCGCGCGGAAGGCTTCCCGATCCGGGCCCGGAAGGCGTCAGGATACCGCCTGAGCGAACCCTTTGATTTTTCCTTACTCAGAGGGGAAGCCGCCCGAGCCCTGCCTGCCCTCCCTCCAGTGCGTTCCATGGAGGAGGGCCCGCCTCCATTAACGCATTGGACGCGGGCCGGCAGGCAGGGCCTGCGGTTCTGGAAAATCCATTATCAATTCTCGACCGCATCCACCCAAGCGCAGGCGAAGGCGGCGGCGGAGCAACACGCGGCCGAAGGCAACCTCTGGGTTGCGGAAAAGCAAACGGCCGGCAGAGGGCGCCTCAACCGCACCTGGGACTCTGCGCTCGGCGGGCTGTGGGTGTCTATACTGCTTCGTCCGGCGATCGTCCCCTCGCGAGTGCCCTCTTTGACTCTGGTCACGGCGCTGGCGCTCGCGGAGGCCATCCAATCCGAGACGGGACTGGCGGCACGTTTGAAGTGGCCTAACGATGTAGTGATAGAAACGCCCAAGGGATGGCGGAAAGTGGCGGGTATTTTGACTGAGATGTCCGCGGAAGTCGACCGCACGCGTTGGGTGATTATCGGGGTCGGGGTGAACGTCTCTAACCGCTTGCCGCAGGCGCTGGCGGACCGCGCCGTCTCCTTGAGCGCTCTCGCGCGAGCCCAGGTGAACAGGGCTTCGTTGCTTAAAGCCTTTCTGAGCCGCCTCGGGACAGCCTACCGGCGGTTCGAAAAATCAGGTTTTGAAGCTTTTCGGGAACTCTACTGGCGTCAATACAGCCTGCCGGACAAAGCCGTTCAGTTGAAAACCTCCCAGGGCCGTAGGCGCGGAATTGCCCGCGGCGTTGACGGGCACGGAGCGTTGGTAGTAGAATCGCAACATCAAACTACGTCTATTTGGGAAGGTGAAATCATCATATGAAAGCAGCTATCGAAACGAAGAGATGGAACGGACCCGCGGAGCCCCACGGGGGGTCCCTGATCGATTTAGCGGTACCGGCCGAAGAGGCCGCGGAGTGGAGGGGGAGGCAAAAATCATTGCCGACGTTGGCTTTGGATGGGCGGTCGCTGGCCGATCTTGAAATGCTGGCCATGGGCGGGTTTTCACCTCTCAAAGGCTTTATGGTCAAAGAGGATTACGACAGCGTCATTGACCAAATGCACCTGGCCAACGGCTGTGTCTGGACGATTCCTGTCACCTTGGCCACATCCCGGGAAGAAGCCGAGCGGTTTAAGGTGGGGCAGCCCATCGGCCTGCTGGATGGGACCCGGCTGATTGCGGTGCTTCACTTGGAAGAAAAGTTCGAAGCGGACCGCTCCCGGGAGGCCATGGGCGTCTATCGAACCCAGGAAACCGCGCACCCCGGGGTGGGGGCGTTGTATGCGAAGGGGGAGATTCTTCTGGGAGGCACGGTGGAGGTTCTGGACGCGCCCACGCATAATGACTTTTTACCCTACCGCCTGACGCCGGCTCAAACCCGGCAAATCATGGACGAACGCGGATGGAAACGGGTCGTCGGTTTCCAAACCCGCAATCCGATTCACCGGGCCCATGAATACCTCACCAAATCCGCCCTCGAAATCGTCGACGGGCTGCTGCTCCATCCCCTGGTGGGCGCGACCAAGGCCGATGACATCCCGGCCAGCGTCCGGATGCAGTGCTACGAAGTGCTCATGGAGAATTACTACCCGAAAAACCGGGTTCTTTTGGCGGTCAACCCCGCCAACATGAATTACGCGGGGCCGCGGGAGGCCGTCTTCCATGCGCTCATTCGCAAGAACTTCGGCTGCACGCACTTTATCGTAGGGCGCGATCATGCGGGGGTCGGGAGCTATTACGGACCGTATGACGCCCAAAAAATCTTCGATGAGTTTAAGCCCGGGGAAGTCGGCATCACGCCGCTTTTCTATGAAAACAGCTTCTATTGCAAGCCCTGCGAAGGAATGGCCTCTCAGAAGACCTGCCCGCATACCGACGCGGACCGGGTGATTCTTTCGGGAACAAAAGTGCGCGAGCTTTTGAGCAAAAAGCAGCTGCCCCCCATGGAGTTTTCCCGCCCTGAAGTAGCCAAAATCCTGATGGGATGATCACCCCCAAGCTGGGCACCGGCGTCGTTGATTTAATCGGCAACACGCCTTTGCTGCGCCTGGAGCGTTTGCGGTATTGGCTCGGGGAGCAGAATAAGGTCGAGTTGCTGGCAAAGGCCGAATTCGCCAACCCGGGCGGGAGCGTCAAAGATCGCCCCGCGCTCCGCATGATTCAGGAAGGGATCCGCGAAAAGAAGCTCACTCCCGATAAAATCATCATGGATTCCTCTTCCGGCAACACGGGGGTGGCCTACGCGATGATCGGGGCCGCGCTCGGCTACCGCGTGGAGCTTGTGATCCCGGAAAATGCGGGTGAAAAGCGGCGCATTGCCGAGACCTTCGGGGCCCAAGTCATCCTGACGGATCCTCTGGAGGGATCTGACGGCGCCATTCTGGAAGCCCAGTCGCGCCTTCGCAAAAACCCCGGCCGCTATTTCATGCCCGATCAATACAACAACCCGAACAACTGGAAGGCGCACTACGACACCACGGCGATGGAAATCTGGAAACAGACCGAAGGCCGGGTCACCCACTTCGTGGCGGGGATCGGCACCTCCGGGACCCTGATGGGGACCGGCCGCCGGTTGAAAGAGCTCAATCCCAAGATCGAAGTGATCGCGGTGGAACCGGCGGGCGCGCTGCACGGCCTGGAAGGGTTGAAGCATATGGAAAGTTCCATCGTCCCCGGCATTTACGATCCCCGCGGGCACGACCGCAAACTCTCCATCTACACCGAAGACGCCTATGAAATGGTGTGCCGCATTGCACGGGAAGAAGGTCTCTTGCTGGGCTACTCGGGAGGCGCCGCGCTGCAGGGCGCTTTTGAGGTGGCCCAGGGATTAAAGGAAGGCGTGGTCGTCACGGTCCTGCCGGACCGGGGCGACCGCTATCTGCACAGCCAATTTTGGGATGAGATCCTGACCTTTTGGGAGAAACACGGCAGTAATCCCCTGTAATGCCTCCTTCCATCACGTTCACCGCGGATTCTTGGGAAAACCTCAAGACGTTATCAGAGCAGGCGTATCCTTTTGAGGGGTGCGGCCTTTTGCTCGGTCCCTTCGCATCGGAAAAACAAGTCCTGCGCATCGTGACGCTGAGGAATATGCTGAAGGAGGAGGGTCGAGGCCGTTTCGATTTTTCCTTTTCGCCCAAAGAATTTATGGAAGCGCAGCTCGCCGCGGAAAAGCAGCAGCTCGATGTGGTGGGGATATTTCACACCCATCCGGACCACCCGCCGCGGCCCAGCCCCACCGACGCCAGCCAGCCGATGCTCGCAGGCTGGATCAACCTCATCGCTTCGGTCCATGGAGGGAAATTCAAGGAAGCCAAGGCCTGGTGGCGGGACGATGAGCAAAAACCCTTCGTGGAAACCGCTTTAATTGTGCCGTTGGCTTGACAGAGAAATTCGGGTGTGATACAACACAGATTCCTTATTTAAATCCTTAGGAGGTCCTAACCCCATGGCTGAAACGTTGGTTGTTGTGAGCAAAATCAAGAAAACTGTCAAGG
Organism: Elusimicrobia bacterium RIFCSPLOWO2_01_FULL_59_12; assembly: GCA_001800075.1. Classification (GTDB taxonomy): domain Bacteria; phylum Elusimicrobiota; class Elusimicrobia; order 2-01-FULL-59-12; family 2-01-FULL-59-12; genus 2-01-FULL-59-12. Next base: position 13,215 of record MGUR01000006.1, read on the forward strand.
AAGCTGGATTTCGCACGGGCGGCGATTATATTGACGCGCTTTCAAGCCGGGTAGATAGCCTGGTTCAAGCCTCGATTTCCAAAGTCAAAGCCGACGGCAGCAAGAAAACCCTCGGAGCGGAAGACCTCCAGTAAGCTCGCTCGCGTAGCGTCCATGGCAGCCCCTCCAACCATCGCGCCAACCGCCGATGTTCGGGCGATGTTCGATCGAATCGCATCCGAATATGACCGCTTCAATTCTTGGGCCAGTTTCGGACTGCATAAAGGGTGGCGGGACATCATGGTGCGGCAAATTCCCGCCGGGGCGAGCGGCTTGGATATCGCCACCGGAACCGGCGACGTCGCATTCCTGGCGCGGTCGCAGGGCCATGAGGTCGTGGGTTTGGATTTCTCGGAATCGATGATCCACCGGGCGCGCTTGAAGGACATCCGGAGCGCGATCACCTGGATGACGGGCTCCGCGGAGGCGCTTCCGTTTCCGGAGCGCCGTTTCGATTGCATCACGTCCGCGTTTGCTCTGCGAAACATGCGGGGTTGTCTGGAAGCGGTTTTTCGGGAGACGTTCCGCGTGCTCACATCCGGCGGCCTGGCGCTGCACCTGGACTTTGGGCGGCCCCGGTTTCCGGTGATGCGCTGGGGGCACCGCCTGCACACGCGCGTGAGCGTGCCCCTGATCGGGCGCTTGGTGTACAGGGGACGCTGGCCGCAGGGCTATCTGGAAAACACCATCCGGGACTTTTTTGAGCCTTCGCAGGTGGAGGATCGCTTGGAAGCGGCGGGATTTATCAACGTCTCCCATGCGCCCTTGTTGGGAGGCGTCGTGCAGCTCTATAGAGGGACCAAGGCATGCTAGAGCAATACGGGCACATCCTTCTGTATATCCTGTTCGGTTTTGGGTTCGCCGTGGTCAATCTGTGGGTCGCTTCGCTGGTGCGTTTTTACAGCCGCGACCCCATGCAGAAAATCGCCTACGAGTGCGGGATGGAACCGATCGGCTCCCCGTACGTCAACATCGACCTGCGTTTTTACCTTTTTGCTCTCTTGTTTGTGGTGTTTGACGTGGAAGCGCTTTTTCTGTTTCCCTGGGCCGTGGTGTTTCGTGAGCTGGGGCTACCCGGGTTTATCAATATGATGGTTTTTGTGGGCGTTCTCTTTCTCGGGCTGATCTATATCTGGAAGCGCGGCGCGCTCAACTGGCCCGCCGCTGCGTCGTTGGC
>MGUR01000006.1:14449-19142 GCA_001800075.1 Elusimicrobia bacterium RIFCSPLOWO2_01_FULL_59_12
GCCCGCCAAGTCGTCGTGGCGGGGAAACCTCTCACTCGGAGACGCCCTGATGGGAATCTTGCTCGACAAGGGCCCGCTGTATGTGGAACACCTGCCCGGCGGATCGCTGCTTCTCACGACGGCGGACACCTTTCTCAATTGGGCGCGAAAATCCAGCATCTGGCCGCTGACCTTCGGGCTGGCGTGCTGCGCGATCGAGATGATGGCGTCCTACGCCAGCAAATACGACTTCGACCGCTTTGGCGTCATCCCGCGCCCGACTCCCCGTCAGGCGGACCTGATGATCATCGCGGGCACGGTGACAAAAAAGATGGCGCCGCGCATTGAGCTCCTTTACCATCAGATGCCGGAGCCGAGGTTTGTGATCTCCATGGGATCCTGCTCCAATTCCGGCGGGCCCTACTATGACGCCTACTCCGTGTGCAAGGGCGTCGACAAGGTGATCCCGGTGGATGTGTATGTGCCGGGGTGCCCGCCCCGGCCCGAGGCCCTCCAGCAGGCCGTTCTCACCCTGCAAAAGAAAATTCAATCCTACAGCATGCTCGCCGCAGCGCACAAAAAAGAACAGGCGGCATCATGACGAACGATGAAATTCTAGCCGTCATCACGGGCAAATTTCCTGAAATCCAGGCAATCCCGAAAGTCCAGGGCCAGGCGCGCGGGGACGAGCTGTATCTGTCGGTGCCCGCCCAGAAATTGCCCGAGCTCTGCCGTTTTCTCCGTTTTGATCCGCCTCTCGCATTTGATTTTCTCTCCTTTGTGACCTCGGTGGACTGGAAAGACCGGTATGAGGTCGTTTACTACCTGGTGTCCACCCTGCACAAGCACAAACTGGTCTTGAAAGTAAACCTGGCGGACCGCGCGACCCCGGAGGTGCCGACGGTCACGGATGTCTGGGCGGGCGCGGATTGGCAGGAACGGGAGATTTTCGATTTGATGGGGATCACATTCCGCGGGCACTATAATCTGCGCCGGATTCTCCTGCCGGACGACTGGGAAGGCCATCCGCTTCGCAAAGATTACGTCCCGACGCCGGATCGTTACGATTAAAACGTCATGAGCCAAACCACCACACCCGCTTCGGCGGCGGACGTTTTTCCGCAGGCCCCTCCTGAGAAAGGGATGTTCATCAGCCTGGGCCCTCAGCATCCCTCGACACACGGGGTGTTGCGCGTGGCCATCACGGTCGATGGCGAAACCGTGACCAGCGCCCAGCCGGATATCGGGTATCTGCACCGCGCCACGGAAAAACTCGCCGAAAAGCGCACCTATCCTCAAATCATTGTTTTGACCGACCGGCTCGATTATCTCGCCGCGATGACCAACAACTGGTCGTACTGTCTGGCGGTGGAAAAGATGCTGGCCGTCCCGATCCCGGAGCGCGCCGAGTACCTCCGCATCATCGTGGGGGAACTCCAGCGGATCGCGTCGCACTGCGTGTTTCTGGGGACCTACGGCATCGACATCGGCGCGTACACGCCGTTTCTGGTGGCGTTCGGCCGCGAGCGGGAACGCATCCTGGATCTGTTCGAAGAGCTTTGCGGCGCGCGGCTCACCTATAACTACATCCGCATCGGCGGGGTGATGGCCGACACCCCCGCGGGATGGGAAAAAAAGGTCCGCGAGTTCGTGAAGGAGATGTGGGGACATATCCAGGAGTACGACACCCTGCTCACGTACAACCCGATCTTTATGGACCGGACCCAAAACATCGGCCTGATGACGCCGGAAATGGCCGTCGCCTGGGGGATCACCGGTCCCAATCTTCGCGCGACCGGCTTCCGCGCCGACGTCCGCAAAGACGATCCCTACAGCCTCTACCCCCAACTCAAGTTTGATATCCCCGTCGGCAAGCAGGGCGACTGCTGGGAGCGTTACCAAGTCCGCGTTTCGGAAATGCGGGAGAGCCTGAAGATGATCGAGCAATGCCTGGACAGGATACAGCCGGGCGAGTGGATGGCCAAACTGCCGAAGGTGTACCGCGTCCCGGCGGGCGAAGGCTACGGCCACCTGGAAGCCCCGCGCGGCGATCTGGGCTTCTACATTATCAGTGACGGGTCGCCCAGTCCCTACCGGATGCATATCCGGGCGCCGTCCTTCATCAACCTGCAGGTTCTTCAGCAGCTGTTGAAGGGATGGAAGGTGGCCGACGTCGTCGCCATTTTGGGTAGCGTGGATATCGTGTTGGGCGAGGTGGACCGCTGATGTTCGAGCTTGGACCGGCCCTGCATCACGCGTTCGAGTTATTGCGCGGCTTTGCCGTTTCTCATGGCATGTCCCGCGACGCGGCCCTCCTCCTCAGCAAAATCATTCAGGCGAACATCCTCGTCCTGGGCGTGGCCGTCATCCCCATGGTGCTGGTGTACGCGGAACGGAAGGTTTCCGCGTTCATGCAGGCCCGCCTCGGTCCGATGCATGTGGGTCCCTGGGGAATTCTCCAGACTTTCGCGGATGGCGTGAAACTGATGCTTAAGGAAGACGTCGTGCCGGCGGGCGCGGATAAGTGGGTCCATTTTCTGGCTCCGGTGGTGGCCGTGGCGCCCGTTTTCGTCTGCTTCGCCCCGGTCCCCTTCGGGCAGGGTCTGACCCCGGTGGATTTGGATACCGGGGTTTTGTTTATTTTCGCGGTTTCGGGGGTGTCCACGATCGGGATTTTGCTGGGGGGCTGGGGATCCGGAAACAAATTTTCCATGCTGGGCGGCTTGCGCGCCGCGGCGCAGCTGCTCTCCTATGAGATTCCGCGCGTGCTCTCGGTGATTCCAGTGCTGATGTGGTACGGCAGCATGAGCCTGGGGACGATCGCGCTGGCCCAGCACGGCCGCTGGCTGGGCATCCTGCCCAAGTGGTTTATTTTTTATCCGGTCATCGGCCAGATCGCTTTCTTGATCTTCCTGATTTCCTCGGTGGCCGAGACCAACCGCACTCCCTTTGACATCCCGGAGGCCGAATCCGAACTGGTCGCCGGCTTCCATACCGAATTTTCGGGGCTCAAGTTCGCCCTCTTCTTTCTGGCCGAGTACGCTTATGTGTTCCTGGCGTCGGCCATGGGGACGGCGCTATTCCTGGGAGGCGGCGACGGGTTCCTCCTGCCCAACGGCATCCTCCCGTCTTGGATCTGGTTTCTGCTCAAAACCTTCGCCCTGGTGTTTTTGTTCCTTTGGTTCCGGTGGACCTATCCCCGCCTGCGAATCGACCGGCTGATGCAGTTCTGCTGGAAATTTCTCATGCCATGGTCGTTCGTCAATATCGCCCTGACGGGACTTCTGGTCCTGGTGAGACAACGATGAGTCCCTCTTTGTCCTCCCTGGTGTTCTATGCGTTTTCAGCGATGCTGGTCGTGACGGCGGTCGGCGTGGTCACCCTGCGCAACGTGTTTTACAGCGCGGTGTCGCTGGTGGCCGCGCTCACGATCGTGGCCGGCCTCTTTGTCCTGCTGGGGGCGGATTTCCTGGGCGCCGCCCAGGTCTTGGTGTATGTGGGCGGGATCCTGATCATCATGCTGTTTGTGATCATGCTGTCGCAGCAGCCGCGCGATCTTCTTCAGCGCCAGACCAATGACCAGTGGATCGCGGGACTGTTTTTTGCGCTGACCATCGGCGTCAGCTTGGTCCGGGCCTTCACGTATTTTGTGAGTCAGACGCCGCCGGACGGGGACATCGCCCCCACATCGGCGTCGCTGGGTCGGCTGTTGTTGGGCGAGATGCTGCTGCCGTTTGAGGCCGTGTCCTTGATTCTGCTGGCGGCCCTGGTGGGCGCCGTGGTCTTCGGGCAGGAGAAAAACGCGTGACCCTGTATCATTGCATCGCCCTGTCCGGAATCGTTTTCAGCATCGGGATTTACGGCGTGCTGACGCGCCGCAACATCCTCGGAATCTTGATGTCCATCGAGCTGATGTTTAACGCCGCCAACATCGCGCTGGTGGCGTTTAATCATTACCTTCATCCGGGCTCGCTGTGGGGGCAGGGGTTCGTCCTGTTTGTGATCGCCGTCGCCGCCGCGGAAGCCGTGGTGGGGCTGTCGCTGGTCCTGGCGATTTACCGGAACATCAAAAGCGTTTACACCGAAAACATGAACCTTCTCCATGGTTGAGTACGCCTATCTTATTCCGCTCCTGCCGCTGGCCAGCAGCATCGTCATTTTCTTTTTTGGCCGCTGGCTGCCGAAAAAGGGATCCTGGCTGGGGCTCCTGGCGATCGCGACCAGCCTGGTGATGTCGATCGATCTGTTCATGCGCTGGCTGGATGGCAGCCTGAATGTGCCCTATGAAATGACCTGGCCGTGGTTTTCCGCCGGGATCTATCCCTTGGAATGGGGGATCCTACTGGATGGACCTTCGCTGGCGATGCTGTTGGTGGTCTGCACCGTGAGCTTTCTGGTGCAGCTCTATTCTCTGGGGTATATGCGTGATTCCCCGCGCTTCAAACGCTATTATGCGTACCTCTCCTTGTTTACGTTCTCGATGCTGGGCCTGGTGCTCTCCAACAATTACCTTCAGTTTTTTGTCGGTTGGGAAATCATGGGGGCTTGTTCGTATTTATTGATCAGTTTTGAGTTCGAACGTGACGCCGCGGCAGCCGCCGGCAATAAAGCGTTCATCACGACCAAGTTGGGGGATCTCGGCTTCTACGCGGGCCTCTTGGCGACTTTTTTCGCCGCGGGAACGTTTAACTTTGGCCAGATCCAGGCGCATCTT
>MGUR01000006.1:19164-23736 GCA_001800075.1 Elusimicrobia bacterium RIFCSPLOWO2_01_FULL_59_12
CATGGCGTACTTGATCGCGATGCTCTTTTTCTGCGCGGCGGTCGGGAAATCCGCGCAGGTGCCGCTGCACGTCTGGCTCCCGGACGCGATGGAAGGTCCCACGCCGGTCTCGGCGCTGATCCACGCCGCGACGATGGTGGCCGCGGGGGTCTTTTTGGTGGTGCGCTCCTACGGGTTTTTCCTGAGGGTTCCCTCCAGCCTGGACGTGGTGGCCTGGGTGGGCGGCATCACCGCCGTTTTCGCGGCGACGATCGCCATCACGGCCAACGACATCAAGAAAGTGCTGGCGTATTCCACGATCTCGCAGCTCGGCTACATGATGATGGGCCTGGGCGTGATGGGCTACACCGCGGGGCTGTTCCATCTCACGACGCATGCGGCGTTCAAGGCCCTGCTCTTTCTCGGCGCAGGATCGGTGATCCATGCGGTGCACACCAATGATATGTGGAAGATGGGGAGTCTCGCCAAACAGATGATCACCACGGCGATGACCTTCTTCCTGGGGTCGCTGGCGCTCGCCGGCATCTGGCCGCTGGCCGGATTTTATTCGAAAGACATGATCCTGGCCAGCGCCCTGGAACACCAGCAGTTCGCCCTCTTTGGCATGGGCTTGCTCACGTCGCTCATGACGGCGTTTTATATGACACGCGCCTGCGCGTTGACCTTCATGGGAGAAGCGCGGGAACGCGATCGTTTTGCGCACGCTCACGAGTCTCCCTGGAGCATGACGATTCCGCTCATGGTTCTGGCTGTGTTGTCGGTTTTTGTGGGGATGCTTCTGATGTCGGACCACGCGGTGAATCGTCTGTTTTTCTGGCCGGGTGTTCCTGAGATCGAAGAATCGCATTGGGTCATGGGGCTGGCGACCGGGGCCGCGGTGTCCGGGATCGCCTTGGGGTGGATGGTTTACCTCAGCGGGATGGTGAACCCGCAGTCCGTCGCCCGGGCCTTCAAGCCGCTGTACGTGTTGTTTTCCAACAAGTGGTACGTGGATGAACTCTACGAGGTGCTGTTCATCGGACCGACGCAGCGGCTTTGCCGGGCCCTGGCATGGTTCGATGATCAGGTGATTGACCGAGTCGGGGTGGACGGGACCGGCTGGGTGGCCGAGAGGCTGACCGTCCTTCAGGCCTGGCTGGACGACCACGTGGTGGACCAGGGCGTCGACGGGACCGGCTGGGCGGTCAACACCCTGGGAGGATGGGCCCGTCGGCTGCAGACCGGCTTTGTGCAAAATTATCTCTTGATGATCTCGCTCGGGTTTGTGCTTTTGATTTTTTGGCAGATATTTTAGGGGGAAATAAACAATGCATGTGCTCTCCGTATTGACCTGGTTGCCGCTCTTGGGCGGGCTCGTGATCCTGATGATCCCAAAGGAGCAGAAAATGGCGGCCCGCGCCGTCGCGGCCCTGGCCAGCGGCGCGACGCTGGTTGTTTCCCTCTGGCTCTGGGCGCATTTTTCGGGCGTCGCGGCGGGGTTTCAGTTTATCGAAAAGGTGGCGTGGATCCCCGCGTTCCGTATCCAGTATTTTCTGGGTGTGGACGGGCTGTCCCTGCCGCTGCTGGTGCTGACCACGCTGCTCTCGTTGCTGGCGATCATCGCGTCGTTTCATATCCAGGAGAGGGTCAAAGAATACTTTTTCTTCTTTCTGCTGCTGGAAACCGCGATGTTGGGGGTGTTCATCGCGCTGGACCTCTTCCTGTTCTACGTGTTCTGGGAGCTGACGCTGCTGCCGATGTACTTCCTGATCGGCATCTGGGGAGGACCCAAGAAAGAATACGCCGCGATCAAGTTCTTCTTGTTTACGCTGTTCGGGAGCGTGTTCATGCTGATCGCGATCCTGGCGCTGTACTTCCAATCCACGCCGCATACGTTTGATTTCACCGAACTGCTGGCGCAGAACGGGACCTATGCCCGCACGTTCCAGCTGCTCGCCTTTATCGGCCTCTACATCGGCTTTTCGGTCAAGATCCCGGCCTTCCCCCTGCATACCTGGCTGCCGCTGGCGCACGTCGAGGCGCCCACGGCCGTTTCGGTCATCCTGGCCGGCGTCTTGCTGAAGATGGGTCTTTACGGGATCATGCGCTTCTGCTTTACGTTGTTTCCCATCGCCACGCACACACACGCCGTCATCTATACGATCGCCGTCATCGCCGTGATCAATATTGTGTACGGTGCGATGTGCGCGATGGCGCAGACGGATATCAAACGGATGATCGCGTATTCGTCCATCAACCATATGGGGTACGCGATGCTCGGCATGGTGTCGCTCTCGGCGCTGGGATTCAACGGCGCCGTTTTGCAGATGGTCAACCACGGCATCATCACCGGGGCGCTGTTCCTTCTGGTGGGCGTGATCTACGACCGGGCGCATACCCGCGATGTCGGCGCGTTCGGCGGTCTGGGTGCAAAACTGCCGGTCTATACGGGATTTATGATGGTGGCCTGCTTCGCGTCTCTGGGCCTGCCGCTTCTGGCGGGGTTTGTCAGCGAGTTCCTTTGCTTTTTGGCCGCGTTCCAGGTGTATCCCTACCTGACGGCGATCTCGCTGATCGGCGTCCTGATCACGGCCGCCTTCTTCCTGATCATGATTCGGAAAGTCTTCCTGGGGCCGTTCAATACCCGCTGGGAGAGCCTGAAGGATATGGATGTACGCGAACTGATCGCGTGCGCGCCGCTCCTGGCGCTGATGATCCTGTTTGGACTTTTTCCGTTCCTGGTGCTGGATCCGATTAACCTGACGCTGACGGATCTCGCGACTCTGGTGTCTTCGATCAAAGGGCCCTGATGGACTCCTACCGTCTCCTGGCTCCGATCTTTGCCTTAAGCGCGGCCGCGTTTCTGCTCTTCGGCGTTGACGCGTGGACGTGCGCGCCCTCGCCCGGCGCACGGCGGACCGGATTCTGGCTGGGCCTGGCGGGGTTGGTGAGCGCGGCGGTCGTATTGCCCCCTCCGCTTGTCTCGAATGCCCTCTTTGCGCGGCAGATGCTGGTTTGGGATGGTCTTTCCTACTTTTTTTCCTGGATTGTTCTCCTGACTCTATTGTTCGTCGTCCTGCTGAGCGACGGTCTGGTCGATTTTAAGAACCTGCGCCTGAGCGCGTACTACGGGCTGTTGTTGCTCGCCGGCGCGGGGTTGATTTTTCTGGTGTCCGCGAACGATTTCCTGATGATCTTCCTGGGCATCGAGTTATTCGGCGTTCCCTCGTTTATTCTGGCCGGTTATTTAAGGAACAAGGAACGTTCCAGCGAAGCGGCGGTCAAGCTGTTCCTGATCGGCGCTTTTTCCACCGCCATGCTGATTTACGGGATCGCACTCCTCTACGGGATCACCGGGAGCACGTCCTTGACCCAGCTTCAGAGCCAACAGGCCCTCCTCAAAACGGCGGCGCCTTTGGGCCTGCTCGCCCTATTTTTCATCATCGTGAGTTTCGGATTTAAGATGGCTTTGGTGCCGTTCCACATGTGGGTGCCGGATGTGTTCGAAGGGGCTCCCAAACCGGTGGCGGCACTGTTGTCGGTGGCGCCCAAAGTGGCCGGGGCGGCGATCGCGCTGCGGGTCTTTAACCTCATCCTTCCGGAATCCGGATTGGGATTTTTTACGACCCTGGCGGTGTTGGCCGCCTTGACGATGACCGTCGCCAACATCATCGGGCTGCATCAAACCAACGTAGTTCGTCTGCTGGCCTATTCCTCCATCGCGCATATGGGCTATTTGCTGCTCGGGTTAGTGGGAGGCCGGGAGCTGGGCATCGCCGGTGTTTATTTGTACGGCTGGGTGTATTTGTTCATGAATTTGGGCGCGTTCGCGGTGGTCATCCTGTTATCCAGGACGTTGGAGTCTGACGATCTCTCGGCCTACGCCGGGCTCGCGCGCCGCTCGCCCCTCACCGCCGCGCTTCTGACTCTTTTTCTGGTCAGCTTGGCCGGCCTGCCTCCGACCGCGGGTTTTGTGGCGAAGTTTTATGTCTTTCTGGCGGCCTTCCAGTCGGGATGGGTCTGGCTGGTCGGGCTGGCGGCCGTCAACAGCGTCATCTCCGCCGCGTATTACTTCCGGATTGTTCATTGGATGTATTTTCGCTCGCCGACGTCCACGCAGCCGCTGGCGATCGGATCCGCTGAACGCTTGACCCTTGCCGCGACGTCGTTCTTTACGCTCTTCCTCGGACTGGCGCCGCAGTTCTTTGTCACCGCGGTGCAGGCGCTGAGCGTCGCCCCGAAGCCATGAGCGCGTCGCCTCCATCGGACCTTCGCAAAAAAGAACAGGCCCGCCTCGAAGACCTGTACCAGATTATCTATCCCTTTCTGCTGCAGACGGAGCGCGTTCTGCAGGACGTGGCCACGCGCGGCCAGGGGTTGATCCCGGAGATCGTCCGCTACGTCGTTCAAGCGGGCGGTAAACGGCTGCGGCCCGCCCTGGTGGTGCTGAGCGCCCAGGTCGGGGGGTCCCAGACCGATGACGTGATTACCGTGGGAGCCGCGTCGGAACTCATTCACCTGGCCACCTTGATGCATGACGATATCGTGGACCGCGCCTCGCTGCGCCATCAGAAACCCACCGCGGCGATCGAA
>MGUR01000006.1:23748-27586 GCA_001800075.1 Elusimicrobia bacterium RIFCSPLOWO2_01_FULL_59_12
GGCGCTGATCGACCTGTTCGCGCGCTCCACGCGCACCATGTGCCAGGGGGAAATCAACCAGGTGAAGCGGCGGTTTCAACTCGACCTCACGCTGTCTGAATACCTCGCTTTTATTGATCACAAGACCGCTACTCTGATGGGGACCTGCATGCGCGCGGGGGCGCGGCTGGCGCGCCTGTCGGCGGACCAGGCGACCGCGCTGGGCCATTTCGGCTGGAATCTAGGGATGGCCTTCCAGATCATTGACGACACGCTCGATCTGGTGGGCGAAGAGGAGGTGACCGGCAAGACGTTGCGCACCGACCTCGCCAACGGGAAGTTAACCCTTCCGCTGATTCACCTGCGCGATCAGCTTTCAGCGGCGGACCGGCCGACCTTTTTCGATTATTTAAAATCGCCCGATGGGAATGTTCCCCGGATCATCGCCTGGCTGAAAGAATCGGGCGCCATTCAGGCGGGCCTCCGTCACGCCGCGAATTTCGCCGGCCAAGCGAGAGCCGCGCTCCAGCACTTCCCGGACTCCACCCCCAAAGCCACCCTCAGCGCCATCGCCGACTATATCGTTATCCGAGCGAGATAACATGAACGTTTGGGATCATCTGGGCGAACTCCGCCGCCGGCTATTGATCTGCGTCTACGTTTTGGTCGCGGGGACGATCGCCGGGGCCTGGGCCGTCAATCCGCTTCTCGACTGGTTGGCGCGTCCGGTAGGCATTCTCATTTTTGTTCAGCCGATGGAAGCCTTCACCGCGCAGGTGAAGATCGCCCTGGGCGTTTCATTTCTTCTCACCCTTCCCGTCCTCCTGTACCAGGCTTGGGCGTTTGTGGCGACCGGCCTGACGGCCCATGAAAAGCGGTCCCTGCACTGGGTCGTTCCACTCTCCTACGTCTTGTTCATGGGCGGGTTTAGCTTTTCAACGTTTATCGTATTCCCCAAGGCGGTCGCATTCCTGTTGACCTTGAGATCCCGTTATCTGGAACCCATGCTGTCTGTGGGAGCGTATCTCGACATGTTCTACCTGTCGGGTCTGGTATTAGGGTTCTTGTTTCAACTGCCTCTGGCGCTTCTTTTCCTGTCCCGGGTCGGACTTTTACAGCCCGATGCCCTCACCCGGAACCGGCGAATTTCCTACCTGGCGATCTTTATCCTTGCCGCGATTTTCAACACGGGCCCCGATGCGTTCACCCAGCTGCTTTTCGCCTTCGCCGCCATAGTCCTGTTTGAGCTATCCATTGTTTGGGTCCGTTGGGAAGCCAAGAAGCGCCCTTCCACATAGACAGCTCTGTCAAAATAATCAATAATATTTCCGTGAAAAACAGGGAGCGGGGGAGTATTCAAGTCGCGGCCTTGGCGCTGGGGGCGGTTCTCGCGTTCGTGGTGGTGGGCTTCGTCTGCAAGTATTGCCGGGATGTGCGCCTCTATCAAAAGGGCTTGAGGCTCGTTTTACCGGCGCAGCCTCTGAAAAAGTACGGCCTCGCCAAGCGGGTCTTCCCGAAGACTCCGGCTTTTGACATCTCAGGTTCGTTAAAAAACAGGCCGGTCGTTTATAAAGAATTCCCGTCGTATCCGCTCTGGGCCGAAAAGGGGGGTGTCTCCGGTCGTGTTCGCCTTATTTTCCGCGTCAGCAGCTCGGGAGAAGTCTATCCCAATATATGGGTAGACCAAACCACAGGCCATTCCGATTTCGACGAAGCCGCCATCCGGGCGCTCAAGCACTGGCGGTTCGCGCCCGCCGAAACCGCAGCCGCAGGCCATGAACAAGCCGATATGTACAGCGAGCCCACCCCCGGCCAGGCGGGCATCATCAACTTCCACTATACGCTCTCTAACAAAACCATCCAACTTTAGATGGGGCAAATTTCCCTAGGGGATCCCTTTTGGCCTGTGCTATAATGGGCCGGTCGTCTATCAGCAAATAAACTAGAAAACGGAAGGAAAACGTATCGTTTTATGGCTACAATCTCAATGAAGGCTTTGTTGGAAGCGGGCGTGCATTTTGGGCATCAAACCCGCCGCTGGAATCCGAAAATGGCGAAGTACATCTTCGGTTCGCGCAGCAACATCCACATCATCGATCTGCAGAAGACCGCCAAAGAACTCAAAAAAGCCTATAAATTTATCCGCGAAATGGCCGCCAGCGGTCGTTTCATATTGTTTGTAGGAACGAAAAAGCAGGCCCAGGAAGCGATCCTGACGGAGGCCCAGCGGTGCGGCGCGTTCTATGTCAGCGAGCGCTGGCTGGGAGGGACGCTGACCAATTTCGACACGATTAAAAAGTCGATTGGCCGCTTGAACGAACTCAACAAGATGAAAACGGACGGCTTGTTCCGCGTCATGTCCAAAAAAGAAGTGTCCCGCCTGGAAAAAGAGCGGCTCCGGCTGACCAAGACGCTGGAGGGGTTCAAGAAAATGGACGATTTGCCCGGCTGCATGTTCGTGATCGACCCGGTGCAGGAGGCGACGGCGATTCTTGAGGCCCGCCGCATGGAGATTCCGGTTGTCGCGGTCTGCGACACCAACTGCGATCCTGACCTGATCGATTATCCGATCCCCGGCAATGACGACGCGATCCGCTCGGTGAAGTTGTTCTGCGCGCTGATGGCGGACGCCATCCTGGAAGGAAAAGCAGAGGCCGAGAAGGCCGCTGCTCCGCAGGCCTCCGCGGACGAAGCCGAGCAGCCGGCGGAAGCGGCGATTACCCTCTCCGAGAGCGAGCCGGCGACTGTCCCCGAATCGCCCTCCACCCCTCACTAACGTGGCCGGCTCAAACGGCACCCCCATCCGTCCGACGCAGATACAGGAATTGCGCGAAGCGACCGGCGCCGGGATCATGGACTGCAAAAAGGCGCTGGAGGTATCCCATGGCAACATGGAGAAAGCCAAAGCCTGGCTGCGAGATCACGGGGTTGCGATCGCCGCCAAAAAGGGCGGGCGGATGGCCAAGGAAGGCCTGATCGGCTCCTACATTCATGCGGGAGGAAAGCTCGGCGTTCTGGTGGAGCTGAACTCCGAAACCGACTTTGTCGCGCGCACCGATGATTTCCAGGGACTGTTGCGCGAGCTCTGCATGCAGATTGCCGCGGCGGCGCCGCGCTGGGTTTCGCGGGACCTGATTCCGCCGGAAATCATCGAACAGAAACGCCAGGAGTTTGAGAAAGAGGCGTTGAAAGAAAAGAAACCGGCGCCGGTAGCGGCCAAGATCGCTGATGGCAAATTGGATAAATATCTCGCGGAAACATGCCTCCTCGAACAAATTTATGTTCGTGAACCTTCCGGCAAAGTGAAAGTGAAAGACCTGCTGACCGAAGCGGTCGGCAAGATGGGCGAGAATGTGGTGGTTCGCCGCTTCGTCCGATTTCAAGTAGGCGGCGAGTGATCCTTCCCGGGTCATGAATCCCCGAAAGCCCAAGCGCGTACTCCTCAAAATTTCCGGAGAAGCATTCCGCGGCAAGGAACGCTATGGCATCGATGTGGATGCCGTGGGGAAACTGGCCAAGGAGATCGTCTCCTCCCTTACCCCCCGCGTGCAGATGGCGATCGTGGTCGGAGGAGGCAACATTTGGCGCGGGCTTTCCAAGGATGCCCAGGTGATCGACCGGGTCACGGCGGATTATATGGGCATGCTGGCCACGGTGATCAACGCGCTGGCGCTGCAGGACGCCCTGGAAAAGTTAAACGTTCCCACCCGGGTCCAGAGCGCCATCGAAATTTTGAAGCTCGCGGAGGCTTACATCCGGCGCCGCGCGGTGCGCCATCTCGAGAAGGGCCGGGTCGTGATCTTCGCCGGCGGCACGGGGAATCCCTATTTTTCGACGGACACGACCGCGGCCCTGCGGG
>MGUR01000006.1:27595-43330 GCA_001800075.1 Elusimicrobia bacterium RIFCSPLOWO2_01_FULL_59_12
GACTCAGGTGGACGGCGTTTATTCCGCCGACCCGCGCACCCACCCCAACGCCAAACGACTTTCGCAGCTGACCGCCATGGAAGCGATCCGCAAGCGGCTCGGCGTGATGGACACCACCGCGTTCAGTTTATGTCTGGACAACAAGCTCCCGATCGTCGTCTTCAATCTTTACAACAAAGGAAACATCCGGCGCGTCCTTTCCGGAGAGCGTGTCGGAACGCTCATCACCAGCCGGTAATATGGTTCCCAAAGCGTTGATCGCCCAGGCCGAAGAGCAGATGAAAAAAACGCTGGATCGCATGCGGGGCGATCTGGGCACGCTGCGCACCGGCCGCGCCAGCACGACCCTTCTTGAAAACGTCCGGGTGGAGTATTACGGAGCCTCGACGCCTCTCAACCAGCTGGCCGCGATGGCCGCGCCGGAGCCGCGGATGCTGGAGATCCGGCCGTGGGATAAAGGATCGGTGGCCGAGATCGAGAAAGCTATTTTGAAGTCCGACCTGGGTCTGACGCCCAACAATGACGGCAACGTCATTCGACTTCAGATTCCCCAATTGACCGAAGACCGCCGCAAGGATCTGATCAAAGTCGTTCGCAAGATGGCGGAAGAATACCGCGTGGCCCTGCGCAACGAGCGGCGCGACGCGGTGGAGCGCATGAAAAAGGCCGAAAAAAGCAAAGAGATTTCCGAAGATGACCGCTCCACCGGCGAGCAGGAGATCCAGAAGCTGACCGACCTCTACGCCAAGCGCGTGGACGACCTGCTGGCTGGAAAAGAACGCGATATCATGGAAGTGTGAGAGCCTCCGCCGTGGCGACCCTTCTAACGATGCGCTCCGCACCCTCGGCTGAACAGGATCTCCTGCAGCAGATCAACGCCGACAAACTTCCCAAACACATTGCGATCATCATGGATGGAAATGGCCGCTGGGCCAAGCAACGCCACCTGCCTCGGGTTTTTGGTCACCGCGCCGGGATTTCGTCCGTGCGCGAGGTGGTGCGCGCCTGCGGGCAGCTCGGCGTTAAAGTGCTGACCCTGTATGCGTTTTCCGCGGAGAATTGGTCCCGGCCGGGCGCTGAAGTGGCCGCTTTGATGCGGCTCCTGGAAGACTACCTTCAGCGCGAACTCCCGGACCTGCAGAAAAATCATGTCCAGCTCCGCGCGATCGGCCGTTGGGACGCTCTGCCCTCAGGCGCCCGCCGCCAGCTTGAGCGCGTGATCGAGGCCACGTCCAAGAACAGGGGGCTGATCCTGACCTTGGCGCTCAACTACGGCGGCCGGCAAGAGATTGTGGATGCCTGCAACCGCGCCCTGAAGAGCGGCGCCCGGCAGGTGAATGAGGAAAGCTTATCGCGCTGCCTGAATACCCACGGGCTCCCCGACCCGGACCTGCTCATCCGCACTTCGGGCGAGATGCGCATCTCAAATTTTTTACTCTGGCAGCTTGCCTACACCGAAATCTATGTCACGGACACCCCCTGGCCGGAGTTCCGCCGCCCGCATCTCTACCGGGCCCTCCTGGATTTTCAGCGACGCGAGCGTCGCTTCGGCGGGTTGTAATCAGGCGGACCCGTGCTCTTTCCTCGACTCCTCACCGCCCTGATCGGCCTTCCCCTGCTGGTCGCCGGGATTTATTTCGGCAGTTGGCCGTTCTTTTTCCTGATTTTGGGTGTTTCGTTCCTGGCGTTGCGGGAATATTATTATCTGGCGGAAGAATGCGGCTACCCGACATACCGCTGGATAGGGATGGTCCTCGGTCTGGGGGTGGTTGTGTCCGTGTCTCTGAATGGCACGGCGCTCGGCCAAGTGACGGAAAACCAGGTCACGGCCGCGCTCTTGTCCCTGGGCGTGATCGTCCTGGCGCTGCGAAGCATCCTGCGCGGACCCACCGACACATTGCTGTCAGAGTGGGGGACGACGTTCTATGGCGTGATGTTTGTGGCCTGGCCGCTGGCGCACCTGTTGTTGATTCGTGATCTGCGGCCGCAGGGTTTGGCAGCGACGTTCTTTCTCTTTGTGCTGATCTGGTCGGAGGATAGTGTGGCGTACATCGCAGGAACGCGCTGGGGACGTCATCCGATCGCCGGACATGTCAGTCCCAAAAAAACTTGGGAAGGCACGCTGGCCGGATTGGCGGCGGCCGTGGGTGTGGCTGCGGGGTTTCAGGCCACTCTTTTAAAACAGGACCTTCATTTCACGGAAGCGCTGCTGTTGGGACTGACCGTCGGCGTATTGGCCTTTGCATCGGATTTGAGTGAATCCCTGCTGAAGCGCGTGGCCGGCATGAAAGATTCGTCTCCCCTGCTGCCGGGGCACGGGGGAATCCTCGATCGGTTTGATTCGTTCCTGCTGACCGCGCCCGTTTTTTACTATTACTGGGCGTTTGTGAAACACTGAGATGACCCTTCATGAAACGCTAAAGCGAACCTCACCCGCCCTTCGGGCACCCTCTCCCGATGGGAGAGTGAACATCACGTTGCTCCCCTCTCCTATCAGGAGAGGGGTTGGGGGTGAGGTGGGTGTTCGGCGCGTGGTCATTCTCGGTTCCACCGGCTCGATCGGCGTCAACGCCCTGGGTGTTCTCAAACGTTTGGGAAAGGCGTATCAAGTTGTCGGCTTGAGCGCCCGCAGGAACATGGCCCTGCTTCTCAAGCAGATGCGTCAGTTTGAGCCGGACGTGATCAGCGTGTGGGAGGAATCCGACGCCCGGGCGTTTCGCGCTCAAGGGATCATTGTCCACGGGAAACCTCTGGTGGTATTAAGCGGGCTGGAAGGGCTCATGGAACTGGCGGGATGGGGCTCCGCTGATACAGTCCTGTCGTCGGTGGTGGGCGCGGTGGGACTCCGCCCGCTCCTGGCAGCGATCCGCGGCGGCAAGACGGTCGCCCTAGCCAACAAAGAAGCTCTGATTATGGCGGGTGAATTGGTGGTGGGTGAAGCCCGGCGATGGAACGCCACCCTCCTGCCTGTCGACAGCGAGCACTCCGCTCTGTTCCAATGTTTAAACGGAGAGCGCTCCAAAGAAGTCCGGCGGTTGATCCTGACGGCGTCCGGGGGCCCGTTTTACCGGACAAAGACAGCGCTGGACCGGGTCACCGTGAGGCAGGCTTTGGCGCACCCGACCTGGAAAATGGGGCGCAAGATCACGATCGACAGCGCGACCCTGATGAATAAAGGAATTGAAATACTGGAGGCCAGCATTCTATTCGGCATCTCGCTGGATCAAGTGGAGGTGGTGATCCATCCGCAGTCCATCGTGCATTCCCTGGTGGAATTCGTTGATGGCGCGACGCTGGCGCAGCTGTCCTGGCCGGACATGTGCCTGCCGATCCAGTATGCGCTCACCTATCCGGCGCGCGTGCCCGGCCGGCTGGAGCCGCTCGATTTGGTCAAGGCCAGGCAGCTCGATTTCTTTAAACCTGATTTTCGCCGGTTCCCATGCCTGGCGCTGGCGCGCGAGGCGGGTTTAAAAGGCGGCACCTGGCCGACGGTCCTGAATGCCGCGAACGAATCGGCCGTTCAAGCGTTCCTGGAAGAGCGCATCCGCTTTACGGATATTCCGCGCATTGTGGAGAAAACATTATCTAAACACAACGGGGTGACACGCCCCTCACTGGAAGACGTGCTCGAAGCAGACCAGTGGGGGCGGCACCTATCTGAGGAGCTTATTCATGGTTGAGTTCGCCGGTCGCATCGCCGTCACTGTCCTATGCCTGGGTTTTGTGGTCCTGGTTCATGAGTGGGGCCACTTTCTGGTGGCCCGCCGGCTCGGGGTGCGCGTGGAGCGCTTTACGATCGGCTTCGGCAAGGAGATTTTTGGATGGACACGCAAAGGGACGCGCTTCGCCGTTTGCATCTTGCCGCTGGGCGGCATGGTGAAAATGGCGGGAGAATTTCCCGAAGAACGGTCTAAAAAAGCGGACGAGTTCTTTTCCCAACCCTGGTATGGCCGCGCGCTGATCGCGCTCGCCGGGCCGGTGATGAATTACGTGCTGGCCTTTGTTTTATTTGCCGCGGTCGCGCTGGCCTGGGGCACCCTCAAGCCTTCGACCCAACCGGTCATCGGCGACATGATTTTGGGGCTGCCGGCCGCCAATGCGAAGCTCCAAATCGGCGACCGCATCCGCTCCATTGACGGTATCGCGATCACGTCCTGGGAGCAGATGGCCCATCTCATTCACGAGCGGCCGGAAAAGACCGTGCGCATGGAAATTGAGAGGGCAGGCGCCGAGGGAAAACCTTCCAGGGTCTTCAGGGCGTCGCTGAAACCCCAGCGGGATCCGCAGCGCAGCATGGGGTTGATCGGGGTCATGCCGCAGGTGGACAAGGTGAAGCTGGGCGTGTGGGGAAGCATCAAGGTCAGCCTTCGCGATCTGAAAGCCTGGACCGTGCAGCCCTTGGAGTACATCGGTCAGAAGATCCGCAGCATGGAAGGTCCGAAGGAACTTTCCGGCCCGCTCGGGATCGCGCATATGGTGACCAAAGCCACCCAGGAAGGCATGTCGTATGTGATTTACCTGATGGCGATTATCTCGACAGGGCTGGGGTTGTTTAATCTGTTCCCGATCCCTGTCCTGGATGGCGGCCATATTTTTCTTTATGTGATCGAGGGTATCCTTCGGCGGCCGCTGAGCCGCCGCACCCTGCAGGTCGCCAACGCGGTCGGGCTCTCGGTGATCCTGACGATTTTCATCTATGCCTCCTACCAGGATATTCTCCGCTGGCGCCTGGGTCTGATGAAATAAATGCGTTTCTCCCAGTCCTTCATTCCCACGCTCCGCGAGCTGCCCGCTGAAGCGGAGACCGTCGCGCATCAACTGATGCTGCGCGCGGGGCTTCTCCGCAAACTGGCCTCCGGCATCTACGAGTGGCTTCCCGCGGGCCTTCGCGTGCTCAGAAAAGTGGAACACATCGTGCGCGAAGAGATGAATGCGGTCGGAGGGCAGGAGGTCTGGCTGCCGCAGCTTCAGCCGCGCGAGTTGTGGGAGGAAACCGGCCGTTGGGGGGTCTACGGCAAAGAACTGATGCGGCTCAAAGACCGCAAGAACGCCGATTTCTGCCTCGCGCCGACCGCCGAAGAAGTGATCACCGATCTGGTCCGCCGCGACGTTCGCTCCTACCGAAACCTGCCCCTCATGCTGTATCAGTTTGGCGTGAAGTACCGTGACGAGATCCGGCCGCGCTTCGGCGTGATGCGCGCGCGCGAGTTCTACATGAAGGACGCCTACTCGTTCCACACCGATGAAGCGGATGTCCAGCGCTATTACCAAGACGTTTTCGAAGCCTACAAAAAGATTTTCACGCGCTGCGGACTGACCTTCCGGCCGGTGGAGGCGGATCCCGGAGCGATCGGAGGAAATTTATCTCACGAATTCATGGTGCTGGCGGACACCGGCGAAGAGGGGATCGTGAGCTGCACCTGCGGTTACGCGGCCAACGTCGAACGCGCCGAGCTGAAAGAGGCGAAAGCCGCCCGCGCCAATAACAGTCCCAGTCCAGAGGAAGTGTTGACGCCGGGCGCCAAGAGCGTGGAGGACGTGGCCCAGGTCGTCAAACGGCCGGCGGATCACTTCATTAAAGCCCTTCTCTTGAAGGCCGACGATCATCCGATCATGGTGCTGGTGCGCGGCGATCACGAGCTGAACGAAGTCAAACTCCGGCGGTATTTAAAAGCCGGCTGGGTGGCCAAAGCGGATGAAGAAACCTACGAGAAGGCGAGCGGGTCGCCGGTCGGGTTCGCCGGGCCGGTCAAGTCAAGAGCGCGAATCCTTGCGGACTACGCGGTGGAAGGGATCTCCGACGCGGTGGTGGGCGGGAACAAGAAGGACACGCACCTGGTCCACGTCGTTCCCGGCCGCGATTTTAAACCCGAGGCCTACGCCGATTTACGCAAGGCCGTCGCGGGCGATCCCTGTCCGAAGTGCGGCAAGCCGATGGAGGGATCGCGAGGTATTGAAGTCGGCCACACCTTCCAGCTCGGCACCAAATACTCGTCCGCGATGAAAGCGACGTACTTGGACGTCAATCAAAAAGCCCAGATGATTGTCATGGGGTGCTACGGGATCGGCGTCTCCCGCGTGGTGGCCGCCTGCATCGAACAGTGTCACGACGCCAGCGGCATTATCTGGCCGGAGAGCCTAGCGCCTTGGGATCTGATCATCTGCCCGCTGAATGTGTCGAACAGTGCCGTCACGTCGGCGGCCGAGCGCTTGTATGAGGAAGCCAAGAGGGCCGGTCTGGACGTTCTCCTGGATGACCGTGATATGCAGGTGGGCGCCAAACTCAAGGACGCTGACTTGATCGGCATACCCCGGCGCATTGTGGTGGGGGAACGCAAGATTGCCGAAAATAAAGTCGAACTCAAACGCCGCGCTGATAAAGACAGCCGCGACGTCGCTCTCTCGATGGTGATTGCGGAAATCCATAAATAAATTGTAGAATGCAGGCCGTTCAGAGTGGCGCCGCCGTGCCACTCTTCTTTTTTGTATGACCGCGAAAAGCCTTCTAATCGAGCAAATTGAACAGCTGGCCGAGCCGGTTCTTCAGGAGCACGGGGCCGAGCTGGTGCTGGTGGAGTTCCTCCATGGACACGGAGCCTGGGTCCTGCGGTTTTTCCTGGACAAACCGGAGGGCATCACGCTGGATGACTGCGCCCGCATCAGCGAACACTTGGGACGCATCCTGGACGCATCGAATGTGATCCCGCAATCGTATTCGCTGGAGGTCTCCTCCCCGGGCGTCTACCGGCCCCTGCGGAAGGAAAAGGACTTTGAACGATTCAAAGGGGAGCGGGTGGATATTAATCTGTACGCGCCGATCAATGGCCGCCGGCACTACAGAGGAACGATCGAAGGGGTCGCCGAGGGAACGGTGCAGGTCAAAGATGTCGCACAGCAGGTGTTTTCGTTGCCGTTGTCCGGGATCGCCAAGGCGAAATTGAACCCGGAGATCAAGATTTAGGTTTAGATCGTCACCCCCGCGAAAGCGGGAATGACGGCGGGAACAGGAGGACGGTGTGGCTGAGAAAAGCGAGTTGATCCCGGTCCTGGAACAAATCGAACGGGACAAGGGCATTAAGAAGGATGATATTCTCCGGATGATCGAGCAGGCCGTGGTCTCGGCGTACAAGAAACATTCCGGAAAAATGGTGAATTTGGAAGCCAAGATCGACCCGGAGACCGCCCAAGTCGAAGCCTTTCTCATCAAGAAAGTCGTCGCCCAGGTGACCAATGACAACGTTGAAATCGATGAAGCGGGGGCGAAGAAGATCAAATCCGGCGCGAAGCTTGATGAGGAAATCCGTATCCCGGTGGTGACGGAAGACTTCTCGCGCATTGCGGCGCAAACCGCCAAGCAGGTGATCATCCAAAAGATTCGCGAGACCGAACGTCAGAGCCTCCTGGAAGAATTCCAGACCAAAGAGGGCGTGCTGGTGGGCGGCACGGTGCATCGTTTTGTGGACCACAACCTGATTGTGGACCTCGGGAAGGCGGAGGGGATCCTCCCCGTGCGCGAGCAGGTTCGCCGCGAGCGTTTTTCGATCGGAGAACGCCTGAAAATCCTGATCCTGAAAGTGGAAAAAGGCACGCGCGGCCCCAAGATCCTGCTGTCCCGGTCGCATCCGCTCCTGGTCCAGCGTTTATTTGAGCAGGAAGTGCCGGAGGTCTATGAGAAAATGGTCGAGGTCGTGGAGGTGGTGCGGGAACCCGGCTTCCGCTGCAAGGTCGCGGTCAAAAGCAACAATCCGAAAGTGGATCCCGTGGGCGCCTGCGTGGGCGTCAAGGGATCGCGCGTCCGTCCGATCATCGATGAACTGCGCGGCGAGCGCATTGATCTCATCGCGCATTCGACCGACCCCGCTAAATATATCGCCGCCAGCCTGTCACCCGCCAAAGTGATTAACGTCAACATCACCAGCGAGGCTGACAAACACGCCGAAATTGTGGTGTCAGATGATATGCTCTCTCTGGCGATCGGACGGTCCGGTCAGAACGCGCGCCTGGCGGCCCGGCTCACGGGGTGGCACATTGACATTAAATCCGAAACCCAGCGGAAGGAAGCGGCTCAAGAACGTGCTGCGGCCAGCGCGGAAGCGCTCAGCCAGCTGGAAGGCGTCGGCCCCAAAACCGTTGATATTCTGATTAAAGGGGGATGGGGCAGTTTGGAGAAACTCTCACAGGCCAAGCCGGATGATCTGACCGTTCTGCGCGGTGTCGGGGAAAAGACCGCAGAGAAAATCATCAAAGCCGCCCAAAACACATTGAAAGAGAGAGCCGAAGCGGCGCCGCCTGAAGGAAAGGCGGACCCTGAAGACGCGGAGGGCTCCGCGGCGGCGGAGACTGTAACGGAAACAAGCGTGGAAGAGAAACCTGAAGAACTGAAACCGGAAGGATAATGCCTACCAAGCCTAAAAAATCCGACCCCGAGCCGGCGCCGCCTAAAAAGGCGGACGAGACGCCCAAGAAGCGCATGGTATTAAAGACGTTGAAGCGCGTTACGTCCAGCTCGCCGGTCTCCCCGATGCTCCGCAAGGTGACTCCCGGCGTGCCGACCCGGCGGGTTATCCCGAAGGCTCCGCCCCCGCGTCCGAAACCGATCGAGCCGGCCGCGCCGCCGCCTCCCGTTCTCGCCGCGCCCGCCCCGGCGCCCGCTCCCGTGGCGAAGGCCCCGGTGGAAGCCGCCCCTCCGCCTGCGCAGAAAGTCCCCGAAAAGAAAGAGACTCTAAAGAAGGAAACGCCCAAGGTGGAGCCGACGGCGACGTATAAAATGCCGCCTCCGCCCACGGTCAAACCGCCTCGGCCGGCGGTGCCCAGGATGGCCCCAAGTCATCCTGCGCCATCGGCGTCGCCCGCCCCGGGTCGAACCGAAGAGCCCGCGGCGGCCGCCGGAATGATGGGCTCCGTACCCCCTGCCGCTCCGCGTCAGAAAATCAAGATTTCTGAAATCATCACGGTCAAAGAACTCGCCGAACGGTTGAACGTCAAGGCGATTGACGTCATCAAAAAATTGCTCAGCCTGGGCTCGCTGGCGACGATCAACCAGCAGATCGACGCCACGATCGCCGCCCTCGCGGCGGAGGCGTTCAACACCGACGTCGAAATCATCCCCATTTTGCAGGATGCGGAGGTGGAGGATAAAGACGATCCGGCCACGCTGAAACCCCGGCCGCCGATCGTGACCATCATGGGCCATGTCGATCACGGGAAAACCAGCTTGCTCGACGCCATCCGCTCCACCCGCGTTGCGGAGAAAGAAGCAGGCGGCATCACCCAGCACATCGGCGCCTACCGCGTCAGCACGCCCAAAGGGGACGTTGTGTTCCTCGATACCCCGGGCCACGAGGCGTTCACGGCGATGCGCGCGCGAGGCGCGCAGGCAACCGATGTCGTGGTGCTGGTTGTTGCGGCGGATGACGGCGTGATGCCGCAGACCATTGAAGCCATCGATCACGCAAAAGCGGCCGGCGTCAATATCGTTGTCGCCGTCAATAAGATCGACCTGCCCACGGCCAATCCGGAGCGCATCAAACGCGACCTGTCCCCCTATCAACTGGTGCCGGAAGACTGGGGCGGAAAAACAATTTTTGTGGAGGTCTCCGCCAAGAAAAGGACCAATATCGACAAGCTTCTGGAAATGCTTTCTCTCGAGTCGGAACTCCTGGAGCTGAAGGCCAACCCCGACCGGCCGGCGCAGGGCGTGGTGGTGGAGGCGCGCCTGGACCCGCGCCGCGGCGTGACCGCGACGCTCCTGGTGCAGAAAGGGACGCTCAAGGTGGGCGACGCGGTGGTCGCGGGCACGACGTTCGGCAAGGTACGGGCGATGTTCGATGACCGGGGGGGGAAGGTGGAGGCCGCGAGTCCTTCGACGCCCGTGGAAGTGCTGGGCTTGTCCAACGTGCCGCAGGCGGGCGAACGGTTTACGGTGCTTTCGGATGAGCGCGAGGCGCGCACGCTGGTTGAACGGCGTCAGTTGGCGCTCAACGAGAACGCGGTGCGCCGCAAGCATGTCACCCTCGACACGCTGCACGACCGCGTGGCTGAAGGCAAGATCCGGGAACTCAAGATCATCATCAAGGGCGATGTGCAGGGCTCCGTGCAGGCGGTCAAGGATGCCGTGGAACGCCTGTCCACCCATGAAATTCGCTTGAATGTGATCCATTCCGGCGTCGGCGCGATCAAGGAAACCGATGTCACGCTCGCCTCAGCGAGCGATGCCGTCGTCATTGGATTTAACGTGCGTCCCGACGCCAAGGCGGAGGAAACGGCGCGGCGGGAAGATGTGGACATCCGCACCTACCGCATCATCTACGAGCTGATCGACAACATCAAAGCCGCGATGGAGGGGCTGCTGGAGCCCGAAACCCAGGAAACCCGTGTCGGCATGGCCGAAATTCGCCAGGTCTTCCACGTGTCCAAGTCAGGGAACATCGCCGGCTGCATGGTTCAGGAAGGCAAGATCATCCGGGGCGGAAAAGCCCGTCTCTTGCGCGATGGCGTCGTGGTCCATGTGGGATCCATTGAATCGCTGAAGCGCTTTAAGGAGGATGCCCGGGAGGTTGAAAAAGGTTTTGAATGCGGGATCGGCCTGGGCAATTTCCAGGATATGAAGCCGAAAGATCTTATCGAAGTCTTCACGCAGGAACAAAAAGCCCGGAAGTTAGAACCGGCTAATCCCTAATCCCTTGTCGTCATTCCCGCGGAAGCGGGAATCCAGTCAGAGATTCTGGACCCCCGCTTTCGCGGGGGTGACGAATTCAGGAGTTCTCCCGTGAGTCGCCGCCGCTTAGAGCGCGTCACCGAGCTCATCCACCAGGAAATTTCAAAGCGCATCCTCCTGCTGAAGGATCCCGGTCTGGGATTCATCACGATTCTGGGCGTGCGTCTAAGCCCCGATTTCATGCAGGCCCGGGTGTTTTACTCCGTGCTGGGCAGCCAGGAAGAGCAGGAGCGCACGCGCGCCGCGCTGGACCGCGCCCGTCACCATCTCCGCGCTGAACTAGGAAAGCTGGAAAACCTCAAGGCGTCGCCGGAGCTGACTTTTGTCCAGGACCATTCTGCGGAAGAAGCCCAGAAAGTGCTGGAAGTTCTCAACAAACTTGAAAAGGACCGTCAACACGACGCCTCCGAAAATGCCTGAGTCCGCTTCCGTCCGCCACACAACTCGGCGGACGTCCGCCGACGCCTCAGTGGCGGGCGGCCTCCTGGTGCTTGATAAACCTTCCGGCCCGACGTCCTTCGACTGCGTACAAAAAGCGCGCGGGATCCTGCGCGCCAAACGCGTTGGCCATTGCGGCACGCTGGACCCCATGGCCGAAGGGGTGCTCGTTTTGCTTTTTGGCTCGCACACCCGCCGCCAGCAGGAGTTCCTGGCGATGGAAAAACAGTACTGGTTCCGCAGTGAGCTCGGCCGCTTCACCGACACAGGCGATCGGATGGGGAAAACCACCGAGACGCTCCCAGCGGGTCCCCTGTCCCGCTCGATTCTCGAGTCGGCCGCGAAAGGATTTATGGGGGACTCCTGGCAGATCCCGCCGAAAGTATCCGCCGTAAAATTCCAAGGCAAGAGGCTTTATGAATGGACGCGCAAGGGAATCGACGTTCCGCGGCCGCCGCGGCACATCCATATTGCCGCTTTCGATATCCTGTCTTTTGAGGGATCGTTTTATGAAGCGCGCGTCATTTGCTCCCGTGGAACCTATATCCGAACGCTGGCGGAAGACATGGCCCGGCGGCTGGGGACCGGCGGCTTGGTGGACGCTTTAATTCGCGAGCGGGTGGGCAGCTATTGCCGCCAAGACGCCCTGAGCTGGGAGCGGCTGTGCAGGTGTAATCGGGAGGAATTATTGTCCCTGGCCGTCACCCCCGCGAAAGCGGGGGTCCCGCAATGGCCAGGACTGGATTCCCGCCCTCCACACGACTGGGCGGGCGCGCCGGAAGTGTGGCGTGCGCGCTTCCGCGGGAATGACGACCTTCCATGAGATCCTCCGTTCTCACACTGGGCACCTTTGACGGGGTCCACCGGGGCCATCAGCGTATCTTGAAAAAGGTCGTTGAAAGGGCCAAGGCGCGCGGCGCACGCAGTATCGCGCTCGCCTTCGGCATGCCGCCCAAACTCGGGCACAACCCCTCTGCCAAGCCCGTGCTTTTGACCCCCCTGTCGGATAAGACCCAGCTCTTAAAGCGTTTGGGGATCGACGAGGTGCAGGCGTTGGTTTTTGATAAAAAAACCGCCTCCACCCCACCCGAGACATTTTTCACCCGCCGGATCCTTCAACGCTGCGGCGCTCGGGAGATGGTCGTTGGCCCGCGTGTCGCTTTCGGCCGGCGCCGCGCCGGGAAGCTCCCTTTTTTGATGACATTGGGAAAACGCCACGGCGTGCGGATCCACGTGGTGAGTGGAGTGAAAATCATGGGCAAGCCGGTCTCCTCCAGCGGGATCCGTGACCTGCTTTATCAGGGTGATGTGGCGGGCGCAGGCCGCCACCTGGGCTATCCTTACTCGATTGCGGGGAAAGTGGTTCATGGCAGCCGCCGGGGACACAAACTGGGATATCCCACCGCCAACATCGCTGTCGATACGCACGCCATCCTGCCGCCGGGAGTTTTCTGGGTGAACGTCCTGCCCGCGAACAAACCGATTCCCCTGAAATCTTCGGACCTCCGGCCGGCGACTCATGGGCTTTGCAACGTCGGTACGCGTCCGACCTTCACTCCGAAAGCCAAAAAACTCACCTGCGAGGTATTTCTCTTCAAAAGGCCTTCCTCGCTTTATGGGAGAGCGCTGCGGGTTGTCTTCAGGCGGCGAATCCGCTCTGAAAAACGGTTCAAATCTTCGGGTGCGCTCAAAC
Organism: Elusimicrobia bacterium RIFCSPLOWO2_01_FULL_59_12; assembly: GCA_001800075.1. GTDB lineage: Bacteria > Elusimicrobiota > Elusimicrobia > 2-01-FULL-59-12 > 2-01-FULL-59-12 > 2-01-FULL-59-12. The sequence continues at coordinate 40,444 of MGUR01000006.1, forward strand.
GCCAGATTGCACGGGACTTTCGGACCGCTCTCCGCTGGACGCGTTCCTAAACCGCCAGAGGTCCGGCGGGCTTTACACGACACGTTAAAATCAATATAATTAACCAACATAAATTAAAATAATGCCACTAACCAAAGAAATTAAAAAGGCAGCGGTCGAACGGCACAAGGTGCATACCACAGACACAGGCAGCCCAGCTGTTCAGATCGCTCTCCTCACCGAACGTATCAGTCAACTCACCACGCACTTCAAGACGCATGGCAAGGACTTCGGGTCCCGCCAGGGTTTGCTGAAGCTGGTCGGCAACCGCCGCCGGCTTCTGAACTACCTGCGCTCCCAGGACAGTGCTAAATACCGCGAGTTGATCGAAGAGTTAAATCTGCGACGGTAGGGAACTGTCCCATCACCGGAGCTTATGTTTATCGCCTCACGCGACGCACGAGGCGCATAACCATAGGCTTCAGCGGCGATGGGTTTTTCTTGTTAGGGCCACTATAAAAGGAGAAACATCGTGTCCGAAGCAAAAAGAGTAGACGTTGAGATAGGCGGGAAACAGATCAGTCTAGAAACCGGCGCGCTGGCCAAGCAGGCCAACGGCGCCGTGCTCGTCACCTCGGGTGAAACCGTGGTCCTGGTGACGGCGACAGCGGCCCCGGAGCCCAAGGCGGGAGCTGGTTTTCTGCCTTTGACGGTGGACTACCGCGCGCGGACCTACGCGGCGGGACGCATCCCCGGAGGATTTTTTAAACGGGAAGGAAAAGCGCGAGATGGGGAGATTCTCACCTCCCGGCTGATCGACCGGTCGATCCGCCCGCTGTTCCCGGAAGGTTTTACCCATGAGATCCAGATTACGGCGATCGTGCTTTCGACCGATCAGGAAAACGACCCTGACATCCTCGGCATGATCGGCGCCTCCGCGGCGCTGTGGGTGTCGAATATTCCGTTCAACGGCCCGATCGGCGTTGCGCGTATCGGCCGCAAGGATGGCCAGCTGGTTGTGAATCCCTCCGGCCCGGACGCCGAGGAGGGGGGGCTGGATATCGTGGTGGCCGGCTCGAAGGACGCGCTCTTGATGGTTGAAGGCGGCGCAACGGAAGAACCGGAATCAGGTATTCTGGAGGCTTTTGAATTGGCCCAGAAGGAGATCCAGCAGCTTTGCGCCGCGCAGGAAAAACTGGCTCAGGGGCTCCGTAAGGAAACGATGCCCTGGACCCCTCCCGAGATTCCCGAGGACTTGAAGAAGGGCGTGGATCAGGTCGCGCGCGCGGCCGTGAAGGACGCCGTGCGTATCGCCGAAAAATCGGCCCGCGACAAAAAGGTGGCTGAGATTAAAAAGGTGCTCAAGGAAAAGCTCCTGCCTGCCTTTCCCGGGTCGGAAGCCCAGATCCAGCATGAGCTGGACGAAATCCTGTACGTGGAAGCGCGCGCTCTGATCCTGGATGAAAAGCGGCGCTCGGATGGACGCGGCTACCAGGATATCCGGCCGTTGTCTTCGCGCGTGGGCGTGCTGCCCCGCACCCACGGCAGCGCTCTGTTCACCCGGGGCCAGACCCAGGCGCTGGCCACCACCACCTTGGGAACGCCATCGGACATGCAGATCATGGACGAGCTGGAAGGGGAATATAAAGAACGCTTTCTCTTCCACTACAACTTCCCGGGTTTTTCCACCGGTGAGCCAAAGATGGATCGCGGTCCCGGACGCCGGGAAATCGGTCACGGCGCGCTGGCGAAACGGGCGCTTTACCCGATGCTGCCTTCGGAAGATGAGTTCCCATATACCATCCGCATCGTTTCGGATATTTTAGAGTCGAACGGCTCCAGCTCGATGGCCTCGGTGTGCGGCGGCCTCCTCTCGCTGTATGACGCCGGAGTCCCGGTGAAGAAGCCGGTCGCCGGCATCGCCATGGGGCTTGTGAAGGAAGGTCCGAAAGTCGCCATCCTCACCGATATCATGGGTCTTGAAGATCATCTCGGCGACATGGACTTCAAAGTCGCGGGGACCCCGGACGGCGTGAACGGGATTCAGATGGACATCAAAATCGCCGGCATATCGATAAACCTTCTCAAAGAAGCGCTGGAGCACGCGCGCGTCGCGCGATTGAAGATCCTCGACCATATGAAGCAGACGCTGGCGGATCCGCGCGCGGAGCTTTCGCCGCATGCGCCGCGCATGATCCGCGTGATGATCCCGGTCGACAAGATCGGAGCCCTGATCGGGCCCGGCGGCAAGAACATCCGCCGCATCATCGAAGAAACCGGGGCGGAGGTCGAAGTCGAAGACGACGGCAGCGTGTACATCTCATCGATCGATGCGCTGTCGGTGGAGCGCGCCCAGGCCCAGGTGGAAGGTCTCACGGCCGAAGCCGAAGTGGGCAAGATTTACAAGGGCAAGGTGACGCGCATCATGGGCATCGGCGTGTTCGTGGAGATTATGCCGGGCAAGGAAGGCCTGGTGCGGATGAGCCAGCTGTCAGACCATTTCGTGGAAAAAGCGGAAGACGAAGTCAAAGAGGGCCAGGAAATCGAAGTCAAAGTGCTTGAAGTGGATATGCAGGGCCGGATCAACCTTTCGCGCAAGGCGGTGCTCAAGCCAGGGTCGGAAAATGAACCGACCCCGGGCGGAGGCGGAGGTTTCCGCGGCGGCGGACGGGGCGGACCCGGCGGTTTCCGCGGAGGGGCCGGAGGGCGTTTTGGCGGATCAGGTGACCGATCTCGTGGACGACGCTGAGGAATCCAAACCCGATGTATCGCCTCAAAGCGAGGATGTAAAGCAGCTCCAGGACCTTTATGACCTGATGCGGTCGGAAGGGCTGGAGAACCTCGAGATGGAGGGCCCTGACGCCAAGATCCGCCTCGATCGCGGCGGGAGACAGGCGCCACTCGATGA
>MGUR01000006.1:43342-47248 GCA_001800075.1 Elusimicrobia bacterium RIFCSPLOWO2_01_FULL_59_12
GTCCCCTCCCGAAGCCCCTCGGAGCCAGCGTCAGCCTACGCGTCGATTGTGTCGCCTCTTGCCGGCATATTCTACCGCTCTTCCTCACCCACCGGAGCCCCCTATACAACGGAGGGGGCCGCCGTTGATCCGGGCCAGACGCTTTGTGTTGTGGAAGCCATGAAAGTGATGAATGAAATCAAAGCGGAAAGCCGATGCCGCATTGTGAAGATCGCCGCGGAAAATTCCCGCCCCGTCACAGCTGGACAAATCCTCTTCCTGGTGGAACCCGCATGAACTTCCGTCGCGCGCGCAAGCGGTTTATGGCGCGCATGCCGAAGAATCTCATCCTCCCTGAGTTTTCAGGGTTTGTGCTGATCGCTTGCGCCGTTCTGGGCCTCTACTGTCTGATATTTCCGCACCATGCGGGGGTGGTCGGCGCCCTGCTGGCGCGCACGCTGGCGCGCGGTTTCGGCATTGTGGGGAGCTATTTCCTTTGTCTCCTGGTAGGCTACCGCGGCGCGCGGCTTTTATTTAGGCGCGAACAGCGCCGACCCTGGCGGTATGTGACGGTGGACGCTCTTTTGCTCGGCGCCGTGTGCGCGTTGGCATCCTCTTTCGGGGCGATCTTTTTGGACGTGAACCCGGGCGGATACGCAGGAAAGAGCCTGGCTCAGGTCTTCACTCAGTTGTTCGGGCGGTGGGGATCCCTGCTGATTTCAGCGTTTATGGGATCGGCGCTTTTCCTCTGGCGGTCGGGCACCCGTCCCATGGACGTGGTGACCTGGGTCGGGCGCCAGCTGGCGAATGATTGGCGGGAGTGGCGTCAAACATCCATCTTTGCGCGCGAACGGGCGCAGGAACTGCGCTTGAAAAAACCGCTTCCCAAGGTCCAGCCGAAACACGAAGGATATACGGGACAACCGATTGTCCGGATGCGGGATCCCTTGGCCGCCGCGTCCCTCGCCCACCCGAAAGTGGAAAGGCCCGTCAAAGCGTCCCAGCTCGAATTGCCGAAGCCGGTCGAACCCGCCGCGCCCTATGATTTACCATCCCTTGAACTGCTCGCGAAACCGGAACTCGGGCCGCGGGCCGCCAGCGAGCACGATCTGCTGTCCAGCGCTCAGCACTTGGAGAAAACGCTCGCCGAGTTCGGCGTCGACGGCAAGGTCGTGGAGATTCACCCCGGGCCGATCATCACCCGATTTGATTTTACGCCCGCCCCCGGGATCAAGGTCCAGGCCGTGGCGAACCTGGCCAACGATATCGCTCTGGCGATGAAAGCGCTGAGCGTGCGGGTCGTAGCCCCGATCCCGGGCAAATCCGCCGTCGGCATCGAATTGCCGAACGTGGAACGCGCGGTGGTGCGCCTGCGCGAAGTGCTGGAGTCCTCTTCGTACCAAAGCCATCCCTCCAAGCTGGCGCTGGCTCTGGGAAACGATGCTGAAGGCCATCCCTACGTGGCGGACCTGGCGTCCATGCCGCATATGCTGATCGCCGGCTCGACCGGCGCCGGGAAATCGGTGTGCATCCATTCCATCATTATGTCGATTTTGTACCGCGCCACGCCGCAGGAGGTGAAACTGCTTCTCATTGACCCGAAACGGTTGGAGCTGCCGTTGTATAATGGCATCCCGCATTTGTACGACCCCAATCAGAACCCGGAAAACGTCCGGGTGATCACCGACTCCAAGGAAGCTTCGAAGGCGCTGGAAGCGATGATGAAGGTCATGGATCACCGTTTTAAGAAATGCGCCGCCGTGATGGCGCGCGATCTCGCGCACTACAATGAGAAGATGATCGCGGAAGGCCGTCCGGCGGAACCGTATATCGTCATTATCATTGATGAGTTGGCCGATCTGATGGCGGTCGCGCCGAAGGAAGTGGAGGGATCCATCCAGCGCCTCACGCAGATGGCCCGCGCCGTCGGCATTCATATGGTCCTGGCCACCCAGCGTCCGAGCGTGGACGTCATTACCGGCGTCATCAAGGCGAACCTTCCCGCGCGCATCTCGTTCCGCGTGGCCTCGCAGACGGATTCCCGCGTGATATTGGATTCCATGGGAGCGGAAAGCCTGCTGGGAAAGGGCGATCTCCTGTTTTTGCCGCCGGGGGATCCGAAGCCCACACGCCTGCAGTGCGGTTTGGTGACCACGCGCGAAGTGCAGACGGTGGCCGATTTCGCCAAATCCCAAGGCGAGCCTTCCTATGAACGCCTCCTATCGCCCATCGGCAGCGCCGGCGCGGCCGCTCAGGAAGGCCAGTCAGGCGAGGAGTTGGATGATCTGCAGCAGGCCCTGATGCTGGTGCTGGAACGGCGCCGCGTGTCGCAGGACCTCTTGAAGGCCCATTTTGGGTCCTCTGCGCGCGCCACGGATTTGCTCAGCCAGCTGGAGATCAAGGGATTTATTTCAAAGCCGGAAGGGACCAACCGCTGGACGATATATTTCGAGCGGATCGACACCTACCTGGGAGCGCTAAAAAGCCAAACGCCGGTTGGGAATTGACCGTGTTCCGGGCTTGGATCGCGGTGGGTTTTCTCGCGGGGGGACCGGCGCAGGCGGCCCTTCCTTTATCGGACGTTCTTAACCGGATGGAGCAGGCGCAGAAAAATCTGACGGACGTTCGGTTTGAATTCGTCCAACGCGTCCGGCAAGGCGATTTTCCTGAGCAGCGAGTGGCGGGCGAAGTGTTTGTGAAACGGCCCGGTCTCCTGCGTGTGGTTCAGAAAACGCCCGAAAAACAGGTGCTGATCAGCGATGGAACCACATTCTGGTTGTATGCGCCGGCGCAGAAACAGCAGTTAAAAGGAGATTGGAAAGCCTGGCTGAAGCAGTCCGGGTTCCCGCTGCCCCTGATCGATTTTGTCGGAACCTTCACGCCGGAGCTCTGGCGCAGTCAGTATAAAGTGATGTTCGGAGGTTACCAGGAGCCTCTTTATGAATTGCGGTTTGAACCCCTCCACGGAGGGGTGATGCCGCTGACGTTGTGGATTTCGGAAGAGTCCTTTCTGCCGGCCCGGGGGCGGCTTCAGGATCCCGGGGTGAGCGTGGAGGTGTTGCTTAAGGGGATGCAACCCAATACCGAACTGAAGCCGTCGTTGTTTGTGCCCCGGGTGCCGGAAGGCACCGAGGAAATACCCGTTACTTTCTAAGGGTGGCCTTGCTATCATGACAACCGCTATGAGTCGATCGATCGGCGATACGTTGCGAGAAGGCCGTCTGCACCAGCATCTTTCGCTCGCGGAATGCGCCAAACGCACGCACATTTCGCTGCGCTATCTGGAAGCGCTTGAGGAAGAGCGTTGGAACGATATGCCGTCCGAAAGCCACCGGGTGGGTTTTTTGCGCCTCTACGCGCGCTTTCTGGGCGTCTATTCGGAAGAGATGATCCATCTTTACCGTCAGGCCCAGCTGCAGGCGGCCCCGGTCATAAAACCTAGGGAAATCCAAAAACCCGCGCGATTCCAGCCGGGCACCCGCGTGACAGCTCAGCGGCTGGGGCTTGGGGTGATCTTTGCGCTGGTTTCGATCTGGGGGATTTATCACGCCGTCCGCCGTTACTATCCGGATCGGCCGATGGACCTGTCCTGGCTGCGGATTCGTCCCCGCACCTTGCGCCTAGTGGCCCCGCGCCGGGAGTTGCAGGTTCAGCGCATCCGGGCGAAAGCGGAGGCCGACAGCTGGGTGCGGGTGACCGATAACCACCAGATGGTTTTTGAGGGCATTTTGCCCGCCGGCGCAGTCAAAGAATGGTCCGGTCCCGGCCCGTTCCGCATTAAAATCGGCAACATCACCGCGGTTTCCATCGTCTGGAATGATCAACCGGTGGACATTAAAGCGGCGGCGCGCGGACATGTCGCTGAACTCAAGCTGCCGCCCACCGCCGAGTGAACCTTCCCAACCAACTGACCCTCCTCCGCTTGTG
>MGUR01000006.1:47262-60149 GCA_001800075.1 Elusimicrobia bacterium RIFCSPLOWO2_01_FULL_59_12
CTTCATGCTCGTGGACAACGTTTGGACGCGGCTGGCCGCGCTGCTCCTCTTTACCGCGGCCAGCATTACCGATTGGTATGACGGGCGGGTCGCTCGCCGCACGGGCACCGTGACGGTGGTGGGAACATTTCTGGATCCGCTGGTGGACAAGATGCTGATTGCGGCCGCGCTGGTCGGGTTTGTGGGCATGCCTGAACTGCACATCCCCGCATGGATGGTGGTCCTGATCATCAGCCGGGAGTTTCTGATCACCGGCCTGCGGAGCTTGGCCGCCGCCCGCGGCGTTGTGCTGGGCGCGGAGCGCGCAGGCAAATTCAAGACCACCTCTCAGATCACCGCGATCATTGTTATTTTGGGGGTTCTCATTTTGAACTCCGCCCTGGAGCGTTGGCCGGTTCTGCTGGGCGCGGGGTGGCAGGATGACACGGCTGCACAAGTTTTGGAGAGGATGCCTTACTGGCTGGTGTTTTGGGTTGCCATCACGACGATTGTTTCCGGATATTTTTATATCCAGAACCATATGGATCTGCTGAAAAAAGAATTCTCAATGCGCAACAGCCAACCGGGCAGGCAACGATGACGGACACCCTTCAAAAATACGCGATCCTGGGATTGGCCTCTGGGTGTTTCTTGAGCTACGTTCCAGCCTGGCTTCTGCGCCGCCGGCGCTACACCGGAGCAGGTCTTGTGGGAAGCCTGTGGGGTGTCGCTCTGCTGAGCTGGCTGCCTCTGGATCCCGCCCGCGCGGCGGCCGTGTGGGTGGGTCTGTTGGCGATCGGGGTCGTGGCGGGGGACCTGGCCGAAGAGTTTCTGGGCAAGGACGACCCTCGCATCGTGATCGACGAGTGGATCGGCCTGTGGGCGGCGCTCTTGTTTCAGCCGCGCACGCCCGCGGTGATTGTTTCGGCGTTTGTGCTGTTTCGCATACTGGATGTTTACAAACCCGGCTGGATTCGCAGGGCCGCCGGCTTGCCCGGCGGTTGGGGAGTGGTGATGGATGATGTCCTGGCGGGTGTCGCGGCCAACGGCCTGGTGTATCTGGGCCGAGTGATTATTTCTATTTGAAATCCTTTCCTTATTGCGGGGCCCTATTTCTTCTGGAGCTGCTCGTGATGTCCTCCTCTGCCGCCGCTAAACCAAACCGACTCCTCAACGAGAAAAGCCCGTATCTCCTTCAGCATGCGTATAACCCCGTCGACTGGTACCCCTGGGGACCCGCCGCCTTCGAGAAAGCACGAAGAGAAGATAAACCCATCCTGGTTTCGATCGGCTACTCCACCTGCCATTGGTGCCACGTGATGGAGCGGGAGTCGTACGAGAATCCCGAGATGGCCACGCTGATGAATACCTACCTGGTCAACGTCAAGGTGGACCGCGAGGAGCGGCCCGACGTCGATAAGATCTACATGATGGCGGTGCAGTCGATGACCGGCTCGGGCGGTTGGCCGCTGAATGCGTTTCTCACGCCGGAGTTAAAGCCATTCTTCGGAGGGACGTATTTTCCGCCGGCGGCGAAGTGGGGGCATCCGGGATGGGGGGACATCGTCACGCAGATCGGAAAATCTTGGAAGGACCCGGAAGAGCGCAAGAAAATGCTCGAAACGGGGAGCCACATCACGGACGCCTTGAAGCAGTACGCCTCGTCAGCCGACTTGTCCGCCGAAGCCTTGGCGAAGGCGGAAGGAAAGCCGGAGTGGCTGGACCAGGGATTCAAAGCGTTCAAAAGCGCTTACGACGCCTCCCGCGGTGGTTTCGGCGGGGCCCCGAAATTCCCGATGCCGGTAAATCATTTCTTTTTATTGAGATATGGCGCGCGCGTAAAGAACCGGGAAGCCAACGACATGACCTTGCACACTCTCCGCGAGATGTCAAAGGGAGGGATCTGCGACTCCATCGGCGGCGGCTTCGCGCGCTACTCCACGGATGCGAACTGGCACATCCCCCACTTTGAGAAGATGCTCTATGACAACGCCCAACTGACCGCGAATTATCTGGAGGCCTACCAGCTCAGCAAGGACCCGGAGTTCGCACGCGTGGCGCGGGAGACGTTGGATTACATCGCGCGCGACATGACGTCACCGGATGGTGGATTCTATTCAGCCGAAGATGCGGATTCTCTTCCCTCCAAGGATGCGAAAGAAAAAGTAGAAGGGGCGTTTTACGTATGGGAAAGGAAAGAGATCATCGATCATCTGGGACCGAAGGCGGGACCGGCGTTCTGTTTCCGCTACGGTGTTCGCGATACCGGAAACGCCGCACAGGACCCGCATGGCGAGTTTAAGAATAAGAACATCCTTTACGCTGCCCACTCGATCCCGGAGACGGCCCGGGAGTTCAAGCTCAGCGAAGACGAGACGGTGAAGCAGTTTGAGGGAGCAAAGAAAGTTCTTTTTGAAGTCCGGACTAAACGCCCCCGGCCGCACCTGGACGACAAGATTCTCTCCGCGTGGAACGGGCTGATGGTCTCGGCGTACGCGAAGGCCTATCAGGTGTTGGGCGAGGAAAAGGATTTAAAGGCGGCCCAAAAGGCCGCGCAGTTTATAAGGAATAACCTTTACGATTCGGGAAAGAAACTCCTCTACCGCAACTGGCGGGAGGGCCAGCACGGCGCGCCAGGGATCTCAGACGACTACGCTTTCACAGCGCAGGGGCTGCTGGATCTTTATGAAGCGGATTTCGATCCGGCCTGGCTGGAATGGGCGATCGAATTGCAAGACGCGATGAACAACCGGTTTTATGACAGGGATCATGGCGGATTTTATATGACAGCGGTCGACCAGGACCCGCACCTGCTGGTCCGGATCAAAGAGGACCAGGATAACGTGGAACCCGCGAGTTCATCGGTGGCCGCGCTCAACCTACTAAGGCTTTGGCAGTTTACGGGGCATGAGAAATACAAGGACATCGCCACCAAAACGCTTCAGGCGTTCGGCGGCACACTCAAAGAAAGCCCGCGCGCGATGCCATACATGCTGGCCGCGCTGGACTTTTCTCTGACCGCACCGCGCCAGGTGGTGATCGTGGGAAAGGACGGTGCTCCAGACACGAACGCCCTTTTAAAAGTCCTCCATAACCACTACAGCCCTGTTAAAGTCGTTATGCTTGGTGGTCAGACAGGGCTGTCAAAAGCGTCTTCCTATATGAGGGATATGCGGCCCCTGGACGGCAAAGCTACCGTCTACCTTTGCGAAAACCACGTCTGCAAAAAGCCTACCAACGACCCCAAAGTATTCGAGAAACAATTGATGCGCTAGCACGGACCCCGAACGATTCGCACCGCAACGCTGCGCTCCTTGCTTCCAGCCGGGTTCCGCGTCAGAGCAAAATCTCTTCAAAACTCGCAGTGATAATCCTCTTCTCAGCCGCTCCCTTAACTCGCCGCGTTGACCCCAAGTGTCCGGCACCTGTGTCCCAGAGCTCAAACGTAGGCCATTTGCTGCATCCTTCCCACCAGATAAAATAAATCTGAATAATTGCCCCTCGAAGCGGGTCTAATATGGTGAAGCCAGTCAAGGGCGCAGGCCGCGATGATTCGCAGGATGTTTTTTCACGACGTGTCACTTGAAGAGCCTATATCCCCCGGAGCAAGGAAAATGACGACGGTATACCACCCTAATATGCGCGGATTAGTCGCCGCAGGCGACCAGAGCCGCATGATAGTGTTTCGTCGGGAGCTGCCTCGATCTAAGAACGTGCGTGATGGTTTATCCATTGCACAAGACCCACTCGAGGGTTCTCCGTACCGCAGCCTCACTCCGGGGGTAAAGACTCTCCAAGGACCTTCTCCTGCCTTAAGCCGTTGTGGGAATGGGAGGGAAGCGCCAGCTGATCGCCCAGACAAACCCGGCCAATTCCCGCGCACAAGCCACGACCGTCACCGACGGCCGTTTTCCTCGATGGATCAAACGCCAATACTTCCGGTAGAGCCGCCGCTGTGCTTTGTAGGCGGTCCGGCGAATCTCCAACGGACAGCCTTTCCGGCGCTCGGCCAGGGTGTGACCGATCTTGACCGAAGGCAATCGGGCGTGCCAGGCCGCCTCCACCAAGATTCTCCTCACATGCGCATTGCCGACTTTGGTGATCGCTCCGCGGACCACCCGTTGACCCGAAGAATACTCGGAGGTGACCAACCCCGTGTAGGCCATGAAAGACGGCGCCCTCTGAAAACGCTCGAAGTCCTGGATTTCAGCCGCCAACGTCATGGCACTCAAGGTGTCGATCCCCTTCAGACAACGCAGGTATCTCACCGGCACCTGATACATCGGCTGCTGGGCCAGATCGTCAACTCGATCATCCAGTTCCGCCAGACGCTCATCAGCCTCATCCACATGCCGCACATAGGCATCGAACGCCTGCTGAAGGGCGGTCCATTCAAACCGCTGGGTCCGAAGCCATTCCCGGTAGGTCGCTCCCCAGGATTTGGTCTCTCGATAGATCCGTCGCTGCCGAAGCAGGAACTTGCCCAAACGGTGACGGGCCCGCAGGCGATCCCCCAGCGCATCTTCCCGGGCCCGGACCAAGTCTCGAACGGATTCCTCTTCTCGCGTGGGGATGCGGATAATCGTCAGCTCGCCTGCCCGAAACCAGCGGGCCAGTTTCTCTGCGTCCCGACGGTCGGCCTTCACCTTGTCCCCCGGGCGTCTCGGTGTGAGCGCCGGAGCGATCGCCTCACAGACATACCTCAACTGTGTGATTTGCCGCTGCAGGGGGTAGCCGCAAGGGCCCGCTTCGTAACAGAAGACAGGCTTTCCTTGGGCCGCCAGGCGGCGCACCAGTTTCTCAATGTTCTCCAGCATATTATCGATCATCTGTCGTTCGCTCACCTGCTCGATCCCGGGGTAGAGCACCGCCACCGCGATCGTTTTCTTGCGAACATCCAGTCCTACGACAATGTTATTGTTATTCATAAGCCAGCGCCTCCGTATGTGGATAGGTTCCGTTTCGTGCGGGACAACCCGCGTCATTCTACGGATGTGCGCTGGCTTCTCCATGCTATCTAACTATCAGGGGGGCTCTCACGGAGGTCTTGACACCTATACGCATGTATGATACGGTGTCTCTGCGTGAGACGAGATTGCCTTAAATTGACTTGGAATTATCAAACTGGTAGACTCCCTTGCCGATCTATTTCAGGGGGAAAACTATGAATCATAGGCTGTGGATGAGTAGCTGTTTGTGTCTTTTATTCCTGGCCGGGTGCGGCGACAACCGCTCGTATGTGAAGGGCGGCGAGATCCGGAAGACGATCGAGCAGGATGCCGTTAAATCCAAGTACATTGAGACCATCGGCATCGGGGCGGCGGATTCGACCTTGAACAACAACACCCAGCGCCGCGCCACCTCCCGCGACGCCGCCATCGTCCAAGCCCAGTATGAAATGCTGTCCATCGTGAAGGGGATTGAAGTCGAAGGCGGCATCACCGTTCAGAAAGCCCTTGAAACAGACTCCCGGCTGGAAACCAAGATTAAAGAAACCATCCGGGGCGCGGAAGTGGTCAAAACGGAGTGGACAAGCGACGACGGCTGCGTGGTGACGCTTCGGCTCGACCGGAAACGCCTGGAAACGCAGATGGGCGTTAAATTCAAATAATGCATAAAAAATACCTTTCGCTTCTCCTGCCTCTCGCGCTCCTGGCCGCGGGCTGTTCCGGGTCACGCTCGCGCCTTCAGAAAGCCGCCGGGCCCTCCGATGAAATCGTGGAGGCGGAAGGCATGGCGCCTTACAACGCCGCGGATGTGCCCGGTTCACGCGCCGCCGCCCTGGCCGCGGCCCAGCGGAACGCGGTCGAGCTGGTGGTGGGCGTGTATGTCACCGGGAAGACCCGCGTGGAGAAAGCGGTCGCCATCGAAAACCGCATCCTAGCCCATGTTCAGGGGTACGTCAAACGGTATCAGGTCTTAAGCGAGGGGAAAAACGGAAATGTGTACAAGGTCCGCATCCGCGCCCTGGTATCCACCGAGAAACTCCATGACGATCTGGATTCGCTGGGCCTCCTGCGTGAGCCGGCCCTAGGCAACCCGCGAGTGGCCATTGTGGTGCACGAATGGATTGGAGAGAAACAAATTTCTAACGGAGAGGCGACGCGAACCCTGATGCAGGGGCTCATCGACAAAGGGTTCCAGGTGGTGACGCTGCCCTCCTCGATCCAGCGCGAAAACGACCCGGTGGAAATTGCCCGTACCTTGAACCGCGGGCAGGCCGAATTGGTCGTGGCGGGTTTGGCGCGAGCCCAGTCCCTTGGCTATGAAAAGAAATTAGGCGGCATGTCTTCCTACCGGGCGGCGATCAACATCCGGGTGATCGAAGTGGGATCGGGACAGGTGCTCTCGACGGTGTCTCAAGTGGCCAGCGGGATGGAGGGGACTCCGGAAATCGCGGGAGGAAAAGCTTTGGGGAAAGCGGCGGAACTGGCGGTCGTGGATCTGGCCTCGCTTCCGGAGCAGCTTTCAAAGCGCTCGCTGGTCACGATGAAGATCACTGGCTTGACGTCGTTTGAAAAATTGTCCGAAGTGCTCACTGCTTTATCCGCCCTGTCGGGCGTCAAAGATGTTTTTATGCGCTCCTTTAATCAATCGGGCGGCGAAGCCCATCTGGAGTTTCACATCGACGGCATCAGCTCGCAGGAAGTGGCCGGCCAGATTGTCAAAACGGGCGGCACAGGATGGTCGATTTACCAAGTGGAAGGACGCACTATTCAGCTTTCCGCATCGCCTGCCGGGCGGTAGCCAGCTGTGCGCGCGGGATGGCATGCCGTCCTTTGCGTCGCCTTAGGCGTTGCCGGCTGCGCACCCTCCCGGGTCTTTGTTTCAGAGAAGTACCTCCGGCCCCAGCGCATGGCCGTGCTGCCGATGCAAAACGAGACCAACGACCTGGATGGCCCCCAGTTTGTACGACAGGCTCTTTTCAATCAGCTCACGCAGCGCGGTTACCCGCTGGTTCCCCTGGCGGAAGTTGACCAGAAACTGCTGGACCAGGGGTTCACGGACGGCGGTCAACTGGGCGCCACGACGCCGCAGAAAATCGGGGAATGGATCGGCGCTGACGGATTGTTCTACAGCACGCTGGAAGAGTTCAACTACATTATCCTCGGGTATTACGCCCAGCGCATCGTAAAGATCAAAGGCCAGCTGTTTAACGCGAAAACCGGGGAAGAACTGTGGACCGCAAGCCGCGGATGGGCCACTCGGATGGTCGCGGCGAACAAAGAAGATGCGAAAAAAGCGTTCGCCGTGCAAATGGCCGCCAAGGCGATTGAGAAAATGACACACGTGCCCCTTCAGCTTGAAACACGGGAAGCCGTCCAGCGCCTGCTGGGCACGCTCCCTTAACTAAGGAGATTTTGTATGAACCATTTGAAATGTATCCTGAACCTTTCGCTGGTCGTCCTGATCGCGGGCTGCAGCCCTTCCACCACCGTCAAACAGAAACAGCCGATGACCCAGGATGAGAACAAAGCGATGGCGGGGCTGAAGCGCCGCATCGGCGTGGTGGATTTCCAGAATAAAACGACCTACGGCGCCAACCGCTTGGGCACCTCGGCCTCGGACATTCTGATTACGGAGCTCGCGAAGTCCAACCGCTTCATTGTCGTGGAACGGGATAAGCTGGATAAGCTGATGGAAGAGCAGAAACTGGGCATGAGCGGCGCGATAGATCCGGGCACCGCCGCTAAAATGGGCAAAATTCTCGGCTTGAATGCGATCGTGACAGGAGCCATCTCGCAATTCGGCCAACAGACGGAAGGGTCCGAGTATCTGGTGACCCAGTCGAAGAACCAGGTGGTGAAATGCGCGGTAGACATTCGCGTCGTGGATGTGGAAACAGGCCAGGTCCTCTACGCGGACTCCGGGGCGGGCCTGGCGCGCAAGCACACAGGCGGCGTGTTTGGTTTGGGAACCCGTGCGGGGTATGATGAAACCCTGGAAGGGGAAGCGCTGCGGGCCGCCATCGTCAAGTTTGTGAACAACATCGTCACCCAGGTGAGCAAGAAACCCTGGAGCTGCCGGGTGGCGGACGTGGAAGGGCAAAGCGTCTATTTGAATGCGGGGCATAACTCCGGTTTGGAAATCGGCCAAAAGCTGACCGCTTTTCACATCGGCCGGCCCATCAAGGACCCCGCGTCGGGGCTGGTGATCGGCAACACCGAAACCAAAGTCGGTGATCTTAAAGTGGTCCGCTATTTTGGCGATGATGGGTCCGTGGCGGACTTAGCGGGTGGGACGATGCCCTCGGCCGGCGACCTGGCCCGCGTCAAAGAGGATTAAAATAAAATAGGACATGCGGCGGATGAGTTCATCGCCGCAAGTCCCGTACCGATCCCAGTAATTAAATAGCCGGTACGTCCCGACTATTTAAGTTAATTGGAACGGGATGTCGAAAAGGAATAGCGAACGGGAGAACATCATGATCAAAGATGAACGAATGAAAGCGTTGGAGCTGGCGTTGTCCCAGATTGAGAAAGATTTCGGGAAAGAAGCCATCATGAAGCTGGGTGACAAAAATATCAGAACTCATGTGGAAGCGATCCCTACGGGCGCGCTGTCGCTGGACGTGGCGATCGGCGTCGGAGGCATCCCGCGCGGCCGGGTGGTTGAGATCTACGGTCCGGAATCGTCCGGGAAGACCACGCTTTCCCTGCATATTGTCGCGAACATGCAGAAGCGGGGCGGGATTGCCGCCTTCATCGATGCGGAACATGCGATGGACCCGGTTTACGCCAAGAGGCTTGGCGTGGATACGGAAAACCTGCTGATCTCCCAGCCTGACTCCGGCGAACAAGCGCTGGAAATCACCGAAACCCTGGTGCGATCCGGCGCCGTGGATGTCATCGTGATAGATTCCGTGGCCGCTTTGGTGCCGCGGTCGGAAATCGAAGGGGATATGGGCGACGCCCAGATGGGCATGCAGGCCCGATTGATGTCGCAGGCGCTGCGCAAACTGACCGGGACCCTCGCCAAGTCCAGGACCAGCCTGATTTTCATCAACCAGCTGCGCCACAAGCTCGGCGTGATGTTCGGCAATCCGGAGACGACGCCGGGCGGCCTGGCGCTCAAGTTCTACGCCTCGCTCCGGCTGGATATCCGCCGCATCGAAGCGATCAAGGTCGGCGATCAATCCGTAGGCAGCCGGGTCCGGGTAAAGGTGGTTAAAAACAAAGTGGCGCCGCCCTTCCGCCAGGCGGAATTCGACATGTATTACGGCGAAGGAATTTCCCGGGAGGGATGCCTGCTCGATTGCGGCGTCGAGGCCGGGATCGTTGAGAAGTCCGGTGCGTGGTTCCTCTGGGGCGACGAACGCCTCGGCCAGGGCCGCGATAACGCCCGCGCCTTCCTCAAAGAGCATCCCGCCAGCGCCGATAAGATCGAGGCCTTGCTGAGGCAGAAGTATTTCGTTACGGACCCCGCCGTGTCAGCGGCGGCGGATAAATCAGCCGTCAAGGCGGAACCCAAGCGCTCGGAGGTTGTCAGTTCCAAGCGATAGCGAGGTCTTAGAGTCCTTTCTTCGGCATTTACGCGTTGAGCGGGGGGTTTCCCCGCGAACGCTGATCAGTTATAAGACAGACCTCCGCGCCTACCTGCTGTGGCTGACCGAGCGTCAGAAAGATCCGCTTCACGTAACCCACGAAGACCTCACGGACTATCTCTGGAGCCGCAAATCCCAAGGCATCCAGGCGACGTCCCTTGCCCGCTATATCGCCAGCTTGCGGTCGTTCTATCGTTTCCTGCTTGCGGACGGGCACCTGGATAAAGACCCTTCCGCGTTTCTCCAAACGCCCCGCAAGCCGGAACGCCTTCCGCGCTACCTAAGCGTAGAGGAAGTCTCGCGTTTGATGAGTTCCATCCGCGGGCAACGCCTCCCCCGCGTTCGGCTTCGCGCCATGTTGGAGTTGATGTACGCCACCGGACTGCGCGTAAGTGAGCTCACGCAGTTGACCTTTGACCAGCTCGATTTATCGGTGGGCTATGTGCGAGCCTTTGGCAAGGGGTCCAAGGAACGCATCGTGCCTGTGGGAGAGCGGGCGCGGCTGGCAATTCAGGGGTATTTGAACCGCCGACCGGAAACCCCCGCAGCCATTAAAACGATATTCGTCTCCAATCGGAAGACGCCGATGAGCCCAGTGCAGTTCTGGCGCCTGGTCCGCGCGGCCGCCCGCGAGGCGGGTATCCAAAAGCCGGTCAGCCCCCACACCCTTCGCCACTCCTTCGCCTCGCATCTGGTTCAGAACGGCGCGGACCTGCGCGCGGTGCAGGAAATGCTCGGCCACGCCTCCATCGCCACCACGCAGATCTACACGCACCTCAACAAATCGCACCTCCAGGAAGCGCACCGAAAATATCATCCCCGGTCCTGACCCCGCCATGTTTGCTTTTTCCTGGAAAGAACGTCAGAGCGCCATCGACACCTGCAAGGCGCGTTCCACTGAACTCCTGATCATCGGCGGCGGGGTGGTCGGCTGCAGCATTGCGGCCCACGCCGCCCTGCTGGGACTGGATTGCGTCCTGGTCGAACGGAACGATTTCGCCGCAGGCACCAGCGGGAACTCCACCGGCCTCGCCCACGCGGGTCTGCGCTATCTGGCGCAAGGCCGTTTCGGATATGTTTTCAGGGAAGCCCGAGAGCGGCTTCTTTTGGAGCGGTTGGCGCCGCATTGGGTGCAGCCGTTTCCCTTTCTTTTCCCGGTGTTTAAAGGGGATCCGTACGGCCTCTTCAGCATCCGGTTGGGGACAAAGCTTTATGACATGATTTACCGTTTGGCCACCCTCGGGATCGGCGCTTATGTCGGTCAGCGCCATCGGGAGGTCACGGCCTCGGAGCTTGTGGAGCGGGTCCCGGGATTGGAGACTCAGGGCCTGAAGGGGGGGACGGAGTATTTTGTCGATGCGCGCCTCAGTGATTCGCGGTTTACGCTTGGGTTTGCTCAAAAAGCCGCGGAGTTCGGAGCGCGGGTGATCAATCACGCCTCCCTGGTGTCCTTTACGGAAAGCGACGGCCGGCTGACCGGCGCGACGCTCCGTGACGAGGTGACGCAAACCCTTTTTCCTGTTCTGGCCCAGAAGATCATTAACGCGACAGGTCCGTGGATCGATGAAATCCGCCAACTGGCGGGGCTGACGGAACCGCTTCTGCAAAACAGCAAAGGGATCCATCTGATCGTTGACCGCGTAGCGGAGTACCCGCTGATTTTGTCGACCCACGTGCGGGGCCAGGTGTTTTTCATCATCCCGATCGGCCGCCGTCTTTCGCTGGTCGGCACCACCGACACCCCCTACGCGGGCTCTCCGGACGATGCGGTCCCCGCGGCGTCCGATGTGGCTGAACTGGTCGGGCACCTATTCCGTTTCTTTCCGAAACTCCGTCCCAAAGCGGACACGCCTGAGAAAGAAGTCCGCCAATATGAAAAGGAGCACCTGCACGAAGTCTACTGGGGCCTTCGCCCGCTCCTGCGTCAGAAAACATCCACGCTTCGGGCGTCCCGCGAACATCGGCTCTATAAAGAAGCCAAAGGCCTGTGGTCGGCGCCCGGCGTCAAGTTGACCGCGGGTCGCATCGCGGGGGTCCAGATGGCCCGCGAGGCGTGGAATGACTTACGCGGGACGGCGCCGCCGAGGAGGGCGTTGGTGACGCTCCCGGGAGGCGAATTTGGCGATTTCCGAAGTTATGTGATGCAGGCGCGCGCCAAAATGGGCGTCTACTCGGATGATCAGCTGAAATATTTGATCGGCCGGTATGGAACGTTGTACACCGAAGTGCTCCATTGGGCGGACCGGGACCCGGGGTACCGCGACAAGGTGCTTGCGGAGGAGCATTGGATGTACGCGGAAGTCGCCTACGCCGCGCATCATGAGATGGCCCTGACGCTGAATGATTTCCTCTGGCGGCGGGTCCGCTGGGCGCGCCTGCGCGATCTTCCGGACTCCACGGTTCAGAAGATCGCGGAGATCCTCGGCCAGTACCTGAAGTGGTCCAAGCAGGACGTTCAAAAACAGGTGGAATCGTTTAAGCAAGAGCTCCGCGCGCATCGTCGATCCTAAATGGCCCTTGTCAAAGCCTTACCCATCGCCCGAAAACTTTTAAAGCAGGCTCGAAAGATCTGCGTCCTGACAGGCGCCGGTATTTCGGCCGAAAGCGGTTTGAAAACCTTCCGGGACGCGGGCGGTCTTTGGGAAGAACACCCCGTTGAGAAAGTGGCCACGCCGCAGGGGTTTTCACGGGATCCGGAGCTCGTGTGGCGCTTCTACAATGCCCGCAGGAAAAGCGCTGACGTGGCCGCGCCGAACGCCGCGCATCTGGCGCTTGCCCGGCTTGAATTGGCCAAGGGTCGCCAGGCCAAGACCCGGCCGCACAAGGCGCATGAACCCTCGAACGGCAACGGCAATGGAAATGGGAACGGCCTTTCTCATAAAAAGATCTTCCCTTTCACCCTGCTCACGCAGAATATTGACGGCCTGCACCAGCAAGCCGGAAGCGTCAACGTGGTCGAACTGCATGGAAGCATCTGGAAGGTGCGCTGCACCGACTGCGGCGCGGTGACTTCGGATCATCCGATCGAGCTGCCGATCCTTCCAAGATGCGAAGCGTGCGAGGGGCTGCTTCGTCCGCACGTCGTGTGGTTCGGAGAAAATCTCGACCCTGTCGTCCTGGAACAAGCCGAGCAGGCCTCCGTGTCCTGCGACCTCTTCCTGGTCATCGGGACCTCGGCCATCGTTCAGCCCGCCGCCTCGTATCCCTTCATTGCCTCCCAGCGAAACGTACCCGTCATCGAAATCAATGTAGAAAACACCCCGGTTTCCGCCATCGCCGCCGCGACCCTCCTGGGCAAAGCCGGAGAGCTCCTGCCGAAACTCGTCAGCGACTAGCCTCTCCCCCAGCCCCTCTCCCGATGGGA
>MGUR01000006.1:60165-78306 GCA_001800075.1 Elusimicrobia bacterium RIFCSPLOWO2_01_FULL_59_12
TGAATCAGGAGGGCGCCGCCGAGGCCGCCGGCCGCGCAGGCGGTGGCGAGAGCGTAATTGATCTTCGAATCTTTCTTCATCTGATAGAGGGCATTCAGTACCACGCGTGTGCCGGTCGCGGCCAGGGGGTGGCCGAGCGGGATCGATCCGCCGTGAGGGTTCAGCTTTCCGTCCTTCCAGCGGCTTTCCCAGTGGTGACCGTATTTTTCGCGTCCAACTTTGAAAATCGATAAGCAGGTAGCGGCAAACGCCTCATGCAGTTCGATCAAATCCACCTGATCAAAGCTGATGCCCGCGCGCTCCAGCGTCATCGCCGTGGCGAACACCGGCGCGATCCCCATGTGGGCCGGATTGTTCCCGTAATATCCCCACGTGACGAGCTCTCCCAAAATCTCAAGGTTCAATTCCTTCGCCCGTTTTTCCGAAGCGACGATGATGGCCGCGGCGCCATCCGAACGCGCGCAGGAATTAAACAGCGTCACCGTCGCGCGGCTTTTTCCTTCCTGATACGTCTTCCCTAATATGTGTTCCCCGTACAACTTATAGAACTCTTTCATGCTGAAGCCGCCGCTTTCAAAAAGGACCGGCGCTTTGCTCATCATCCCCGGTTTTTTGACGAGGCTTTCCCTTAAATAGGGATATTCGTCCTTTTCCAAAAGGGTCTTATCGCCCTCGGTGACCGGGAGGGTGTGGGTGGCGTAAAATCCGTTTTCTTCGGCTTCCAGCGCGCGCCGGTAGGTCTCGACGGCGTAGGCGTCCTGGGAGGCGCGGTCGATCGAGTACATCTGAGCGCAGACCTCCGCGGTCGCGGCCATGTTCAGATTTTTCACCGGGTCGTTGAGGCCCTCTTCGATGCAGTCGACGATGCCGATGCCTTCGTGCGCCAGCAGGGACGCCCAGTTGGCGCGGACCGTATCGAGCGAACGCAGTTCCTTCATGCTGCGGTCGCCCCGGATCGCATAGGGGAAGCTGGACATCGACTCCGTGCCGCCTGCGATATAAAGGTCTCCTTCACCCAGGATGATGTGGCGGGCGGCGGAGGAAATCGCTTCCATCCCGGACACGCAGTTCGCCTGCACCGTTACGGCGTGCGCTTTTTCCGGAAGGTGCGACATCAGAACGGCGACGCGGGCGATATTCGGCGCGTGAGAACCTTGGCCGACCCAGCCGACCATCACGCCGTCGACCGCGTGGGGATAGAGGGTCGTTTTGGCCAGCAATCCGTTGATGGTCAGGGTCATGAGGTGTTCCGGGGAGACGCGCGCAAGGCTTTTGGCCAGATGTCCGATCGGGGTCCGGATGCCGCCGCAGAGAACGATTTTGGTTTCTCGCGCTTTCACACCCAGAGTTTATACCTGGCGGGAGGCAAAATCAACCTGATATTTCGATAGAAACAGATGATTGGATTTAGTTGTATTGACGCACTACTCGGATGACCTTCCCGATGATCTTGACGTTTTCGTCAATCGGGATGGGTCGGTACTTGGGATTGGCGGGGGCGAGTTGAAGGATTCCGGGTTTGCGGACAAGCCGTTTGACGGTGGCTTCGTCATCGCCGATACGGGCGACCACGATGTCACCGCTTTTGGCTGAGGCTTGGGGCCGGATGATGACCAGGTCTTTGTCCAGGATGCCGGCTTCGATCATCGAATCTCCTTTGATGCGGAGGGCGTACAGCCCGCGGGTATCCGCCGGAGACGGCGGGGCGGACGACGGCGCGGGGGCCGCCAGCGCGGAGGTCGGAAGATAGCTTTCCACTTCTTCGAAAGCCAGCTGGGCGGGTCCGGCGGGGACCCTCCCCAAAATAGGAATTCCCAAGGTCTTGGAGGTGAGGGTGATCCCGCGGGAAAGACGCGGTTGGATTTCCACATACCCTTCCTGGCTCAACTGCTTAAGATGGTACTGGACCGTTCCGATCGCGGAGAACCCGAAATGGACCTGAATGTCGCGCAGGGTGGGGGGGATTTGACGTTCTTGAAGGTGAGACTGAATGTACCCTAGAACTTTCTCGCGGGTCGATTTCGGCATGCGGAGAGTGTACTATACATGCGTATGGCCGGCAAGAACTTTTCCGGTGATTTCCATGTCCCGGACCGCGCCGTAAGCGCGCGAATCCTGGCTGTAAAGTCGGTTATCCCCGGCCACGAAATACTCGCCCGGCCCTAAGTTCAGGGTGTGCGTCGACTCGCCCGGCACAGGCGGCGCTGTCCGCGCGCAGGGCTCATCGAGCGGCTCGCCGTTGACCCAAACGTCTGATCCCCGCCAGGACACCGAGTCGCCTGGAAGGCCGATGATGCGCTTGAGTTCAAAGCGGTCGGGCGAGGACGGGGCCCGGAGCGACACGACGTCGCGCCGCTGGGGAAGTCTCGAAGCATACGCGAAAGGGTCTATGCGCACGGAGGCGCCTTCCATGAAAGCGGGCTCCATACTGACCCCACGGACTTGAAAGGTTCTGGAGAACAGCGACCGGGCGCGCTCAAGGAGGGGCATGGGAACGTCCTATTTCGGGACGGGATAGACGAGTTCGCCTTTGGCGTTTTGAAGCGAGGGCTGCTTGCGCACATCGGCGCCTTTGGACTTCCAGAAGATTTCCGCGATCTGCTGGACTTTGGCGAGCAGTTGATTGGCGGCGTCCAGGTTGGCTTCCTGACGGTTCTTGGAAGCCAGCTTCATGGCGTCCCAGAAAATCGTGTGCAAGTCCGGGTACTGCTTCAAATGGTCCGGCTTGAAGTAATCGCCCCAGAGGACGCGCAATTCGTGTTTGCAGATCTCGGCGTGTTCTTCCTTGGTTCGCGTGTATCGGGAAAGCTGATGGACATAGGCCTCCCGGTCCTTGGCGCTTGACTCCGCGGAAATTTTGGGCATCTCCTGGATCAATTGATTCATCCGGATCACAGAGAGCGCGGCGATCTGGGCGGCATGCGGGTCATAGATGCCGCACGGGATATCGCAGTGCGCATGGATCTCCTTGGGAGCCCGTATAAAATCGATCAACCGCTGTGCGTGCTGAGCGAGCGTCATAATGCCTCCTTGATGGACGACTACGTTTCCAATATAAGAAGTGGCCACCTGCAATGTCAATACAGGAGATGTATAATTCCCGACGATGGAACGACGCTGGATCGCGGCGATCGGCTTGTTTTTGGCGGCCTTTGCGCTCTATGTGCATGGCGCCTACCCGAGCGTTTCCGCCGGGGATTCCGGCGAGTTCATCGCCGCCAGCCACACGCTCGGCATCCCGCACGCGCCCGGATTCCCCGCCTATGTGGTTCTCGCTAAAAGCGCCCAACGTGCGATCCCTTGGGGGAATATCGGCTACCGGTCGAACCTGTTTTCGGCTGTCTGCGGCGCGCTCGCGGTCCTGCTGCTTTATTTTCTAACCCTCCATCTGTCCGAAACGCCGGTTCTTGCCGCCTGCGCCGCAGGGGTGTTCATGCTCAGCGCGGCGCACCGTGTGAATGCGCAGGCCAGCGAGGTGTTCGCGCTCAATGCCCTATTCTGCGCCGCTGTGTTGTGGGCGGCCTTCAGCGATCGGTGGTTGCTGGCTGCCTTATTCATGGGGTGGGGTCTTGGGAACCACCAAACGATCCTTTTTCTTCTCCCTGCGTTGGGGGTCGCTTACTTGGCTAAACCGACCGGCGAAAGAGCTCCCGTACCGCCCATCATCTTGAGCGCCTTGACAGGACTGTCTGTATACGCCTTCCTTTATGTCCGCGCCGGGGGGTCGCCCGCTCTCAACGGGGGGAATCCGGATACCCTGGAGCGGCTCTGGCGGGTTTTGACCCGCGCGGATTACGGGACATTGACGCTCGCTTTGGGAGACGCGCCGGAGCGCACGTGGGTATCGACAGGGCGGCAGCTCTGGCGGTTCACGCAAGGATTGAGCGATCAGGTGACCTGGTTCGGAGTCCTTGCAGGGGCGGTTGGGATCGCCGTGGGCCTGCGGAAACGGTCCGCCCCGGCGGTCATTTTGGCAATCGCCTTCTTGTGCATCGGGCCGGGTTTTTTTGTGCTGGGGAATTTGCCCTTTGACCCGCAATCCACCGGTGTCCTGGAAAGGTTTTATATCGTTCCCACGCTTTGCTGGACGCTGTTAGCCGCCCTGGGCGTGCAATTTGTCTTTCAAAGCAGGCCGTGGGCGGCGGCCGCCGCTCTGCTTTTGCCGGTCGCATTGCTGAGCGCGCAGGCCGGGGCGGCTGGTTTTCGCGGTGATTTCCGGGCTTACGCTTACGGCCGCAATAATCTTTGCACCCTCCCGCCGCGCGCTTTGTTCCTTATGGATGGAGGGGACGACACGTTTTACACCCTGGCCTATTTGAGGTGGGTGGAAAACCGCCGGCCCGATGTGAGACTCCACGACCGCGGGGGAGTCGTCTATCCGGGATTTTATGGGACGGACTTCCGTCAACTGACCCGGGATGAGAAAGAAAGCCGCCGCCAGCAGGTGGAACGCGCGGCGCTGGCTTCCGGCCAGGCGCTTTATTATTCAACCATGAATGAAAAAATTCTTCCCGACGTGAAGCTCGCGCAGGAAGGAATCCTGTATCGGGCCGCCCCGCACGCGCGCGCGGGACCGGGGCTATGGGATCTTTATGATCTTCGCGGCGTCGCCCCGTGGAATGCGTCCAGTTTGAAGATCGTACGCGATTACCGGACGCGCGCGCTGCTGCCGTTTTATCCTTATCAACGCAGCGTGCAGGCGGCCGGCGCGATGGACTGGGAATCCGCCATCGGCTTCGCAGCGGCCGCACACGCCGCAGGCCCGGATGTGGTGTGGCTGATTCCCAATCTGGTCCTTCATGGCCACCTCTGGGCCCAAACTCATTTTCAAGCGGGACGGTTTGATGCGGCGGAGCGGATTTACCGCGGGGTCACGCGCTGGGATCCCGCCTCCTCCAGCGCCTGGTCCAATCTGGGCGCGATTGAAGAAAGACGCCAGCGGCTGGACTCGGCCATCGCGCTGTATCAAAAAGCGATCGCCCTGGATCCCTCCTCCGAAGCCGCGCACTATAATCTCGCGGTCGCTTATTGGAAACAATCGGACTGGCCCCGGGTCATCGAGACGTTCAGCCGGGTGCTGGCCCTCAATCCCAACAACACCGCCGCCAGAAATTATCTCACCCAAGCCCGGGCGCGGGCGGGCCGCTGATGCCGGAACGCCTCTCCCATCGCCTTTGGCTCGCGGGGATCCTGTTTGGAGCGTTCGGACTTTATCTGCACACGATGGGGCCCACCCTGGTGCCCTACCGGGATGCCGGGGAGATGGCCACCAGCGTCACCCGGCTTGGGATCGTTCACCCGCCCGGGTACCCGTTTTATACCCTTCTCGGTCATCTGTTTACGGATCTCCCGCTCGCCAATCCGGCCTACCGACTGAACCTGCTTTCGGCGGCCTCCCTGGCCCTGGCCTGGGCCGTTCTTTTTACGCTGATCTCCGCGCTGTGGGGGACCGCCGCGGCGGTACTCACAATCTTGCTGGGGGTGGTTTCATTCCAATTCTGGACCCACGCGCTGATCTCGGAGATGTACACGCTTCATTTATTGATGTTGAGCGGGCTGCTGTGGCTGCTCCACCGCAGGCGGTTTGGCGCGGCCGCGTTTCTGTTCGGTCTCGGCTTGGGGGTGCGCATGGATCTTCTCCTGTGCGGGCCGGCGTTCGCCGTCTTATTCTTTAAGCAGGTCCGCAAGGAAGAACGACTGTCTTGGCTGATTCGCGGCGCGCTGTTTTTCACCGTCGGAGTCAGTGTTTTTCTTTATCTTTGGATCCGCGCGAACGGCCAGCCGCATTTGAACTGGGGGGACCCTTCGACCTTCGAGCGGTTCTGGGCCAGCCTGATCCGGCGCAGCTACGGCAGCACATTGGATCTGTTATCCATGTCGTATCGAACCGGAGAGAACTTCTGGCTTGAGTTCAAGCTGTATCTAAGCCACCTCGGGAGGGACTTTACCCTGCTGAGCCTGCCCTTGGCCGCTCTCGGGCTGCGCCACCTATGGAAGACGAGCCGGATGTGGCTGGCCGCCATCCTGGCGGGATGGCTCTTCACCGGACCGTTGTTTATTTTTCTGGGGAATCTCCCGCCGAACCCGCACGCGGTCGCCATCCTGGAAGCCGCCTACTTGGCGCCGGATCTGTTTTTTCTTCTGGCGGTGGGAGCGGGCTTGGCGTGGCTCCGTGTCGTCATTCCCGCGTCCGCGGGGGTGACGGTGATCTATGGCTTGCTGGGCGTATTGATCATCGCCCAGGGGGTTCGATTTTATCCCGCCGTAAGCAAGCGCCACAATTGGATGGCGGCGGATTTTGTCCGCAACGCGCTCTACAGCGCCCGCGAGCCTTCTTTGATCGTCGCGCGCTCCGACGTGCCCGTTTTTTCTCTGTTTTACGGGCATTGGATCTATCCTCGCCTCCCGTGGCGCGTGCCGGTCGCCCAAGGGCTTGCGGGCAGCGCCTGGTATCCTGTCATGCTGGCGCGACAAATCCCCAAGCTGGACATCGGACCGCTCCGGACCGCCGCCGATTGGGACGCGGTCGCCAAAGCCAATCCCGGGTGGGCGTTGTACGGCGCTCCCGATACCGAGTGGCCTCCGGATCTTCATCCTCGAATGGTTCCTGCCGGGCTGTTGATGCGCTACCTGCCGCGGGGGACCTCATCGATCATCGCGTCCGACACGTTGCTGAAAGACTATGGAGTCTATCGCGGACGATACCGGTACGACGCGTACTATGAATTTTTCACCCCGGAACTGATCGGGCAGTACGCCAAGGCCTGGATGGAGTGGGGGAGGCTCCTGGTGCGCAGCCGGCAGGAGGCGGAATCTGTCACGGCTTTCCTGCGAGCTTTGAACTTGAAGCCGGACATGCCCTATCCGGCGTTCCAGCTGGGGTTTATCCATTTTTCCCGGAATGATCTGAGCCGGGCGGACTATTACTATCATTGGGCGGTCGACAATTTTCGGAAAATGAGCCGGGAGGCGGAGGCGTGGAAAAGTTTTCCCGAGATCCGGGAGTACGTCCGGCGGGACCAGGCGCAGGCCCTGGCCCACTGGGGCGTCGTCCAGGAGCGGATGGGGTCTTCCGAGCGCGCCATCGCGCTCTATCGCAAGGCGCTGGAATCCGATCCCGCCTGCGCGGACGCGCGATACAATCTGGCGGTCATTTTTTGGCGGGCCGGCCGCTGGGCGGATGTGGTGGAGCATCTACAGGCGCTGGCGGCGGCCCATCCGGAAGATACCCGCTGGCGCGCGTATCTGCCCAAAGCGCTGGAACAACAACAGCGTGGTAACGTGGTAAAGTGATAACGTTATCACGATATCACGCTACCACGTAGTATTCCCATGAGCACCTTCAACGATATCGATCTCGAATGCGCGCAGTGCGGCGAGGAATTTATCGGCACGGTCTGGGTGGCGATCCACGCCGGACAGGACCCGAAACTCAAGGACCTGCTCCGGGGAGGCGAACTGAACCTGGTCAGCTGCCCGGAGTGCGGTCTGGCGGCGTTCCAGGAGCGTTTCCTGATTTATCAAGATCCCGCGGCCGAACTGGTGGCCTATGTCTATCCGGAGAGCCAGCGGAGACAGGAGCCCGAGTTGCGGAAACTGATGATGTCAGGTTTTCGGGAAGCTCAGGCCGCGTTTCCCGAAAAGGACCGCTTGTCCTATGACCCGATGCTGTTTTTCGGACTGGCGGAGTTGATTGAACTGCTTCGGAAGGAAGATTCCTTTGCGGAGCAGAGCCAAATCGCTCAGGTCCTCTGCCGGCAGAACCAGGTGGACACCCTGGTGCTTCTCCCCTCGCAGGCGCGCCGGTTGCACACCGTCCGCGTCATCCCGCGGTTGGGAAAGGGAAAGGCGCCCGGCCGGCAGGACATTCTCAAGGGGATCGACCGTTTGCTTGAACTCGATCCGGTCCTGGACCATTACGTCAAACTGAAAGAAACCATCCTGGCCGATCCCGCCTGGGCGTTGTAGCGTCCCCCAGGGACTTGTAGGCGATAGGGGACGCAGCTGCTCAACTGCTTTATTGGTACAGCTTGAAGTCGAAAGGAAGTTAAGCAGGAACGTCCCCGACTCCCTCCCCGCGACTCCCCGACACATATAAACCATTGAAAACACGATGCTTTCCCGATACGCTAAACCTGCTATGGCGGATCGCAATGTAGGGGAAGCCTTGATGGGGATCGGTTTTGGCGGATACTTCTTTTTTAAGGGGATTCGTCTCTGGCGGGTCATGAGGACGATTGAAGATACGCCCCTGTCAAAAATCAGCTCCGTCGCCATGGGGGATGCGGAATTATCGGGCGAGGTGAAAGCCGTGAAGCTCCTCAAGGCCCCGTTTTCCGGGAATGAATGCGTCTATTGTTCTTATACGGTCGAGGTCCCACAAAAACGGGGCTGGCGGCAGGTCGATAAAGGGCAGATCCATTCCATATTTTATTTGGATGACGGCTCGGGACAGATCCTGGTGAATCCGGAATCGGCGGCGTATCACGGCGCCCAGACGTTTCAGACGGTTGTGTCAGGCTGGGGCGCAGCGGCGGACCCCGGCGTCTCCGCCTGGGTCGAAACGCGCAGGTCCAAATCGATGTTGGGAAGCCTGGGTGTGGCGGGGAGGCACCGCTTCACGGAATACATCGTCCGGCCGGGACAGATCCTCTTCATCGGAGGGGCCGTGTCCAGGATCAAACATATCGTTAACGGCGCGGCGCGGGAAGAAGATATCATGGGGGCGCGGGCGTCGGGGCATTTCATGCTGAGCGCTTACTCGGAAGAAAGCCTGCTGGCTCAGATGGGGTGGAAGGCGCCCCTGCAGATTTTCGGCGGGATGGTGTTGCTGTTGGGCTGTCTGTGGTATGTCGTCGTGCAGCTTCAGATCGGGCGATTTATCTAGGAGGGGGAGACCATGACGATCGTGATTATCGCAGGGGTGATTCTGGGCGTGATCCTGGCGGTCGCGTATGCCGTCGGGATTTACAACGGGTTGGTGCGGGTCACGCAGAACGTGGACAAGGCCTGGGCGAACATCGACGTGATCCTCAAACAGCGGCACGACGAAGTGCCCAAGCTGATCGCCGTGTGTGAGGGGTATAAAAATTTCGAGCGGTCGACCCTGGAGTCCGTCATCAAAGCCCGCTCGGAATACACCACGGCCTCCAACCCCAATCAAAAGGTTTCGGCGGCCGGCCATCTCACCGGGGCCCTGCGCGGGCTTCTGGCGGTCGCGGAGAGCTACCCGGACCTTAAAACAAGCCAGAACTTCCTTCAGCTCCAGCAGCGGGTCAGCGCCCTGGAGGGCCAGATCGCCGACCGGCGGGAGTTCTTTAACGACAGCGTGAACGTCTACAACATCCGCATCAAGCAAATCCCCGATCTGTTCGTGGCGGGCCCGATGGGCCTGGCTCCCCGGACCCTGTATCAGGTGGCCGAAGCGGACAAACAGGACGTTAAGATAGCCTTCACCTGATGAGAGTCCTGGTTGTTGAAGACGACAAAGAACTGAACCAGTTCATCCGCACCGCGCTCAAGCGCGAAGGGTTCGCCGCAGACTCCGCTCCTAACGGCAAGGCCGCGCTCGAACTCGCCCGGGATACCGAATACGACGTCATCCTTCTGGACGTCATGATGCCCGAACTGGGCGGTCTCTCCGTTCTTAAAGAACTGCGCAAAAAGGGCGATCCGGCCGCCATCTTGATGGTCACCAGCCAGGGCAGCGAGCATGACAAACTGGCCGGTTTGAACAGCGGGGCGGACGACTACATCGTCAAGCCGTTCCTCGTTTCGGAACTCATCGCGCGGATTCGCGCGGTGCTTCGCCGCCGCGACCCCGCTCCCTCCGCAGGGGCTACGCTCCTTAAACAAGGCGATGTCCAACTGGATCTCCTCAAACACAGCGCGGAGGTGAAAGGCAAGCCGGTGGAGCTGACCAAGAAGGAATTCGAGCTCCTGGAATGTTTCATGCGGCACCCGGGCGAGATGCTCACCCAGTCTGTTCTCGAATCCCGTGTCTGGGGCATGGAGTTCGCGCCGGATTCCAACACCGTTGAAGTGCACGTCAATCATCTCCGCGATAAGATCAGCACCGGTAAACGACCCCTGATCGTCACCCTCCGCGGGGTGGGCTATCGTTTCGAGCCATAAACTCGCCTCGTTTCACCTTAAAAATATTTAAGGATCCCTTCACTTAAATTTAAGCTTCGCGTCAGGTTGTTTTAAGCTTCACGGCGCATACTGGTGGCATGCGGCCGCCGGTTCCCGATCAAGCCATTCGTCAACTTTGCGTGCGTTCCCGTCAAGGCAGCGCCTCCGCCCGCGGTCAGCTGCTGCATGTGCATATGAATCAAGTCATGCACGCCGCCCGATATTTTCACCGCTTGGGAGCCTTTCTTGAATTGGGAGATTTGATCCAGCAGGGATGCCTGGGTCTGCTGCATGCCATCGACAAATTTAACCCCGCGAAATGCTCCCGCGGCCGCCGGGCGCGATTTTCCACCTACGCCCATTACTGGATCGCTCACTACATTCGGAGGGAGATTGAAAACCACGGGCGGACAATCGCCGTACCTATCAAACGGATAAGAGAGCTCAAGGCGCGAGGCTCCCGGGAACACCTCGCGCCTATCCCGTACACCTTCAGCCTGGAGCCGGGAGCCGGCGAGTGGCTGGAAGATGATCGGGGGACGGCGCTGGCGCGCCGGGTGGATGTCAACGACACCTCAGAGAACGGGTGCCAGGTGTGGGAAAACCGCCGGCTGGTCGAACGCCTGCTGGCGGCGCTGCCGCAGAAAAACCGGGACATTCTCAGCTGCCGTTACGGTTTGGGGGACCGGCCGAAACCCCTGACCCAGACGGAGGTGGGACGCAAACTCCGCTTGAGCGGGTCGAGAATCGGCCTCCTGGAGCGCACGGCCATTCATCAACTCCGCCAATGGGCCGCGAACTTGGTTTAAGGAAGACCGGCCTTCTCTTTCTTCATTTCCCGCATGTACCGCATCTTTTCGCGTTTCTCAGGACCCGGGCGCCGCAGGATCATCTTGGCGCGCTGGGTCGGGGTCACCATCCCCTCCCGTCGGTTTAGAAATTCTTCCGTTAAATTCCGCATCGCCATGCGGTTGGATTTCATTTCGTTGAGCGTGGCCTGAAGTTCAGCATCGGAGGCCTTGCTGCGGACCTGATCTTCCAGCCTTTTCCGGAGGCCCTGCTGGGCGTCCAGCAGCGGCTTCATCGCGGCCCTTTGGCTCTCTCGGGCCGATTTGAGCTGGGCCGCCTGGTCTACTGTCAGGCCCAGCTCGCCTTTCATGTCTTGTTCTTCCATCGGGTCTTCTTTCATTTCCGCGCGCAACGAAACGGACGGCATGGCCGTCAGGACAACCAAACACGTCAGTAAAGGTGCTATCCGCATAAAATCCTCCTTGGGTGGATTGTTGCGGGCAGTTTAACTTATTTCGCGCCCGGCTGGCACGGGCCGCGAAATCAACTTTTCTTTTACGTCTGAATTGGGTTTAATGAAGGCGGGTCGGAAGCCGATCTTCGCACAAAGGAGCCCTGATGATCCGAAAAGAACGCCGCCGCGCCCTGCGCACGCACTCCAGCGTCCCGCTGGATCTGTACGATCCCAGGAGCCATGTCCTCATCGGCGAAGGACGGTTTGTGAACGTCTCGCTGACCGGCAGCCTGCTGGAGTCCCGTCTCCCGCTCGCGCTTCGTCAGTCGATTCATCTGCAGGTCCAGGCGCCCGGAAAATCGCCTTTTGAGTTCTCCGGACGCGTGGTCTGGCGCAAAAAGAGAGCGTCGCTCTTCAGCTATGGTATCCAGTTCAAAGCCTTTCCAAGAACCCAGACGCTGTCTCATGTATCCGCCTACAAGGAGGTCGCCTAATGTCCCTGTTCTGTCCTCGTGAAGCCTGCAAAGTTCAGTCCGGCATGTGCAAGTGTGAAAAAATCATGACCCTGGTGATTGCGCTTGTCGCGGTTTATTTCCTGATCCGTCATTTCGCCTAGTTAGCCCGCATTGCCCCGCTCCGCCAAACGCGCCGAGCCTCTTGTCTGGCTCGATCTTGAAATGTCGGGCCTCGATCCGGACCGCCACGCCATCCTGGAAATCGGCTGCGCCGTCACCGACAGCCAGCTTCACGTGATCGCGGAAGGCCCGGTTTTTGCGATTCATCAATCGTCCCGCGTGCTGGCCCGGATGGACCCGTGGTGCGTGAAACAGCACGGCCGGTCCGGACTGACCCGGCGTGTCCGGGAATCGCGGGTCCGTCTCGCGCAGGCCGAGCGCCGCACTTTGGCGTTTTTACGCACGTATTGCAAGCCGCAAAAATCTCCCCTGTGCGGTAACTCGATCGGTCAGGACCGGCGTTTTCTGCAGCGCTACATGCCGAGGTTGAATGCCTTCTTTCATTACCGGAACGTCGACGTCAGCAGCATCAAAGAACTGGTCAAGCGCTGGTATCCGGCGAAAGACCAGGCGCCCCCCAAGAGCGGATCGCACCACGTTTTGGACGACGTCCGCGAGTCCATCGCAGAGCTCAAACACTACCGACGGAGCGTTTTCCGCTGATTTTTGAATCCGCTCGGTTTTTTGCTAAAATTCGCGCGTGCAGACGACCCATCGCCGGATTCTCCCCAAGGGATTGCAGAAGTTCCTCCAGCCGCTGATCAGCCGCGCGCAACAGTCCCAATGGCCCATCTATCTGGTGGGGGGGTGCGTGAGGGACCTGCTTCTGAGGCAGACCCCCCGGGATATCGATATCGTCGTTGAAGAGCTCGCCGGCCCGCTCGCCAAAAGCGTATCCCGTGCGTATAAAGCCAAACTGGTCACCCACCCGCAGTTCCTCACCTGCACGCTTCAACTGCCGGGCGGCCGTCACGTGGACATCGCCACGGCCCGCCGCGAGTCCTATCCCGAACCCGCCGCCCTGCCCACCGTGGAGGCCGCCAGCCTTCAGGAAGATCTCTATCGGCGTGATTTCTCCATCAATGCCATCGCGGTGTCCTTGAACAGCAGCGATTTCGGGCATGTATGGGATCCCTTCGCGGGGGTCAACGATTTGACGCAGGGGAAAATCCGCGTCCTGCACTCGGAAAGTTTCAAGGACGACCCGACGCGCATTTTTCGCGCGGCCCGCTTCGCCGGCCGATTTGGATACGAACTGGAATGGCGGACGCGCGAATGGCTCTTGGAAGCCCTGTCGGGACAATGCCCCGCGCGGCTGTCCGGCGCCCGCTTGCGGGAGGAACTCGTCCCCCTCTTAATGGAGAAAGATCCCCGGCCGTCGTTCCGTCTCCTGTCGCAATGGGGCGCCTTGGCGCTTCTGATCCCGAATCTGAAATGGGAAAAGTCCCACGAGCTCCTCTTCGGACGCTTCATCAAGGGAAAACCCGTGAAAGATCCCCTGCTTCTCCGGCTTTTGATCCTTTTGCACGCGCTTCCCTTTCCCAAGGCGGTCGGCTCCCTGGCCCATCTGATGTTTCCGCAGAAATTGATTGAGCAGATTGAGCGGGCGCTTCATGTGCTGGTGCGTCTGCGGCAGGGCGTTCTCTCGCTGCAGGACGCGCGCCGGATGGAGGGCCGGCCGCTGGCTCCGGAGGTCATCACGTTTTTGAATGAAGCCGTGCGGACGCGCTTGATGTTCCCCCGAAAACAGCCCCTGCAGGAGTGGCGGCGTTTTCAAGAAAGCGCCCCCCGCCTGTCCGGGCGCGATATTCGCGATTTGGGCTACAAACCCGGCCCGCTGTTCACCCGCATATTCGATGCCCTGCGCCAGGCGCGCTGGGAAGGGAAACTGCGGACACGGGAAGAAGAGATCCGATTCTTGACGCAGACCTTTCCGCTCAATGGGGGATAACCTGGGCACGATCCATACGCCGGCCGCCGCCTCGGGCGCCGATGTCCGGCTGGAAAACTTTGAGGGTCCGCTCGACCTGCTGCTCTACCTGATCCGCCGGGACGATCTCGATATCTACGATATCCCGATTGCCCAGATCACCCGCGAGTACCTCAGTTATTTGAACGTGATCAAGGATTTAAATCTGGAAACGGCAGGCGACTTCCTGGTGATGGCCAGCACGCTGATGCTGATCAAGGCGCAGATGCTCCTGCCCAGCCCGGAGGGGGAGGAAGCGGAAGGGCCGGATCCGCGCGCCGAACTGGTCAGCAAACTGCTCGAATACCAGCGCTACAAAGAAGCCGCGGCTCTCCTCGCCGCGTACAACGAAAAGGCCAAGGACGTCTACTACCGGCAGGCGCCGCTGCCCTTCGCCCAAGAGGATTTTGCGCTGAGCGCGTCGGTGTTCGATTTGATCGGCGCGTTTCAACGGATCCTGGAAGAAGCTCCGAAGGACGTCGAGCAAATATTGCGGGATGAGATTCCTCTGGAAGTCAAAATCCGGTGGGTCCTGGATCTCCTGGCCGAAAAAGAATCCATCGCCTTTGAAGACCTCTTCACAGCCGGGACCCGCCGCCTCGAAAGGGTGGTCACCTTCCTGGCGCTCCTGGAACTCATCCGGCTGAAGCAGATCACGGCCCGCCAGGCGGACGTATTCGGGCCCATTCGCCTTTACCGCGCGGAGGGCTTTCCGTTAAAATCCGAGGAAGGGAGCTTAAAACCCCATGGACGCTAACGACATCAAAAAAATTCTGGAAGCCCTGCTGTTCATCACGGAGCAACCCGTCCCGCTGAAGACGCTGGAAACGCTGTTTGATCCGCCGGTGCCGCGCGAGGACCTGCTGGGGATACTCCACAGCCTGGCGCGGGAGTACGCGGAGCGCGGCAGCGCGCTGGAGGCCAGCGAGATCGCCGGCGGCTGGCAGTTTTCAACGCGCCCGGAATTCGCGCCCTGGATCCGCCAGCTTTTCAAGGACCGGCTGACTTACCGCCTCAGCAGTTCGGCGATGGAGACTCTCTCGATTGTGGCGTACAAGCAGCCGATCACGCGCAGTGAGATTGAAGAAATTCGCGGGGTTGAAGTGACCGCGGTCCTGGACACGCTGGTGGAGCGCAAACTCGTCCGGATCGCGGGAAGGAAAGAGACGGTCGGCCGGCCGCTGCTGTACGCGACCACGCTCGACTTCCTGCGCGCCTTCGGGCTAAAGCGCCTGGAAGATCTGCCGTCCGTCGAATCGTTGACGCCTCCGGGCGCCCCGGCGCCCTCCGAGGCGCTCCCCGCGGAAACCCTTTCTTCCGACATTCAGAATTAATGAGGTTCATATTCGTCATCCCCGCAGGTCGTTAGCGGGGATCCAGAAATTGTAAAGATAGATTCCCGCCCTCCACACGACTGGGCGGGCGCGCCGGCAGTGCGGCGCGCGCGCTTTCGCGGGAATGACAAAAAGCAAGGAGTTCGTTATGCCTGAGTTGAGACGCGATCCTGTTATCGGCCGGTGGGTCATCATTTCGACGGAACGCGGCAAGAGGCCGTCGGATTTCGGCAAGGAGGTCGAGACCGGCGTCGGAAAGTACTGCCCGTTCTGCCCCGGCAACGAAGACAAGACCCCGCCGGAAGTGCTGGCCTATCACGACCCGTCCCGGGAAAAAAACAAGTCGGGGTGGTGGGTGCGCGTGGTGCCGAACAAGTTTCCCGCCCTGCAGATCGAGGGCGCCCTCAATCGCCAGGGCGACGGGATGTACGACAAGATGAACGGCGTCGGTGCGCACGAAGTGGTCATCGAAACCTCCGACCACGCGGTGGATTTTCCCGATCTGCCGGCGAAGCGGGCGGAAGACGTGATCTGGGCCTTCCGGGACCGCATCATGGACCTGAAGCGGGACCCGCGCTTTGAATATATCCTGATCTTCAAGAACCGCGGCGCGGCGGCCGGCGCGTCGCTCAGCCACCCGCATTCCCAGCTGATCGCGACGCCGGTCATCCCCCGGAACGTGCGCGAGCTGGTGAACGGCGCCAAGAATTACTTCGAGTACAAGGAACGCTGCGTCTTCTGCGACATGATCAAGCAGGAGCTCACCGCGGGCCAGCGCATCGTGTCGGAAAACGATGATTTCGTCGCATTTGTTCCGTTCGCCGCGCGGTTCCCCTTTGAGGTCTGGATTCTTCCCAAGGTCCATGATTCGGATTACGAAGACCTCCAGAAGCACGAGGCCGTGAACCTGTCCCGCCTGCTGCAGCAGTCGCTCAAGCGCATCCGCGAAGTGCTGGACGACCCGCCGTACAACTTCATCCTGCTGAACTCTCCCCTGCGCGAGTCCAAACTTCCGCATTACCACTGGCACCTGGAAATCATGCCCAAATTGACCAAGGTGGCGGGATTTGAATGGGGCTCCGGGTTTTATATCAATCCCACCCCGCCGGAAGAAGCGGCCAAGTTCCTGAGAGAAGCGGACTAACGGCTTCATGAAAATTCTGTTTGCCGCATCGGAGTGCGTTCCCTTCTGTAAAACCGGGGGCCTGGCGGACGTGATCGGCGCCCTGCCGAAAGCGCTTCGCAAAAAACGTCATGACGTCCGCGTGATCCTTCCCAAGTACAAATCCATCCGCGTCCACGAATACGGCTTGAAGGAAATTCGCGAACACGTCCGCGTGCCGGTCGGCCCTAGGATGGAGGCGGGCGGCCTTTGGACCGCCAAGACCGAATCGGGCGTGCCGGTGATTTTTATCAGCCATGAAGGGTATTTTGGCCGACCCGGTCTGTACTGTTCGGCGGAGGGGGACTACGCCGACAATCCGGAACGGTTTATTTTCTTTTCCCGAGCCGTCCTGGAGGCGTGCAAGGCGATTGATTTCCGGCCCGATGTCATCCACGGCCATGACTGGCAGACGGGATTGGTCTGCGCCTATCTCCGTCTTCAGAAACAGGCCGACGCCTTTTTCCAGCGCACGGCGTCCGTTTTCACCATTCACAACATCGCTTTTCAGGGCGTCTTCCCCAAGGAAACGATGGATCTGGCCGGTTTCCCCTGGAGCGAATTCACCCAGGATAAACTGGAGTTCTATGACCACCTGAGTTTTCTCAAAACGGGGCTGACCTACGCCGATGCCCTGACGACGGTGAGCCCGACCTACGCCCGGCAGATTCAGAGCTCCGCGGAGTTCGGGCGCGGGATGGAAGGCACGCTGCGCGCGCGCGCGAAAGACCTGATGGGCATTCTCAACGGGCTGGATCTTGACGAGTGGGATCCCGCGCATGATCCGTTCCTGGCGAAACCTTTTGACGCCGGCACCCTGGCGGGTCGCAAGGACTGCAAGGCCGCCCTGCAGCACATGTTGAAACTTCCCGTCGCCCCTCGAACGCCCCTGGCGGGCCTGGTCGCGCGGCTGGATGTGCAAAAGGGAATCGATTGGGTGGCCGAGTGCGCGCCCGGGCTGATCGCGGATGGGATGCAGATCGTCGTCCTGGGGCAGGGCGATGAAGCCCTGCGCCGCCGGCTGGAGCGGCTGGAACGCCAATTCCCGCAGGCGTTTCGAATGCGCTCCGATTTTAACGAACCTCTGGCGCATCACATCTACGGCGGGAGCGACCTGTTCCTGATGCCTTCGCGTTTTGAGCCCTGCGGTCTGGGTCAAATGATCGCCATGCGCTACGGCTCCGTTCCCGTGGTGATGCACACCGGCGGCCTCGCGGACACCGTGATCCCGGTCAGCGGGCAGGACACCGGCACCGGCTTCGTTTTTTACGATCCGGCCGCTCCGTCGTTGCTCGCCGCCATCCGCCAGGCGCTCCGGCTTTATGCGGACGCTCCCGCCTGGGAGCGTCTTCAGGCGCGCGCGATGCGGGCGCGTTTCTCCTGGGAGGAATCCGCGGGACAGTATGCGGAGGTGTACCGGCGCGCCTGTCTGGCCGGCAGGCAGGCGCAGGGGCGCGGCCGCCTGTCGAGGTCCTCCGCGAAAAAACGGGGGTCCTCGCTCGCATGAGGTCCGCGTGGACATCCCGCAGGCTGCTCCCCTCCGCGACCCTCGGCGTCCTTTGGGTTCTGAGCGTATGGGCGGCGCGTCCTCTGAGCAGGCGCTGGCGCGAAGAGGCGCGCGATCGCCGCGTGGCGATCGCGGTGGAATGGAACGAGGTTCGTGATTTTAACGCGCGGCGCGCGGCGCCGCAGGGCGAGCAATTGAAAGCGCTGCGCGCGCAGGGGGTCTCCGCGCTGGTGATCGCTCCGGCCACGCTGGAGGGTTGGGTCCGCCAGCGGCGGGT
>MGUR01000007.1:0-12209 GCA_001800075.1 Elusimicrobia bacterium RIFCSPLOWO2_01_FULL_59_12
GCGCGTACGCGCGTTGGTCCGGGTCCGTTGGCCGCGGCAGGGAAGATTGCGCCGGTGCCGGAATCCGCGGTAGGATCCAATATCCATCAACCGGCGGACGTTTTGCTGGATCTCACGGCGCAGATCGCCTTCCACTTTGTAGTCCCGCGTGATGATCGTGCTGAGCTTGTTGATTTCCGCTTCCGTCAAATCTTTAACGCGGGTCTGAGGAGCCACCTGCGCTTCCACAACGACCTTTGACGCCAGCGGGCGTCCGACGCCGTAGATATAAGACAGCGCAATATCAATTCGCTTATCCTTGGGAAGATCAATGCCCGCAATACGTGCCATTAACTGGTCTCCTTTAGTCTACGCCCTCTCCCTTCTCGGGAGAGGGACCGGGTGAGGGGAGGTTTTACCCCTGCCTTTGTTTGTGCCGCGGTTCGCTGCAGATCACGCGCACGACGCCTTTGCGCCGTATCACTTTACATTTGCTGCAAATGGGTTTCACGGAAGCTCTTACGTTCATCTATTTCTCCCGAAACGTGATGCGCCCGCGCGTCAGATCGTACGGAGACAGCTCCAGCTTCACTTTGTCGCCCGGTAAAATCTTGATGTAGTGCATGCGCATCTTGCCTGAAATATGAGCCAACACCGTATGCCCGCCTTCGATCCCAACTTTAAACATCGCGTTGGGAAACGCTTCGATCACTTTTCCTTCCACTTCGATTTTTTCTTCTTTAGCCATTCGTCAGTTTTCGTGCGGGGTCAGCACTTCGGGCCCGCGGTCGGTGATCGCCACCATCTTCTCATAATGCACCGAGAGGCTTCCATCCTCGGTCTCAACCGTCCACTGGTCGGGCTTGTGCAGGATCCTGGCCGTTCCGGCGTTGGCCATGACCTCCAGGGCCAGCGCCATGCCTTCCGTCAAGCGGATGCCTGTTCCCGAGGTCCCGAAGCAGGGCACATGAGGCTCCTCATGCATCGCGCGGCCGATCCCGTGGCCGCCGTATTCCCTGACCACATGGTAGCCCGCTTCTTCCACGACACGCTGCATCTCATGGGAGACATCCCCCAGCCGGTTGCCCAACACAGCCGCCTGGATCGACGCCTCCAGGGACTCGCGCCCCGCCTTCATCAACCGTTCCGCTTCCGGAGACGCCTTGCCGATCGCGAAGGTCGTCGCTGTGTCGCCGCAGTAATCGTTCAAAAATATCCCTATATCCAAACTCAAGATATCGCCGTCTTTTAGGCGCCGGGGCCCGGGAATCGCATGGACCACTTCTTCATTCACCGAGGCGCACACCACGGCCGGGTAGCCCCGGTAATGGAGGAAGGCCGGCTTCACTCCGCGTTCCCGCATCATCCTGGCCGCCAGCGCGTCCACATCCTGCGTGGTCATACCCGCCGCCACACTGCGTTTCAAATCCATCAGGATCTCCGCCGCGACATGCCCCGCCTTGCGAAGCAGGTCAATTTCGCGAGGACTCTTCAGCTCAATGGGTGTCTGAGGAGCCACAGCGTTCACGACGTCCCCAAGCACAGGCCCTGTACCTGCCGGGCCACCGCCTCGACAGACGCGGATGCGTTCACAACGTCAAGAATGTTTTTCTTGCCATAATCATCGAGCAAGGGCTTGGTCGTCTGCTCATAGACGGTCAGCCGCTTGCGGATCGCCTCCGGCGTGTCGTCCGAACGGGTCACCAGAGCCCCTCCGCATTTGTCGCAAAGGCCCTCCGTCTTTGGAGACTGCGAAACCAGGTTGTAGGTCGCGGCGCACTGGGAACAGACCCGGCGTTTGCCCATCCGTTCGATCACCACGGGGGCCTCCACTTTAAAATAAAGAACACGATCAATCGGCGAACGAACCTTCAGCAAATACGTGTCCAAGGCCTTGGCCTGCGTTAAGCTGCGCGGGTAGCCGTCCAAAATAAACCCCTTTTTGCAGTCCTTCTGTTTCAGCCGCTCCGCGACAATGGCGTTGGTCAGCTTGTCCGGGACCAGCATGCCTGAGTTGACGAACTGTCCGATCTGCTTACCGATCTGGGTGCCGCGGGCGATCGCATCGCGAAAAATGCCTCCGGTCGCGATCGCGGGAACGCCCAGCGCCTGACTGATCAGCGCGGCCTGCGTTCCCTTCCCTGCTCCCGGCGGTCCCAGAAAAACAAAGCGCGTCCCCAACCTAGGATCCACCGCCTACATTAAACCAGCGGCCCTTAAAACCGCCGCCCCCGCCCTTAAAGAAACCGTCGTAATGGCGCATGATGAGATGGGATTGAATCTGCCCGATGGTATCCAGCGCGACGCCCACCATGATCAACAACGAGGTCCCGCCAAAGAGATACGACAAATCTTGGGGCGCGCGGAGCATCCTCTGCAAATATTGCGGGAGGACCGCCAACGCCGCGACAAAAAGCGCGCCCCCGAGGGTGATCCGCTCTAAAATCTGAGAGATATAGCGGGCCGTGGCCTCCCCGGGCCGGATCCCCGGGACAAACCCTCCCCATTTGCGCAGGTTGTCCGCCAGCTCGGTGGGATTGAAGGCGACCGAGTTGTAAAAATAGCAGAAAAAGATGATGAGCGCAGCATACACCGATTGATAGCCCCAATTGCCGTTGTCCCACTTGGCGATCCTTGCGGCCCAGGGTGAATCCGGCATGAATTGAGCCACCGTCAAAGGCACCGTGAGAAGGGACACCGCAAAAATGACGGCAATCACGCCGGATTGATCCACCTTCAGCGGAAGGTAGGTGCTCGCGCCTCCATACATGCGCCGCCCCACCACCCGTTTGGCATACTGGACCGGGATTTTCCGCTGCGCCGTTTCCACCCATACGACCAGGCCTGTTACGGCCAGGACCAGCGCCAGGATCAGCCCCGCGCGGAAAAGCGAGACTTCATCCAGCCGGACCAATCCCACCAGGCCGGCGATGGCATGAGGCATCCGCTCGACAATGCCGGAGAAAATAATCAACGAGACGCCGTTGCCGATCCCCCGCTCGGTGATCTGTTCCCCCAGCCACATGATGAAAACGGTTCCCGTGGTCAGCGTCAGCACGGTGAGCGCGATAAAACCCGCCGTCGGGTTGGTGACGATCGGAGCACCGCCCGGCATCGGCATCTTGGTGATGGCAAAGGTCAGGCCGAAAGATTGCAATCCGCCCAGGGCCAGCGTTAAGTAGCGGGTAATCTGGTTCATCCGCTTACGGCCCTGTTCGCCTTCTTTGGCCAATCGGTCCAGATAGGGGATCACATGCGCTCCCTGCAGCAGGCTCATGATGATCGAAGAGTTGATGTACGGCATGATGCCCATGGAAAAAATGGACAAGTGGCTCAGGGCGCCGCCGGAGAAAATATTCAGAAAACCCAGCAGCGAGTTCTGCTGATTGGCAAACAGGGACCGGAGCGCCTCGGCGTTGACGCCGGGGATCGGAATAATCGCCCCGATGCGGTAAACGGCGATAATGCCGATCGTAAACAAAATACGCCGCTTCAGCTCGGGAACTTTAAAAATGTCCAGCAGGGGGTTATTTTGCATGCATTTGTTTCGTTTTCGTCACCCCGGCGAAAGCCGGGGTCCAGTGTCTTTGACGTCCACGCCGCTGGATTCCGGCTTACGACCGCCGGAATGACGACCTATGAGTTCCGTCTGACCGCCCGCCCTCTTGATTTTTTCCTGGGCACTGGCGGAAAAGGCGTGCGCTTTAACGGTCAACGCCTTGGTCAACTCGCCGCCGCCCAAAACCTTCAGACGCGCGCCGCGTTTAAATAAGCCGGCCGCTTTCAGCGTCTCCGGGGACACGGCGGCTTTTGCTTCAAAACGCTTTTCAAAATCCCCCACGTTCACCACCGCCATGTCCACGCGGAAAGCCGTATGCCGGAATCCGCGCTTCGGGAGACGCCGGATCAGCGGGATCTGACCGCCTTCGAACCCCGTCATGCCGCCCCACCCGGCGCGGGAACGCTGGCCTTTCATGCCGCGCGTGCTCTGCGCGCCATGGCCGCTGCCAATCCCTCGGCCGACAATTTTCCGGCGGTGCCGGGACCCGGGTGCGGGCTTCAGTTCATCGAGCCGCATCAGCGCTCACCGTTTCCTTGCTGCTTCGGATCGCATTCACCTGCTCCTTGGTACGCAGATTCTTCAACGCCTCCAGCGTCGCATACACCACGTTATAGGGATTGGACGTCCCCAGGGACTTGGACAAGATATCTTTAATCCCCGCAGCCTCCAGCACGGCCCGGACGCTCCCGCCCGCGATCACGCCGGTCCCGGGCGCGGCGGGAATCAAGAGCACGCGGCCGGCGCCGAAATTCCCGATCACCCTGTGGGGGATCGTCACCCCGTGGAGGGGAACACCGATGAGATCTTTGCGCGCGCGGGTGACGCCCTTTTGAATCGCCGCCTGAATCTCTTTGGCCTTACCCACGGACATGCCGACATGCCCCTTCCGGTCACCCACCACCACCAGCACGCTGAAAGAAAAACGCTTTCCGCCTTTGACGACCTTGGCGACGCGGTTGATCGCGACGACCGTTTCTGCAAGCTCCAGTCCTGCGGGGTTAATGCGTGCCATTAGAACTGTAACCCGCCCTTCCGAGCCGCGTCTGCCAGCGCTTGAATCCGCCCGTGATACACATGACCTCCCCGATCAAAAACGACTTCCTTAATCCCCTTGGCCAACGCTTTTTGCGCCATCAGCTGACCGACCGCCTCGGCCGCCGCGCGATCCCGGGTCGATTCGAGCTTCCCCTTCAACTCCGGTGAGAGCGACGAGGCGGCGGCGAGCGTTTTCCCGTTGATATCATCAATCACCTGCGCGTAGATATGCTGCAGGCTGCGGCACACCGACAGACGGGGACGGGTGGTCTGAATCGACACCGACCGGATCTTGTCCCGGGTCCGCTGCTTGCGAAATTCGTAACGTTCTAATACGGTTCCCTGCACCTTCGCCTCCCGTTTCTAATTGCCGCGATGGTAACTATTTCTTGGCGGCTCCGCCCACAGCCCCCGCCGCGCCCGCGGCCGCCTTCCCGGCCTTCTTGATGATGTGCTCGCCTGCATACCGAATGCCGGTTCCCTTATAGACTTCAGGCGGCTTAAGACGGCGAAGCTGCGCCGCCACTTCGCCCACCAGATACCGATCGATGCCGGAAATGGCGACCTGGGTCTGCTTCGGGTCCACCGTGGCCTTGATGCCTGCGGGCAGCTTGAACTCAACGGGATGGGCAAAACCCAGCGTCATCGTCAATTTGTCTCCCGCTACCTGGGCGCGGTAACCCAGTCCCACGATCTCCAAATCTTTCTTAAATCCCTGCGTCACGCCCGTCACGGCATTGTTGACCAGAGACCGGGCCAGTCCGTGAAGCGCGCCGCCTTCTTCGGGGGTGATCCCGGTGAGCTCCACTTTCGCCTGGTTGTTCTCCACTTTCACCGTGGTATGCGGCGGCAGCGCCTGAACCAGCCTGCCGAGCGGACCGGTCACTTCCACAGAACCCGGCTTCACATCCACTTTGACTTTCTCGGGGATCGTAATCGGTGATTTTCCTATACGGCTCATAATGTCCTTACCAGACCTGGCACAGAAGCTCGCCGCCGACTTTGGCCTGGAACGCCTGCCGGTCCGTCAAAAGCCCCTTCGGCGTGGACACAATCGTTACAGCGCCGGCGTCGCCCCGTTTTGAAAACGCGCCGTACGGGCGGTAGATGCGGAGGCCGGGCTTGGAAATCCGCCGGACTCCCTGAATCACTTCCTGCCGGACGCCCGCGTACTTAAGGTAAATCCGGATAGAGGGATGCTTCCGCGCGTCTTCCATCACTTTGTAATTGGCGATAAATCCTTCCGCCTTCAAAATTCGGACCAGGCCCACCTTCATGCGCGAGGCCGGGACATCGATTTTCTCGAAGCCGCGGTGGCTTCCGCTTTGAATGCGAACCAGCAAATCAGCGATCGGGTCGGTCATCGGCATGAGCGTTAACTCCTCACCAGCTCGACTTGATAATTCCGGGGATCTCTCCGCGGTGCGCCATCTGACGGAAGCAGAGGCGGCAGAGGCCAAAGTCCCGGTAGAACCCCCGGGCTCGTCCGCACCGCCGGCAGCGGTTCCGAAACCGGGTGGCGAATTTGAGACGCTTGTGCATTTTTGCGACCCATGCAATGGTGGCCATAACTCCCCTTACGCCTTCAGCGCCGCTTTGGGCGCCGCTTTCTTCGATTCTTTTTCCTGCGTCTTAAACGGCATGCCAAAGAGCGCAA
This sequence comes from Elusimicrobia bacterium RIFCSPLOWO2_01_FULL_59_12, assembly GCA_001800075.1. Classification (GTDB taxonomy): domain Bacteria; phylum Elusimicrobiota; class Elusimicrobia; order 2-01-FULL-59-12; family 2-01-FULL-59-12; genus 2-01-FULL-59-12. The sequence goes on from MGUR01000007.1 coordinate 6,234, forward strand.
GCAGCTCGCGCGCCATGGCGTCCTCGCCGGCGGTCGTGACGATGGTCACATTGAAGCCGCGCAGTTTGGGCGATTTGTCCAGATTCACCTCGGGAAAAATGTGCTGTTCGGTCAGTCCCAGATTGTAATTGCCGCGGCCGTCAAAGGCGCGCGGGTCCAAACCGCGAAAATCCCGGATGCGCGGGATCGCCGTGTTAATAAAGCGGTCGAGAAACTCGTACATGCGCGTGCCGCGCAGCGTCACGCGAAGTCCGATCGGCATCCCCTGGCGAAGCTTAAAGTTGGAAATCGATTTCTTGGCCCGCCTCACTTGGGGTTTCTGGCCGGTAATCGCTCCCAGCTCCGCGGAAGCGACGTCCATCGATTTGATGTCCTCTTTGGCGTCGTTGACGCCCATGTTGACGATAACCTTCACCAGGCGCGGCACCTGCATCGGGTTTTTTAACCCAAACCGCTTCACCATCTCAGGGATGACCGAGGTCTGATAGGCCGCTTTCATGCGCGGCGGCGTTGCCGTGGCTGGGGTCATTCGGCGATCATCTCCCCGCACTTGCGGCAGATCCGCACTTTGGTGCCGTCCGACAAGCGGTCGCTTTTCGGCCGCATCGGACGATTGCATTTTTTGCACATCAGCATCACATTGGACAAATGAATCGACGCCTCCTTCTCACGGATGCCCCCCGGCTGCGTCTGCGTCGAACGGGAATGCCGCTTCACAAAATTGATCTTGGCCACCAAGACGCGCTGGGCATCGGGAAGGACTTGCACGACCTCTCCCTGTTTGCCGCGGTCCTTGCCCGCCATGACGAGCACCTTGTCTTTTTTACGAATCAATGACATCAGACAACCTCGGGCGCCAGTGAAATGATTTTGAGGTAATTTCGATCGCGCAATTCGCGCGCGATGGGGCCGAAAATACGCGTTCCGCGGGGCTCCCCATTGGCGTCGATCAGGCACACCGCATTGTCGTCAAACTTCACATAGCTGCCGTCCGCGCGGCGCACTTCTTTGGCCGTGCGAACGACAACCGCCTTGACCACATCGCCTTTTTTCACATTGCCGGTGGGGATCGCGTCCTGCACCGAGCAGGTCACGATATCGCCCAGGCTGGCATAACGCCGCCGCGTACCCCCCATGACCCGGAAGCATCGCAGCTTGCGCGCGCCGGAGTTGTCGGCGACATTAAGGATGGCTCGTTCTTGAATCACAGGGCCGCCTTGGCCAGCACGCGCGTGATCCGCCAGCGCTTCAATTTGGAGAGCGGCCGGGTTTCCATGACTTCCACGCGGTCGCCCGCGTGCGAATCGTTCGTCTCATCGTGCGCATAAAGCTGAGTGAAGCGACGCAGCACTTTCTGGTACCGCGGATGGCTGGAGTGCCAGGAGACCTTGATCACGCGGGTCTTATTCATCTTGTCGGATACCACCACGCCTTCGCGGACCTTGCGGGCGGCGCGGAGATGGGGCGGCGCGGTCAGAGGGCTCTCTTTCATGACGCCTGGGCTCCCTTCTGGTGGATCCAGGTTTTGAGCCGGGCGATTTCCCGGCGCACAAAACGGATCTGCATCGGGTTTTTCAGCGGGGCGCCGGCGTGACGGAATTGGAACCGAAAACGGGTCTCCTCCGCTTCCCTCAGCCGCGCTTCCAGCTCAGGCATCGACAGGGTTTTCAAATTCTCTTTTTCCCGTCTTTTTTTCGCCATCAGTTCTCCTCGCGAATCACAAATTTTGTTTTGATCGGAAGCTTGAACGCCGCCAGCCTCATCGCTTCCATGGCCTCCGACGGCGGCAGGCCTTCCAGCTCAAACATGATGCGTCCGGGTTTGACCACCGCCACCCAGAACTCCGGCGCCCCTTTGCCCTTTCCCATGCGGGTTTCCGCGGGCTTCTTCGAAATCGGCTTGTCCGGGAACACCCGGATCCAGATCTTTCCGCCCTTTTTGATGAACCGCGTCAGGGCCACCCGCGCGGCCTCAATCTGACGGCTGGTGATCCAGTGAGACTCCAGCGCCTGGAGGCCGTACTGTCCAAAATCCACGGTGGTGGCCGCCTTGGCTTTCCCTTTGAGGCGGCCGCGGTGCGCCTTCCGGTATTTGACCCGTTTGGGCATCAACATGGCCTAGACCCCTTCCTCCGGCGACGCCTCTTCTTCAAGCGCGGCGGCGGCTGGCACAGGCGCCATCTCTTCGGTGGCGGCGGCCTTGTCTGCGGTCTTGGCGATCTCTTCAATGATTTCTTTCGGGACCAGTTTGACTTCCTCAGCCAAATCCTCGCGCGTCTTCTTAAAGAGCTCCTTCTTAAAAATCCACACCTTCACGCCGATCCGGCCCATCGTGATCAGCGCTTCCGCTGTCCCGTAGTCGATGTCCGCGCGAAGGGTCTGGAGCGGAACGCGGCCTTCCTTCATCCACTCCGTGCGGGCGATTTCCGCGCCCCCCAGACGCCCGGAGACCCGGACTTTGATCCCGAGCGCGCCTGCGGCCATCGTGCGCTCCATTGTTTTTTTCATGACCCGGCGGAATCCCACATTTTTTTCCAGCTGCAGCGCGACCCCTTCCGCCACCAGCGTGGCATCCAACTCGGGGCGCTTGATCTCCATGACGTTAACGAAAACCTTCCGATCCGTCATGTCCTCTATGTCCTTGCGCAAATTTTCAATGTCGGCGCCTTTTTTACCAATGACGATGCCGGGCCGAGCCGTAAAAATATTCACACGGAGGTGTTTTCCGGCCCGCTCGATGCCGATGCGGGAGACCGCGGCCCCTTGCAGTTTGCGGCGCAAATAGGTCCGGATCCGGCGATCTTCTTCTAAAAGCTCGGGCATCTGGCGGAGGTTGAACCATTTGGAATCCCACTCTTTGATGTATCCGAGACGGAATCCTCCTGGATGTATTTTCTGTCCCATTAGGTCCCTGACCCTTTCTTGGGCTTCGCTTGATCGCTCAAAATGATCGTCAAATGCGTCGTCCGATGACGAATGGTCGCGCCGCGGCCCATCGCGTGCGCCCGCATCCTCTTCATTTGCGGCCCCCCGCCGACCCAGGCCCTGTTAACGTGCCAGCCCTCGGGATTCTCCGACTTCCCCGCATTGGCAAACGCGCTCATCAATGTTTTCTCCACCAGAGGACGCGCCCCCTTGGTCACCAATCGCAGGGTGGCCGCCGCATGGGCCACAGACTTCCCGCGAATCAGCATGAGGATCTGATCCACCTTACGGGGAGAAATACGAACGTAGTTGGCGTGGGCAATGGCTTCCATAAATTAAGTGAGAGACGTCGCTTCCTTGGTATGCGCCGCGCCATGGCCCTTGAAAAAGCGCGTGGGCGCCATTTCACCGACCCGGTGCCCGACCATTTCCTCGGTAATAAAAACCGGCAAAAACTTGTGGCCGTTATGCACCGCCAGGGTGTGGCCGACAAACTCCGGGGTGATCATGCTGGCGCGCGCCCAGGTTTTGATGACTTTTTTATCCCCCGACGTGTTCATCCTCTGAACCTTCTTAAGAAGTTTTTCGTCTACGTACGGCCCTTTTTTTGTCGAACGTGCCATAATCCCCCGTTACAGTGTGGTCACTGCCTGCTTCGAGCGGTGCTTTAAAATCATCCAGTCCCAGATTTTCTTGGACCGGGTCTTATACCCCTTGGCGGGCTGGTTCCAGGGCGACCGCGGCTGATTGTTGCCTTTGGACCGGCCGCGACCTCCTCCGTGGGGATGGTCCACCGCGTTCATGGCCGTGCCGCGTACGTCCGGCCGGATGCCGAGGTGACGGCTTCGCCCGGCGTTGCCCAGGACGACGTTCTCATGGTTAAGGTTTCCAACCTGACCCACAGTGGCCAGACACTCGCGCTCCACCTGCCTGATCTCACCGGACGGCATGCGCAGCTGAACGTAATCGCCCTCTTTGGCCATCACCTGGGCGGCGGCTCCGGCCGAACGGACCATCTTTCCGCCCCGGCCGGGCATCAACTCTAAATTGTGGACCATCGTTCCTTCGGGAATCCGATGCAGCGGCAGGGCATTTCCCACTTTGATGTCCGCTTCCGGCCCCGCCACTACGGAATCGCCGATCTTCAGCCCTTCCGGCTGGAGGATATAGCGCTTATCGCCGTCCGCATAGTTGATCAAAGCGATTCGAGCGGAACGGTTTGGATCGTATTCGATGGAAACGACCTTCCCGGGAACGCCGGTTTTATCACGCCGGAAATCGATCTGGCGATAAGCCTGCTTATGACCGCCCCCCTGATGGCGAACCATAATCATCCCGGAATTGTTGCGGCCCGCGCTCTTGCGCTTGCCTGTGACAAGGCTCTTCAGCGGGCCGGTCTTGGAAAGGCCTGAGAAGTCTTCCACGGTGATGAATCGCCGGGAGGGCGTGTACGGCTTAAAGCTTTTCATGAAACGTCCTCGCCGAATTTAATTTCCTGGCCCGCCTTGACGGACACAATGGCCTTTTTCCAATCAGGCTTGTGGGCGCCCTGCGAATTTCCCATCCGGCGGAACTTGCCGCGCACATGCATCGTATGCACCTTGGACACGTCCACCTTGAACAGCTCCTCGACCGCGCGTTTAATATCGCCTTTTGAAGCCCCCAGGGTGACGCGAAATACGTATTGATTCAACGACGCTTTCAGGTGAGTGGCGCGTTCCGTCACAAGAGGTTTCTTGATGATCTGTAGAAGTCGAGTCACGACGCCCCTTGAGGAAATCGCGTGTTCAGCGCTTGCAGCGCCGCCTGGGTGACCAGCACCTTCTGAGCGTTCATCAGCGTCCAGGGATTAAGTTCGCGGACATCGGCCAGGTTCACCTGCTCCAAATTCCGCACGGCCCTCCTCAGCAGGTCGCTTTTCTTATCGACGATCACAAGAACCCGGCCTGCAGGGGCGGCCTTGCTGAAAAATTTGTTCATGGCGCTTGTCTTTCCATCCCCTTCCGGCAACGATTCCAGTATGGAGATCGTCTGATCTTGCGCCTTGATGGACAACGCCGTGGCAAGCGCTACGCGCCGCTTAAACGCATCCACATTCTTTCGATAAGAGCGGGGATGCGGACCGAAAATAATGCCGCCTTTTCGCCACAAGGGGGAACGATTGGATCCAGCCCGCGCGTTGCCTGTCCCCTTTTGGCGCCACGGCTTATGGCCGCCGCCGGAAACGTCCGCCCGGGTTTTGGTGTCTGAGGTGCCCCGGCGTTGATTGGCCAAGAAGGCGATAAGCGATTCCTGAAGCACCCGCTTGGATCCCTCCTGAGCAAAGATCGCGGCGGGAAGTTCGACTTTCCCTTTGGCGTCTCCGGATGTTGAAATGAAAGGAACTTCCATAAATCGTTTACTTTGCCGCCGGCTTGGCTTTGGCGGCCGCCGGCGCTGCTTTGGGAGCCTCTTTTTTCGCGGCCTTTTCCTTTTTGTGGACGGCGTGATGGATGACTTTCACCTTCACCCGTTTCACGGTTTGCCGGATCTCCAACAACGATTCATTCGGCCCCGGCAAAGCGCCCTTGATCAGCAGAACGTGCGAATCAGGAAGAACTTCAACCACTTCCAAATTCTGCAGGGTGGCCCGGCGATGGCCCATGTGGCCGCTCATTCGCTGTCCCTTCAATACATGTCCGGGATAGGTGTTCGAACCGATGGACCCCGGCGCGCGCTGCCGGTCGGACTGTCCATGGGTGCTGGGGCCGCCGGCAAAATGATGCCGTTTGACCGTTCCCGCAAACCCTTTGCCTTTCGAAATTCCTGAGACATCCACCAAATCGCCCACGGTAAAAACATTGACGTCGATGGCTTGTCCTACCTGAAAGTCGCCGGGTGTGCCGACGCGGAATTCCCGCGTCCAACGGGCCGCCGGGACATGGGCTTTCTTAAACCGACCCGCATCAGGCTTATTGACGGACTTTTCACGGACGTCCCCGAACGACATTTGCACCGCTCCATAGCCGTTCTTTTCGGTCGTCAGAACGTGCGTGACATGGCAGGGACCGGC
>MGUR01000007.1:12229-12720 GCA_001800075.1 Elusimicrobia bacterium RIFCSPLOWO2_01_FULL_59_12
CGACCTGGCCATGAGCGTCGAAAATCTGGGTCATACCTACCTTGATGCCCAAAAGGCCCTTGATCGGGGGAGTGGGCGGCTTTTCTGTTGGGGTCGTTTCGTTCATGACGTTTACGCTAGGACGATTTAATCTCGACGTCCACGCCCGCGGGAAGGTCCAGCTTCATCAGCTCCTCTACGGTGTTGGGCGTCGGCTCTTGAATGTCAATCAGGCGCTTATGGATGCGCATTTCGAATTGTTCCCGCGATTTCTTGTCCGTATGCGGAGATCGCAGAACGGTATATTTCTTAATGTGGATGGGAAGAAGCACCGGCCCTGAGAGCACGGCTCCGGTGCGCTTCACCACGTCCACGATCTTGACGAGAGAGTCATCCAGCATTTTGTGATCATACGAACGCAAACGAATGCGTATTTTGGGGGCGGCTGCTTTGGCCGGCTGCTGCGCGGCGGTCGTCATGTTAAGCGATCACCTCGGTCACCACGCCGGCGC
>MGUR01000008.1:0-18340 GCA_001800075.1 Elusimicrobia bacterium RIFCSPLOWO2_01_FULL_59_12
CCTCGACCCAAGCGGCTTAATCGTGGTGTCGCTGTGGCCATATGCACAATTGGTCTGTTTCTGGAGCTGAACGTTTCCGCGAAATCGGCCGCTGGGCCAAGCCGCTTGGACGTAAAGGAAGATGGAACGGCGCATGTGCAGGGCCCTGTTCTCCAAAACAGCCATCGCTGCGAGGTGGATGGTGTGTGTTTTCTTCGGCTTTCGGTTGATGGACAGGACGTTCGTGTGATCTATGGGGCGGAACAGCACGAGGCATGCCCCGGCGGCTTCAGCAATAAAACGGCCTCCGACGCTGCCTGGTCTGTAAAGAAAGGCGCCCTCATCGAGGCTTCCGGCAAACATCACTTCACCAAAGATGCTCGGATCCCATCAGGCTTACACGTGATCGCGGTCTGCGATTCGACCGGCTATATCCGCCCTCTCTAACCTGCCTCGATAGTCGTTCATTCCCACAGCACTTTCTCTTCTCGAATCTCTCCTCCGGTCGATATAGCCTCAGCTGGGAGGTGAGGAATATGCCTGTTTGTCTGCAATTTCTTTGTGTCCTGGTGCCTGGCTTCAGATTTTCGATATTATCCACACGTTGGGGTGATTTTTTCGATCAGGGTGCCGTTGATGACAAGTGACAAATTCAATTGCCCGCGCTTGATAAGGCCACTTTGTCATCTGTCATCACAGGCACCATTCCCATTTGGAAAAGATGACCCGCCTGCCGGTGGGTCCGGTTGAAATAGCGGGCATAAGCGCTGAGTAATCGCTGCATAAAGACGGCGAGATTGCCATCCGGGATTTGCAGGAGCATGTGGCAATGGTTGGGCTTGAAGAAGGCGGAATCTAAAGTTGTTTAGGATGCCGCCGACATTTTCGACTTGATGCCGTCGAGCGTTTGACAAAAACCCCGCCGGGACGTACGATCATTCCCGTGAAATCACCCAAGAAGCCATCCAAGGAGCCGTCCCTCCCTTCCCAAGACGAATCCCGCCGGTTTAATGTGCTGCAGGAGCAGATTCTCTCGAAGTTCCAGACCTTCGGTGAGGCGTTATCCGCCGTCCGTGAGGACGTCGCTAGCATGAAGCCTGATCTCCACGCAGTCAAAGAGGATGTTGCGGTTTTGAAATCAGCGGTCCGAACCAATGGCCAGGACATCCGCTCCCTAAAAGAAGCCGTTCAGGGAAATACCGAGGACATCCGCTCCCTAAAAGAAGCCGTTCAGGGAAATGCCGAGGACATCCGCTCCCTGAAAGAAGCCGTTCAGGGAAATACCGAGGACATCCGCTCCCTGAAAGGAGCCGTCCAAGGCAATACCGAAGCCATCCACGCCATGCAGTCCGATCTCAAGAACATCAACCAACGGCTCGAAGTGGTTGAAGCCAAAGTCGCGTCGTAAGCGGCTTAACCGCGGTACCGCGCAAGAAGCCTTCCATCGCGTCCCGAGATGAAATCCATCAGCGTTATTTGATGGCGAGGAAACTGTATCGGCCGTTCCGAGGCTTCGCGAGGACCTTTGCCATTATTCGAGAAACGGCGGACCGGATGAACGCCATCCTGGACGGATCGAACAAGAAATCCGATGCCTTCTGGCCCGAGTTTAAGAGGGGCTTCCCAGAGATGCAGCTGGACGATGTCAAAACCCAGGACATATAGCCGACGGCTTGGATTTGGCGAAGCCAAATCCTAACGCCGCCTCCCCTAAGCCGCTTCCAAAAGACTGGTTCTAACGTCGTTCAGGATGCCACCCCAGATTTGAGGTTTGCCAATGTCGGTTTGAGGCGAGTGCTTTACGTGGCCTCCCAGCGCATAATCTCCGCTTTTTGATTTTCATGCGCTAGCGTTAGCAAACCTGTCCCAAAAAAGTGTCCACAATTCCTTCGCGTCGCGGACGATTGTTTCAATTTTGCAAATGTCCTCCAATAGAAACATTATTCTCGTTCTGAAATCTCCGGGAAAACCCCAACGCACATACGGGCGGATTAGGTTGCTCGTTGGAATGCATTCCGTTGCGGGTCTTGCTTGTGAGATGGTCTGGATAAAGATCCTGGAGACCCATCTCGGGATGAGCACGGCTGCGCTGGCGACGGTTCTCGCCACGTTCATCGGCGGCCTCGGAATTGGAGGCCTGTCCATTGCCGCGCTGACCCGACACAATTCCGTTTCTCTCCGAAAAAGCGTTATCGCGGCAGAATTAGGCGCGGCCGCATGGATCGCGGCGCTTCCATTCACCCTGCCTTTGGTGGAGAAGTTCTATCTTCAATTTGCGCCTCCAGTTGAATCGGCCGGACACCTTGTGATCCGGCTTTTGACCGCCATGATTCTTCTCATTCCTCCCGCTGCTCTCTTTGGCAGTGTATTTCCTTTGCTGGGCGAACTGGCAGAGCAATCCCGCTCAGGAGTATCCCAAGCCTCTGTCAGCCGACTATACCGCGATGGGTTGATCTGGTCAGCTCTGGGGGCCGCCGTCTTCCCGGCCATCATTTTGAGATCCTTTGGACTTGCAGCCAGCAATCATCTTATCGCCATCCTGTGCGTAACGACCGCGGCAGCAGCGTTTGCCTGGATTCCTGAGGATGCAAAGTCGCGCCCTCTGCGCCTATCTTCCACACAGACTGCCTCGCTGATTCCCACACGCGGACTTTGGGTGATCGGCGCCGTTCTTGGAGCGATACTTTTCGGAAGTGAGCTCATTGGGGCCAAATACCTTTGGCTCCTCGTTCAGGACACCTTTTATGGAAACGGCATCTTGGTGGGCATTGTCTTAATGCTCATGGGAGTGGGAGCGCTTGCCTTTCAAAAAGCAGCGGGCTCGCGGAGGTCAACGGTCGACCACGCTGCATGGGTTAGCGGTAGCCTTTTGCTCTTCGCTGTTTCTCTCGTGCTGTGGATTATTTTTCCTTATCCTATCGCGTGCGTTGGTAAGTCTTTGGCTGTTTGGCCTCCGGAAGTCTCGGGCGCCGTGCGATTTTTCATGTCCACAACAGCCATTCTTTTTTTAGTTTTAGGGATCCCTTCTCTCTGCTCGGGTTGGGCATTTTACGGATTGTGCGAGTGGGCCCTGCAGCAGGCAGATTCCTCGATTGACCCCATAGGGCGGCTGACCGGATGGAATTATCTAGGCTCCATGCTGGGATCGCTCGCAACCAATTTTATCTTGCTTCCTGTTTTGGGAGTTACCCGCACGTTAGCCGGCCTCGCACTGATCGCATGTTTTGCGGCCGCATGGCTGGCTGCGGCCGCATCGCATTCCTCATTAGAGCGCATGCGCCAGAGGCTTTTGTTCGGGCTGCTGCTGGTTCTTTGCTTTTGGATTGGAAAGTCTGGGGATGTCACCTTTGCAGCCAGAGCCGCTTCACCGAATCGGGTTCTGTTGCATACCGAGGATGCAACGGGCATTGTTGAAGTTTATGCAGATCCCTACACGGGCGATCGAATGCTTTTCTCGAATCGCTTGCACATGGAAGGCTCTAATTCTCCGAGTGATGTGATTGTTAAAACCTACCAAGGGGCATTACCCACCCTGCTTCATCCGGCGCCGCGCGATGTCTTGGTTATTGGACTGGGTACTGGAATGAGCCTTGCCCACAATTTGGCTCCCGAAGTCCTCCGCCTCACATGCGTGGAATATTCCCGCGGAATCGTACGCGCCGCACATGCGTTCGACGCTGACAATAAAAATGTCCTCGCCAACCCCAAAGTCCATCTCATCAACCAGGATGGGCGTAACTTTTTGCGCTTGTCACGGGACCGCTATGACCTTATCATCCAAGATCTTTTTTTCCCTTACCAGACGGGGGTAGGAAATCTATACAGCTTTGACCACTTTCTTCAGATAAAAACCCATCTTTTGCCGGGGGGGGCGTTTTGCACAATGGATTCCTCTGCATCAGGTCGGCCAAGAAGAATTGCGTTCCATCATAAAGACCTTTCAATCCGTTTTTCCATCAATGACGTTATGGCTTAACGGACGGTTTTTATTACTCTACGGCGGCAATGATCCGCTGCGCCTATCCTGGCCGAGCTTTAAGACGCGCGTGGACGAACTTCATCTTCCAGAAACCGATGCGTATGACCTACTAGGTTTTTTTGTTGCGGAGGTTTCTGCATTAACGAAGTGGGTTGCTGGCGCTCCTCTTAACACGGATGACAATATGCTTATTGAAACCCGGGCTCCGCTTCTTTTTGACCAACTGGATTCCGTGGAAACGGGATCGCGATCAATCGCCTCTATAGGTCGGTGGGTCACGCCAGTTCATGCGATCATAGCGGGCATTTCAGCGAGGGAGGCACAGAAGTTGTCCGCCATCGTCCGCGCGCGAACGATTTTTGTGGACGGCATACGCGTCGAATTGGAGAAGGATCCGAGGGGCGCTTTTGAACTCTATGAACAAGCTCACACACTGAACCCGGTGAATTATCAGTTCCGTTCCTTTCTTGAAAGTAGACTCGTTGCTCGGGCAGGGCAGGCCTATCTCGCACGTCACTTCCAGGAAGCAGAGCGCCTCCTGCGAAAAGCCCTCGCTTACATTCCCACCAGCCGCCCAGCTAACTTTCTCATGGCCGAGACTCTTTACGACAGTGGCCAACATGACCGGGGGCTGTTGGTCTTTGGGAAACTTTTGAAACATTATCCTCACTACTATCAGGGTCATCTGAGTCTCGCTGAAAGGCTTTTGACATCAGGTCGCCCTGCCGACGGACTGGCACATCTTGAGTTTGTCCTCAATTATGTTCCGAACTCCCGGGACGCTCTGTCATTAAAGACACGGATCACGCCATCTGCATGGACCGTGCAATGATCTCGGAACCATACATGTTATAAGGGATGGCGCAGCATTGACCTATTGGCCTCCCAACAAATCGAAATGCTAGACTATGCGCCGATTTGCGCGTAATTAAGCTCTATTTGAGCACCTTGAATTTCGGGGAGTGGCGCAGTTGGTAGCGCGCCTGCTTTGGGAGCAGGAGGTCCCGGGTTCGAATCCCGGCTCCCCGACTCTCTGCGCCCGTAGCTCAATGGATAGAGCATCTGCCTTCTAAGCAGAGGGTTGCAGGTTCGATTCCTGCCGGGCGCACTTTACGTCAGAGCAGAAAGCAGCGATCAGATATCAGAGATGTGGTTGTTCTTAATTTAAAACGCCTTTTATTTTCTGCCGTCTGCTCTCCGATTTCTGTTTTGCCGTATTCGGGCCGCTAGCTCAATTGGTAGAGCATTCGCCTCTTAAGCGACAGGTTGCCGGTTCGATTCCGGCGCGGCCCACGCTATGCGCCCTTAGCTCAACTGGATAGAGCATCTGCCTTCGGAGCAGAGGGTTACAGGTTCGAGTCCTGTAGGGCGCATTTTAAGTGGGTTCGCCGCCACAAGTCCGGCGGGCGGGCGCCGGCAGCGTGGCGCCCGAGTCCCTCAGGGCGCAATTTTAGGGACCGGTGGCGGAATGGCAGACGCGCAAGGCTTAGGACCTTGTGCCCGTAAGGGTATGCGAGTTCGACTCTCGCCCGGTCCACCAAACTTTTAAAAAGGATTTAAGGCTATGGAAACTCTGGAAAAACCCTTGTCGGTCAAAGTCAAAGTCCTCAAGGAAGAATCGTGCGAACTCACTCTGTCCGTGGAGCTGCCCGCGGAGGAAGTCGCCAGGGAAACCGAGTCGGTTTTTCGGGACATTCAAGCCCGAGCGTCCTTGCCCGGTTTCCGAACGGGTAAAGCGCCGCTCGACCTGGTCCGCAAAAATTTTGCCCAACGGGCCCGGCAGACGGTCTTGGAGAACCTGATCGGGCGCGGCGCCGCTCAGGTCCTGCGCGAGCGCAAACTCCAAACGATTGACGCCCCGAAAGTTGAAAAGATCGGTTTTGAACCGGGCAAGCCGCTGCTGTTTCAAATGAAAGTGGAAAAAGACCCGGACCTCAAGGTGAAAGACTACAAGGGGCTCAAAATCACCTTGAAGGCATCCCCGGTGAACGACGATCAGGTCACCCAAACCTTGGAGGAGCTCCGCGAGCGCAATGCCACGCTGGTTCAAGCGAGCGGCGTCACGGTCGGTAAAAACCATTTTCTCGTGGTTGATTTTGAAGGTAGAATAGAGGGCAAGGCCTTTCCCGGCGGATCCGCGAAGAACTATTTGTTGAACATGGCGGCGCCTCAAACGATCGCGGGCTTCAGCGAAGGCCTGTTGGATGCCGGGTTAAGCGACGTTCGGACGGTGACCCCCCGTTTTCCGGAGGATTATCCCCGGAAAGAGTTCGCCGGCAAAGATGCGACGTTTCAGGTCACGATCAAGGAAATCAAGGAAAAGAGGTTTCCCGCGTTGGATGACGAGTTCGCCAAGGACTTGGGGCTCGCGTCCCTCGAAGAGCTGAAACAAAAAGTGCGTCAAAATCTGGAAAAGGAAGTTGCGGAGCGGTCGGACAAGGAACTGGAAGACCAGATCTTTCAAGCCCTGCTCGACCGACATTCGTTCTCCGTTCCTCCCACCTTGGTTGAACACAGGACCCAAGCGCTGATCCGCCGCACGAAGAACGCCCTGGAACGGCAGGGGTTGATGCAGCCCAATGACCCGAAAGCGGACGCGGCGCTCCGCGAACGCGTGCGGCCGCAAGCTGAAAAAGATGTCCGGCTGTCTTACTTGCTGAAAGCGATCGCCTCACAGGAAAAGTTGGAAAACGTCGAAGCCGACATCGACGCGCTGAAGAAAAAGGCGCTGGAGGAAACCCAGGACAAAAAAGAAACCGTGGAGACCTACTTTAAGGACCACCTTTTGTCCATCCGGGCGTCGCTCATCGAAGCCAAGGTCATCGAATTTCTGAAGAAGAACGCCAAGATCAAATAGGAGGGACCATGGTCTCACTCGTACCCACAATTATTGAGCGCTGGAACCAGGGAGCGGCGGTCGGCTATGACATTTTTTCACGTCTCCTGAAAGACCGCATTATCTTTGTAGGCGGCTACGAGGGAACCGTCACCACCGATTCGGCCAACCTCATCATCGCTCAGCTGCTATTCTTGGAAGCCGAAGACCCCGACAAAGAAATCAATCTCTACATCAATTCCCCCGGCGGCATGGTGACCGCGGGATTGGCGGTTTACGACACGATGCAGTACATCCGCTGCCCGATCACCACGATTTGCATGGGGATGGCGATGTCCTTCGGCGCAGTGCTGTTGACGGCCGGATCTAAAGGAAAGCGCTTTGCCCTCCCCCACTCCCGCATCATGATCCACCAACCTTTGATCATGGGAGGCGGCATCTCCGGCCAGGCCACAGAAATCGAGATCGAGGCCAGGGAAATTATGGACACCAAGAAACGCCTCAACGAAATTATCGCCAAACACAGCGGGCAATCCGTGGACAAAGTCACCCGCGATTCCGAGCGCAATTTCTACCTGTCGTCGGAAGAGGCCAAGGCGTACGGCCTCATCGACGAGGTCATCGCGAGGAAAAAATGAGCCTCCCCAAGGACCCCAAGGATCTGTTCCACTGCATCTTCTGCGGCAAAGGAAAGCGGGAGGGACTTCGCCTGATCGGCGGGCAAGGCATCTATGTTTGCGAAGAATGCATCCGCAATTCCTACCAGCTGCTGAACAAAATCACTGAAGAGGACGATCGCCGCACGCCGAAGTCGGTCCCCAAGCCCGGTGAAATCAAGCGCGTGCTCGATGAATACGTGGTCGGCCAGGAACGCGCGAAGCGCATTCTTTCGGTCGCCGTTTATAACCACTACCGCCGCATGGACGTCTCCACGCAGAGCCAGCCGCAGGACGTGGAGCTGCAAAAGTCCAACATCCTTCTGATCGGCCCGACCGGAACCGGCAAGACGCTGCTCGCCCAAACGCTCGCGAAACTCCTGCATGTCCCGTTCGCGATCGCGGACGCCACGACCTTGACCGAAGCCGGGTACGTGGGAGAGGACGTCGAAAACATCATCCTCCGCCTTCTGCAAAACGCCAGCTATGACATCAAGCGGGCGGAGCGCGGCATCGTCTATATCGATGAAATCGACAAGATCTCCCGCAAGACGGATTCCCCCTCGATCACGCGGGACGTCTCGGGCGAGGGGGTCCAGCAGGCCCTGCTGAAAATCCTGGAAGGCACCGTGGCCGCCGTTCCTCCCCAAGGCGGCCGCAAGCACCCTCAGCAGGAATACATCCAGGTCAACACGACCAACATCCTGTTCATCTGCGGCGGCGCGTTCGAAGGCCTCCACAAACTGATCGAGAACCGCGTCGGCAAGCGGGGCCTGGGCTTCGGCGCCGATGTCCGCCCGATGCAGGAAATGCGGCTCGGCGACATCTTGAAACACGTCCAGCCTCAGGACTTGATCCGCGGCGGTCTCATTCCGGAACTGGTGGGTCGCCTGCCGATTGTCGCCACGCTGGATGATCTCGATGAACTGACGCTGGTCCAGATATTGACCCAGCCTAAGAACGCCCTGGTCAAGCAATTCTGCAAGATGTTCCAGCTGGAGGGTGTTGATCTTTCGTTCACGCCTGAGGCGCTGCTCGCGATCGCTCACCTGGCCCTGAAGCGCGGCTCCGGCGCGCGCGGGTTGCGCGCCATCATGGAAGACGTCCTCCTGGACATCATGTACGAATTGCCCGATCAGCAAAACCTGGAACGGGTGGTGGTGGACGATAACGTCATCCGGAAAGTGTACCCCCCAATCCTGCACATGAAAGACCAGAAAAAAATCGCATGATCCTGTCCGATAAGACGTCCCCCCCGGCCCTCCAGACGCGCGCGACCCTGCCGCTGTTGCCGGTGCGCGACATCGTGGTGTTCCCGCACATGATGCTGCCTCTGGCCATCGGGCGCGAGAAAAGCATCCGCGCTCTAGAAGAAGCGATGGCGTCGCATCGCCGGATTTTTCTGGCCGCGCAAAAACGGGATCACCTGGAAGAGCCTCAGCAGGACGATATCTATGAGATCGGCACGGTGGCGGATATTCTCCAGCTGCTTAAGATGCCGGATGGCACGCTGAAGATCCTGGTGGAAGGCCGCTCCCGGGGCCGCATCCTGCAGTTCATCCCACGCACCGAGCCCCGCTACATGGAAGTGGAGATAGAAGAGTTGAACGAGACCTGCGAGCTCGCGCCCGAGATCGAAGCCCTTCAGCGGCAATGCGTCCAGCTTTTTGAGCAGTTTGTCAAACTGGACCGGCGGGTTCCGTTGGACACCGTGAGCGCCGTGAACGCCATCGAAAGTCCCGCGCGGCAGTCCGACGTCATCGCCGGGAACCTCCTGATCAAGTTAAGCGAAAAACAGGGGCTGCTGGAGATTTCCGAACCCAAAGCCCGGATGGAGCGGCTGGTCGAAATCCTCACCAACGAAATCCAGATTCTGAACATCCAGAAGCGCATCGACACGCGCGTCCGCACGCAAATCGAAAAAACCCAGAAAGAATATTACCTGAACGAACAGATGAAGGCGATCCAGAAGGAGCTCCGGCAGAAGGACGATCAAGCCAAGGATCTCGATGATCTGCGCGAAAAAATCCGGGCGGCCAAAATGAGCAAAGAAGCCGGCGAGGCGGCTGAAAAAGAGGTGAGCCGCCTGGAAAAGATGATGCCCTTTTCGCCCGAAGCGACCGTGGTTCGGACCTACCTCGAGTGGCTCGTCAACCTGCCGTGGTCCGTCAGCACCCAAGACACCCTGGACGTGAAAAGAGCCCAGGCGACGCTTGACGAAGACCATTACGGCCTGGAGAAACCGAAAGAACGGGTCCTGGAATACCTCGCCGTCTTGAAACTGGTCAAAAAAATCAAAGGCCCGATCCTCTGCTTTGTCGGACCCCCGGGGGTGGGGAAGACCTCCATCGCGCGCTCCATCGCCAACGCCCTCGGACGCACGTTTGTCAAAATGTCGCTGGGGGGCGTGCGCGATGAGGCTGAAATCCGCGGCCACCGCCGAACTTACATCGGGTCCTTACCCGGCCGCCTGATCCGCTGCCTTTGCAAGGCCAAATCCAAAAACCCGGTCTTTTTGTTGGATGAAGTTGACAAGATGGGAATGGACTGGCGCGGCGATCCCGCGGCGGCGCTGCTGGAGGTCCTGGATCCCGAGCAGAACCGCACCTTCGTCGATCACTTTCTTGACGTCGAGTTCGATCTCTCGGAAGTGTTGTTCATCTGTACCGCCAATTCCCTGGAATCGATTCCCCCTTCCTTGAAGGACCGCCTGGAAATCATTCGTTTCTCAGGCTACACGGAAGAAGAAAAATTCCTGATCGCTCAGAAATACCTGATCCTCAAGCAGATGAAAGAAAACGGGATCACGCCTGAGAGAGTATCGATCTCTGACGCCGCGATCCGCCTGATCATACGGGACTATACGCGGGAAGCCGGCGTGCGCTCGCTGGAGCGGCAGATGGCCTCGCTTTGCCGCAAAGCCGCCAAGGTCCTGGTGAGCGAGACCGTGGAGCTTCCCTACCTCATCACCGACCGGACGGTCGGCAAACTGCTGGGCATTCCGGAGTTTTCCAAGGACCGCGCGGCGGTGAATACCGTGGGGGTTTCCACCGGGCTCGCCTGGACCGAACACGGCGGGGAATTGCTGGGCATCGAAGTGGTGGAAATGCCTGGAAAAGGGAAGCTGCTCTTGACGGGCAAACTCGGCGAAGTGATGCAGGAGTCGGCGCAGGCCGCTCTCTCCTTCATTCGCGCCAACGCCAAAAAGTGGCAGATCAACTCAAAACTCTTTAAGAACCGGGATTATCATATCCATGTCCCCGAAGGCGCCATCCCCAAAGACGGGCCCTCCGCCGGCATCGCGATGGCGACGGCCTTGATCAGCGCCATGACCGGGCGGGCGGTCAAAAAGAATATCGCCATGACCGGGGAAATCACGCTTCACGGCCGCGTGCTGCCCATCGGCGGCCTCAAAGAAAAAAGCATCGCTGCCTACCGCGAAGGCATGTCCACCGTTTTGTTCCCGGAGGGAAACCGCAAGGATCTGGGCGAGATCCCGGACGATATCAAAAAACATTTAAAGATGATTCCTCTTAAGCACATGGATGAAGTCTGGTCCATCGCATTAGAAAGGACGCACGGATGAAAAAACACTATCTGATCACCCCGGGCCCGACTCCGATCCCTCCGGAAGTTTCTTCCAAGGAGGGACTCCCGGTTCTGCACCACCGCACCTCGGAGTTCGGCGTGTACTTCGTGGAGGTGATCGAAGGATTGAAATATGTTTTTCAGACCCGTAACGATCTGTTCCTGATCACCAGCTCAGGCACGGGCGGCATGGAATCCGCCGTGGCGAACCTGATCTCGGCGGGCGACACCGCGATCGTGGCGGCGTCCGGGGCGTTTGGCGAGCGATGGGGAAAGATTCTGGCGTCCTACGGCGCCCAGGTTGTCTGGGTGCGTGAGCCGGACGGCCAGGCCATCGTCCCTTCCAAAATCGAAGAAGCGCTCAAGAAAAATCCTCAGGCCAAAGCGGTCTTTGGCCAGCATACGGAAACGTCCACGGGCGTGGTGAACGATGTTCAAAAATTGGGCGAAATCGTTTCCAAAACGCCGGCGGTCTTTGTGCTGGACGCGATTTCGGGCTTGGGCGGCCAGGAACTGCGCACGGATGACTGGAAAGCGGACGTCGTCGTCGCCGGATCGCAGAAAGGGCTGATGACAGCCCCCGGGTTGGCAATGGTCAGCGTGTCGCGCAAAGCCTGGCCGCTGGTGGAAGCGGCCAAGAGCCCGCGCTTTTATTTTGATTACCGGACCCTGCGCAAGTCGATCCCGGAAAAAGAGACTCCTTACACGCCGGCGGTGACGCTGATCGTGTCTATGGCGGAGGCGCTCCGGCAAATCAAGGACGAAGGGATCGAAAACGTCTGGGCGCGCCACGCCTGGCTGGCGCATGCCACACGCGAAGGCGTCAAGGCGATGGGCCTCACGATTTTCACGCAAACTCCCTGCAACGTGCTGACCTCCATCAACGTCCCCGCCGGCCTTGACGGCAAGAAGATCGTCAAGCGCACGCGGGAAGAATACGGCGTATCGATCGCGGGCGGCCAGGTACAGCTGGAGGGCAAGATCGTCCGCCTGGCGCATATGGGCTACATGGGCCGCTTTGATGTCATCATCGGGCTTTCCGCGCTGGAAATGATGCTCCATGACATGGGCGCGAAAATTGAACTGGGAAAGGGCGTCGCAGCCGCGCAGCGCCATCTGCAGAACCCCCCCGCGGCTTTTGCGCCGGCCCCCGCCCCGGGGGCCGCCGCGATTCGATAACCGTGACCATTAAAATTCTCATCGCCGATCCGATCAGCGAATCCGGCTTGGACGTTTTCCAGAGCCAGAATGGGCATTTCAAGCTGGATGCCCGTTCCAAGCTCTCGTTGGAGGATCTCAAGAAGGCCGTTGTCGACGTGGACGCCATCATCGTTCGCAGCGAAACCAAAATTACCTCCGACATCCTGGCCGCCGGAAAAAAAATAAAAATCGTCGGCCGGGCGGGCGTCGGCGTGGACAACATCGATGTCGCAGCGGCCAGCCGCCAGGGCGTCCTGGTGGTCAACGTCCCGGGAGGCAACACCATCTCGGCCGCGGAGCATACCGTGGCGCTTCTCCTCTCGTTATCCCGCAACATCCCATCGGCCAATGACAGCATCAAGAAAGGCGAATGGAATCGTTCAAAATTTACAGGGTCGGAGCTCCATGGAAAAACCCTGGGGTTGATCGGCCTGGGCCGCATCGGCCGGGAGGTCGCCAAACGCTGTCAGAGTTTCGGGATGCGCGTTCTGGGATATGACCCGTTTGCCTCCGAGGACTACGCCAAGGCCTGCAACATCACGCTTGAACCGCTGGAGACCCTTTATAAAGAATCCGATTATCTCACCGTCCATGTCCCCTTGAACGAAACGACGAAACACATGCTCAATGCCAAAACGATTCTCCAGCTCAAACCCGGCGTGCGCATCATCAACTGCGCGCGCGGCGGCATTATCGATGAAAAAGCGCTGGCCGGCGCGATTGAAAGCGGCCACGTAAAGGGCGCGGCGCTGGATGTTTTTGAAGAAGAACCCCCCGCCAAAGACAATCCCCTGCTGAAGCTTCCCCAAGTCATCGCCACGCCGCATTTGGGCGCGGCCACCGAAGAGGCTCAGGTCAAAGTCGCCCAGGAACTGGCGGAGACGATCCGCGACTACTTCATGACCGGCACCGTGCGCAACGCCGTCAACCTGCCGGCGATGGGTGCGGAGGAATATCGCGAGCTTGAGCCCTACATCCTTCTCGCCGAAAAGCTGGGCAAATTTATCACGCAATTGTTTGAAGGCGCCGTCAAAGAACTGCGCATCACCTACGCGGGCGACATCAGCCAAAAGAACACCACGCCCCTGACGCTGGCGGCGCTGAAGGGATTTCTCGACCCCATCCTGGATCTGGAAGTGAACCTCATCAATGCGCCGCACCTGGCCCGCGAGCGCGGATTGAAGTGGGTGGAAACAAAAACAAGCCAGGCGGAGGATTTCACCAGCCTGATTACGCTGCGGGCGATCTCGGGTCAGAAAAAGCTGTCGATCGCCGGCACGCTGCTCGCCAAAAACAGCCCCCGCATCGTCATGATCGATGAGTTGTCCGTGGATGTCGTCCCGGAAGGCACCATGGTCGTCTATACCAACCTGGACCGCCCGGGAATGATCGGCTTCATTGGAACGTTGCTGGGAAAACACAAAATCAACATCGCCGCCATGCAGGTCGGCCGCAAAGCGTCAGGCGGCGATGCGGTCACGGTGGTCAACGTCGACTCACATGTACCCAAAGAGATCCTTCAACAGATCCGCGAGTTCCCGGGCATTACCCAGGTCCGATGCGTGAAGCTGTAAGCGCCCCCTCTCTCTTCGCCGCTGAGCTCTCCCATGTAACCAAAGTCTACCGGCGACGGCATCTCGGGAGATTGACGGTCACCCGGGGCGTCGAAGATATCTCCCTCAGTGTGCGGACCGGTGAGGTGTTCGGCCTTCTCGGCTTAAACGGCGCCGGAAAAACAACGGCCATCAAACTTCTGCTGGGCCTGATCTTCCCCACCCGGGGGGAAGCACGCCTGTTCCAACGTCCCCTGCCGGACCGCCTCGTCATGCGGCGCGTCGGCTACCTGCCGGAGCTTCCCGCGCTTTACAAGTACCTCACGATCCGCGAACTGCTTCAACTGTACGGGGATCTTTCCGATGTGCCACGCGGGCAACTCAGCGAGCGTCTTCCCCGCGTCATCGACCAAATCGGTCTGGGACCGCACCAGTCGAAGCGCCTGAAAGAGTATTCAAAGGGCATGCTGCAGCGCGCGGGGATCGCCCAGGCCATTCTGCATGATCCCGATCTGCTCATCCTGGACGAACCGGTCAGCGGACTGGACCCGCTGGGCCTTAAAGAGATGCGCCAGCTGTTGCTGCGGTTGAACGGCCAGGGAAAAACCATCTTCTTTTCCTCTCACATCATCTCCGAAGCGGAGAAGGTCTGCCACCGCGTGGGCGTTTTGCATCAGGGACGGCTCAGCCGGATCCTGGAACGAAGAGAGTGGGAAGGGCATGAAGGCCGGCTGGAAGAGCTCTTTTTGGAGACCCTCCATGCGTAAAGTCCTCGGCATTGCGCGCTACACATTTACCGAGATCTTCCGGAACAAGGTGTACTACGTGCTGGTTCTTTTTGCCGCCGTGCTGCTGGGGTCCAGCCTCCTTTTGGGCACCCTGGGCGGCGAACAGAAAAACAGGATGATCCTCGATTTCGGACTGGTCGGCGTCGAGTATTTCTCTTTGATGGTGGCGGTTTTCGCGGCCACCACGCTGATTCTTGAAGAAATGGAGGCCCGAACCCTGCATCTGATTCTCTCACGGCCGGTCGCGCGATACCAATTTGTCGTCGGCCGCTTTTTAGGACTGCTGCTCCTGCTCAGCGTCGCTTACCTTGTCATGGTGGCGGGACATCTGGGAGTTCTCTTGAGCCAGGAGATTTCACCGGATCGACACTACTTTTTGAGCCTTCTGTATTCGTGGGAGAAGATTGTCGTGATCACCGCGGTCGGCGTGACGTTTTCACTGTTCGCGACATCAGCGGTATCGGCTGTTTCCTTCACGTTCTTCTTTTGGGTCATGGGCCATTTCAGCTCAGAAATGCGTTTTCTGGCGGGAAAGTCCGCGCGCCCGCTGACGACGGTTTTTTTTGACGTGTTTTATTACGTCGTCCCCAATTTTCAGCTTATGAATCTGCGCGACCTGCCGGCCGCCGGGCTGGCGGGGACGGGGTGGTTGTGGCCGGCGGCCGGCTACGGGATCACCTACACCACGGCCTGCCTGGCGCTGACCATTTGGCTCTTCCGCAAAAAGGAGTTTTAGCGATGCAGGCCGCGCGCGTGACGATGCCGATGCTGCTTTTAACCGCCGCTCTAACCGGTTCGCTTCTCACCTACCTTTCCAAGCACTTTCGAAATCCCTATCCCCCCATGCCCCTGAGCCTGCAAGGATCTAAAACGGAACTGCAGGACGTCCTCGGAGTGACTTTGGGAATCCGCCGCCTGGCAGCCGATCTCGCCTGGATACAAACTCTTCAATATTATGGGACGCCTGAACCCGGTCAGACAGACTTTGCATTCCATAACGGGATGGGCGTCTACGCGGATTTTCTGGATCATTGCCGACACGTGAGCCGCATTGATCCTTACTTTACGTACGTCTATTACTATGGGGGAAGCGTCCTGGGCTGGAATCTCAACCGTCTTTCGGAAGCCGAGCAGCTGCTCAGGGAAGGGATCGCTCACAACCCCACCGAATGGCGTCTTCCCCAGTACCTGGCCGGTCTTGCCTACCAAAAGAACCATGACAGCGCGAACCTCATGAAATTCCTGGAGTCCATCACCAAGGACCCCGAATGCCCCCTTTTGATGCAGGCTCTCCTCGCAAATCTTTACAAAAAACAACACCGCTACGTCGAAGCTTTACGCATGTGGGAAAGAATCTACAGCAGCGGGGACCCGTCCTATAGGCAGCGTGCCCGGGAGCAGTTTCAAGCCATTCATGCGCTTTTAAATGCCTCCAAGCGACCACCCACCTTGACAAAATAACGCGTTTTTTAGTACAGTAACGGCGTCCCGCGGCATTGAGTTAGGTCCGTTGGATTGCGAGAATCATCCGCAATCGGGTTGGTTGTTTTTTCTCTAAGACACCTTCCGCCGGCAGACGCACCCCGTTCAAACCCACTACGTAGAAAGGCGGTTCCCATGGCGCGTAAGAAAGTGAAGAGCAACGTTGCTGATGTTACCGATGCCACTTTTTCCAAGGAGGTTCTCCGCTCCGACATGCCTGTGCTGGTCGGATTTTGGGCCCCTTGGTGCGCCCCCTGCCATACCCTCCCGCCGATGCTTCAGGAAATCATCGATGACTATTTCGGCAAGGTGAAAGTCGTTCAACTGAAAGTGGACGAGAATCCGCAGCTGACGGAGGAATACCGCATCAGCTCGATTCCGACCTTGATCCTTTTTGAAAACGGGAAAATGGTGGGTAAACGGACCAGCGCCGACACCAAAGAGGACATCGCCGAGTGGCTGGACCGGCACATCGACGAACCCGTAGGCTTCGGTTTTTAATGACTGCCAAACCATCGGGGAGGTGATGACGATGGGGCCTCGAAAACCCTGCGGTTGCTAGATTAATTCAGTTTCGAGAGTATCAAAAAAGGCGAGTCGCCATGGCGACCCGTCTTTTTTATTGGGCGGGGGCGGGAGCCGTCTTTCGAGGAATCGTGTACTCCAGGGGGAGGATCGGTGGAACGGCCTTCTTCAACCGTTCCCGCAGAAGAGGCATGACATCACAGGTGGCGTGGTAGAGGAGTGCCGGATCGGGCCGATCATCAGGAATCACATAACGGACCTCTTTTCCGCAGACGGCGCACGGTCCCTCCACCGCATCAACGGCATTGGACCAAGACACTTTCGATCGTTTCATAGACGCAGCCCCTTACGTGAGATGGCGCCCGCCGTCCACACGAACGGTCTCGCCGGTGACGAAGTCTGTTTCTACTAAAAATAATACCGCTTTGGCAATTTCTCCCGCGCCACCCCAGCGGCCCAGCGGAGTCGCTTGGCGAACGGCTTTGTGATCCCTGGCCGTCAGCCCCGTCGGAGGCAGCAGGGGCCCCGGAGCGATCGCATTCACAAGAACAGTAGGCGCCAGCTCCAATGCCAGTGATTCGGTCACTGCCTTTGCCGCTGTTTTTGACACATAGTACGCAGAGTAGCCGGGATACCGCGGCCGTCCGCTGGCGCTGGTCCAATCAGAAATATGAACGACCCGTCCCCCGCCGGAACGCTTCATCAACCGCGCCGCCGATAAGGTCAGTTCGTACGCCGCTCGGGCATTGGACGAAAGGTGCTTATCCCAGGATCTTAAACGCTTCGGATCGGAGCCCTCCGAAGTTTCGTAGATCGATGCCAGATTCACCAGGATATCCAGCCGGCCGAATCGGCGCTCGACCGTTCTCATCATCTGCTCTATTGAGGCCGTTTTCAAGAGATCGCAGCGAAGCGGGGATGCGTGGATTCCTCTCTGCCGTAAATTGATGGCCGCCTTCTCGATCGCCCGCTTGGAATGCCGCCAGGTGAGGACCACTCTGCACCTCCGGTCGCCGAGGATTTGGGCGATGGCTTCCCCCATGCGCGCTCCGCCGGTAATGAGTGCCACTCGATCTACAAGGTCCATAAAGCGCCTCATTTTAGCAAACCAACACCGAAGAGGCACTGTGCTATAATGACGGCGTTTTAG
Organism: Elusimicrobia bacterium RIFCSPLOWO2_01_FULL_59_12; assembly: GCA_001800075.1. GTDB lineage: Bacteria > Elusimicrobiota > Elusimicrobia > 2-01-FULL-59-12 > 2-01-FULL-59-12 > 2-01-FULL-59-12. The sequence goes on from MGUR01000008.1 coordinate 17,737, forward strand.
GGCGGATTTTGTCCTTCGACTACACTCAGGACGCTTCGTCATCGCTCGCTTGCGCTGAGCGAAGTCGAAGCGCCCCCCATAGGCTGGAGGTTAGGTCGCGTCCCTTTTCCCCCGCTGAGGAGTTGGCGGATCCGCCACAGGGCAGGCGGATAAACTCCGCAAGAGTTTGAACGTGTGCTGCGCTCGGGCCCCCATAGACTAGTGGTTAGGTCACGTCCCTTTCAAGGACGTAGGACGGGTTCGAATCCCGTTGGGGGCACCAGCGCAGCACGCGTTCATCCCTCGGAAGTGTGGCGGACGATTCCCGTTGGGGGCGCCATTTTTTTTGCGTGTCTGGGTCCGTAGCCCAGGGGTAAAGCCCCGCCACACAGCTGGCGGGTGCGCCTGAAGTGTGGCGCAATTCGACCGCCACACGGCCGGCGGTCGTCCTTTGGTGGTGCTGGGTCCGTAGCTCAGGGGTAGAGCATTCGCCTTTTAAGCGAAGGGTCATGGGTTCAAATCCCATCGGACCCAGCACCACCAAAATTGACGGCGGTCGTCCGCCGGATGTGTGGAGGACGCCTTTTAAGCGAAGGGGCATGGGTTCGCCCGCCACACGACCGGC
>MGUR01000008.1:18352-22152 GCA_001800075.1 Elusimicrobia bacterium RIFCSPLOWO2_01_FULL_59_12
GCGGACGAGCGCCTGCCGTGTGGCGCTCAAATCCCATCGGACCCACTTCAATCAACCCCCTTTATGACTGTCCACGAACTATTCGCCCGGGAGCACGCGCAACTCCGCCAAGGGATCACCGAAATTCTAAGGACACTGACTGAAAATCCTCAAGGGCTGGAGGGCGTTTTTCTGAAGTTCCAGCATGACGCCCGCGCGCATTTTCGAAAGGAAGACGAGGTGTATTACCCTTACGTGGATTCGGGCAAGAAAATCGGCGACCGCGAACTGATGCACACGCTGCGGAACGACCATGCCGCGGTCATCTTCGCGCTGGAAAGCCTGGCGATCCGTTTACGCAAGAAATCGCCCCCCGCGGAATGGAAAGTGAAATTCGAGACCATGACCAGCGTCCTGCTTCCGCACTTTGATCACGAGGAACAAAAACTCTACCCCGAAGTCGAGCGCGTTCTCCTCCCGGCCGACCACCAGAAACTCCTCGAACAAATCCAAGCGCTCCCATGAAACTCCCGTTGGCCAGACGCACCCGTCGGATGCGCCGCTCCACCATCCGGGAAATCTTGAAACTCATGGCGCGCAAGGGCATCATCTCTTTCGCGGGAGGACTGCCTGCTCCGGACCTTTTCCCGCTCCGACACTTCGCGACGGCCATGCAGGACGCATTCAGAATCGATAAGGCGTCGGCCCTGCAGTACGATATTACGGAAGGCTACCGGCCCTTGAAAGAATTCCTCTGCCGCTGGTTGTCGAAACGCGGGATGCGCTGCCGCCCGGAGAATGTGCTCTTGACCCACGGCTCCCAGCAGGCGCTCGATCTTCTCGGCAAGATCTTTTTGGATCCCGGGGACCGGGTCCTGGTGGAAGACCCCACGTATCTGGGCGCGATCCAAGCGTTCGATCCGTATGAGGCCCGCTACACCGCCGTCCCGATCGACGAGGAAGGCCTGCGCATCCCTGAAATGAAGGCGGCGATCCGCCGGCACACTCCCAAATTCGCTTACCTGGTTCCGACGTTTCAAAATCCGTCCGGGGTGACGATGAGCCTGAAGCGCCGACGCGCGCTGCTCCAGTTCTTCCGCCTGAAAAAACTGTACGCGGTGGAAGACGACCCCTATGGGTTTCTTCGATGGTCCGGCAAGAAGGTTCCGACGCTCTACGAACTGGCCGGAGGCCGCGGGGTGATCTATCTCTCCACGTTTTCAAAAATTCTCTCGCCCGGAATCCGGTTGGGGTTTGTGGTCGCCGAGCGGGAGGTCATCTCCTCGCTCATTCTGGCCAAGCAGGCGGCCGACCTCCAGCCCAATACGCTGATCCAGCGCGCCGTCTACCATTACTGCCGAAGGGGTTATCTCGACCGACATATCCCTCTGATCATCGACGCTTACCGCCAGCGCGCGGAGTGGATGATGGATGCGATGGACCGCTATTTTCCGCCAAGCGTGGAATGGACCCGGCCGGAAGGCGGGATGTTCATCTGGTGCCGCTTAAGGGACGGCCGTTCGGCGACGCGTATTTTTAGGCAGGCGGTTCGTCAGAATGTGGCTTTTGTGACGGGGAATGTGTTTCACGCCGCCGGGGGCGGGGAAGACACCTTCCGGCTGAATTTCACCAACTCCAACCAGGCGCAAATTCAGGAAGGGATCCGGCGTCTGGGCAAGACTCTCGCGCGCCAGTAAGGCGCCAGCAGCCGGCGCACCACAGCCACCGGCAGTCCCACCACGTTATCGTACCCGCCCCGCACCACCTTCGCGATGGGATCATTCTTGCTCTGAATCGCATAGGATCCGGCTTTATCCAGATGCCTGCGGGACAACCGCAGCAGCAAATCGATGGGCAGTTTTTTCATGCGAACGCTCGATACGGCATAGGCGGCCCTGGACGTCCCGCGAACCGTATCGACCAGCGCGACTCCGGTGAAAACCTGGTGCGTCGTGCCGGACAGGCGGTAGAGCATCTGGTAGGCATGCGCAGGATTCTTCGGCTGTCCCAAGATGGTTCCCCTCAGAACAACCAGCGTATCCGCTCCTAACACCAAACTGTTTTTTCGGCCTCGCGCGACCCACTCCGCTTTGCGCCTGGCCAACTCTTGGACCAGACGGTGCGGCCGCTTTTCATCGGAGCGTTCAGAAACGCCGCTGGGCACCACGCGAAAAGGAAAGCGAAGGGCCTTGAGGAGGACGCGCCGGCGCGGAGACTTTGAGGCGAGGATGAGCCGCACAGCCGTATTCGTCATTCCCGCGAAGGCGGGAATCCAGTCCCGGCAACGCCTCTGGACCCCCGCTTTCGCGGGGGTGACGGCAAAAGAGACTCTTTTAGCCATTTCAAATAGTCGGGGTTTCCTTTGACGACGGGGACGGCCAAGATTTCCGGCACCGAATAGGCATGCAGTTCTTTGATGCGCCGGGCCAGCGCCGTAAATTTTCCGGACTGCGTTTTAATGATCAGGAGCGATTCATTCGCGCGTTCCATCCTGCCCCGCCACCAGTAGGTGGAATGAACCTGGGAAACCACGCTGACGCAGGCGGCCAGCTTTTCTCCCACCAGCGCCTCGGTCAGCGTGCGGGCTTCCTCGGGCGACGCGGCGGTGCAAAAAACAATCAGTGCAGGCATCCCGTTGACCTTTCGTTTCCATACCGGCACTCGGTTTGTATCGGACAGGCCCCGCACCGGGGGTCGCGCTTCCGGCAAACCGTCTTGGCCAGCATGACCCACAGCGCGTGGTACTCATTATACAATGCGGATTTTTTCGGCAGGGCGCGCTCGAAATACGACTGCACGCGCGCGTAATCGTGAAAGCGAAAAAGACCCAGGCGCTGGCCGATGCGGCGCGTGTAGGCGTCGACCACAAATGTGGGGTAGCGTCCGGCGTACAACAAAATGGAATCCGCGGTCTCGGGGCCTATGCCCTTCATGGCCAGCAGTCGGCTGCGCAATGCTTGAAGACCCTCATCCCCTAACCCCTTCTCCCTCCCCAGGGAGAAGGGGACTTTTCTCCCTCTCCCTATGGAGGCAGAGGGTGGCCGAAGCCGCCACACGCCCGGCGGCCCGTCCGTCAGTCCGGCGGGGCCGGGCGAGGGTGAGGTTAGTTGCAGATAGAAATCGGGGTTCTTCTGCATATACCGCGCGAAAACTTGTAACCGCTCCGCCTTTTGGCGGAAATAGCCGGAAGATCGTATCAGCTTTTCCAATCGAGGACGCGGCATCCCGGCGATTTTCTGCAAACTCATTCCCCGCGCCGCTTTGAGCTGACGGATCGCTTTTTCGACATTGCTCCACGCGGTATTCTGGGCGAGGATGGCGCCGACCATCATTTCCCACGGGGACTCGGCCGGCCACCAGCGGCGCGGTCCGTAGTGTTTCAAAAGGCGATGGTAGATGCGGAGAAGACGGCGCCTTCTAGCAGTCAGATGACTGGGTGAGATGTTGGCGCGCGTAGCGGACATAATCCTTGGGCCGGCGATGCAGGAGGGCCAGTTCCTTGCGGTTCAGCTTTCTAACGACTTTCCCGGGAATCCCCAGAACCAGCGAGCGCGCAGGAATCCGCGCGTTTTCTTTCACCACGGCGCCCGCGCCGATCAGGCACTCCGCGCCGATCACCGAGCCGTCCAACAAAATCGCTCCCATGCCGATGAGCGAATAGGGACCCACCCGCGTGCCATGAATAATGGCGGCATGTCCGATCGTCACGCCTTTTCCCAGGCTGACGGGTATCCCATGGCTCGTGTGGACGACCGTCCCATCTTGGATGTTGCAGGCTTCCCCCACCCGGATGGGTTCGATGTCCCCCCGAAGAACGACCT
>MGUR01000008.1:22199-26967 GCA_001800075.1 Elusimicrobia bacterium RIFCSPLOWO2_01_FULL_59_12
GGATGCACATAGGCGGTGGGGTGTATTTTGGGCGTGGCTTCTTGAAAGCGGCGAAGCATCGTCAGCGCGCTCGTCCCGCCAACTTCATGAGAATCGCTTTTTGGATATGCAGGCGATTTTCCGCCTGATCAAATACGATCGAGTGCGGCCCTTCGATGACCTGGTCGGTGATTTCCTCGCCCCGCCGGGCGGGCAGGCAGTGCAGAATGACGACGCCCGGTTTCGCCCGCGCCACCAGCGCTTCGTTCAACTGAAAGGGTTGAAACGCCAGCCGGCGGCGGGATTCTTCCGATTCCTGGCCCATGGATGTCCAGACATCCGTGTAAAGCACGTCCGCCCCTTCGGCCGCCCGGGCGGGGTCCTGCAGGACCTCCAGCCGCCCTCCCGAAGCGCCGGCCAAGCCCTTCGCTTTCTGCAGGAGATCCGGTTGAGGCTCGTACCCCCTGGGACAGGCCAGGACAAAATTCAGCCCCAGCATCCCCGACAAGAGCATCCACGATGCAGAGACGTTGTTGCTGTCTCCGAGAAACACAATCTTCAGTTTGCGCAGATGGGACATCTTTCGTCCCCGCCGCTCCCACAAGGTCATTAAATCGGCGAGCACCTGGCAGGGATGTTCGCTGTCGGTCAATCCGTTGATCACGGGGATACCGCTGTATTTAGCCAGGGTTTCGACGTCCTGGTGCTGCCGCGCCCGAATGACCAGCGCGTGGACATAGCGGCTTAACGTGCGCGCCATGTCCGGGATCGTCTCCCCCCGTTTCCACTGCAGGACCTCCGATTGCAGCACCAGGGGAAATCCCCCCAACGCATGGATCCCGGAGGCAAAAGAAACCAGCGTTCGGGTGGAAGGCTTCTCAAAAATCAGCGCGATGGTCTTCCCAGCCAATATGTGAGGGCTTTTAGCGCGTTTTTTTAAACCTGCAGCGACCTGCAGCAACGCCTCAATATCCCGGGGCGTGAGATCGGTGATGGAAAGGAGGTCGCGTTTAGGCATAAAAGCTACCGGCGTAAATGGTAAATCGTAAATAGTATAGGTTTTTTCATAACGAGATTCCTTGCACTATTTACTATTCACGATTTACGCCGTTTGCCGTCTTAAGGGCCCCAGGAGGGGTCAAAACAGCTCCCGGGAACGTTTCCCACCTGGTGGGGGTCGCTGCCGTCAGCGCCCATGATGAAGAGCTGCCGGCGCCCGTTGCGGTTGGAAGCAAAAACAATAAATCGCCCGTCCGGGGACCAGGAGGGATTTTCATTGCGGGCGTTGCCTTCCGTCAGCGCTTGATTATTCTGGCCGCTGGGATCGATGACATAGATATCATACTGCCCCTGCGACCGCTGCCGCTCATACGCGATCAGCCCGCCCTTCGGGGACCATGCCGGAGAATCAACCCACTGCCCGTAGGTGAGGCGCTGCACGTGGGCGCCTGTCGTATCCATGACGTAAAGTTCCGGATTCCCCGACCGGTCGGATATAAAAGCGATCTGCTGGCCATTCGGGGAGAAGGTGGGACTGGTATCGATCCCCTGCGCCTGGGTCAGCCGGCGCAAAATGCGGCCGTGACGATCGATCAGGTAGATGTCGGGGTCCGACCCTTTCGAAAGGGTCACCGCCAAAGTCGCGCCGTCCGGCGACCAGTGCGGGCCGGTATTCAATCCCTGCCGCATGGACAGCTGATGGACTGTCCCCCCCCCAGGGAAATCCAGAATGTAGGCGTCCGGATTCTGCGCTTTATAACTGTTGAAGGCGATCGCCTTGCCGTCCGGTGACCACTCCGGCAGAAGGGATATTGAACGGTCAAAAGTCAGGCGGACGACATTCGCGCCATCGTAGTCCATGACGTAGATCTCTTTGTGGCGGGTCTGGTTGTTGGCGAAGGCGATGCGGGTATGCGCGAGACCCGGCTGTCCGGAAAGCTGAAATATCAGTTGATCAGAGAGCAGGTGGGCCAGCCGGCGGGCCGCTTCCCGGGAGGCATCCCCTTCCTTTTCGTATAGAATTTTTCCCGTAGCCACGTCCATGATCCGGCAGCGGAGCGTGACGGCCGCCCCTTGGAGTTTCACATCGCCCGTGATCACGACCTGGGCGCCCAGCGACCCCCACGCGACGCTGTCCAAACGGCCCGACGCCAGATCGGGACCGCCCTCCACCATGTTGAAATAGCGTGAAAACAGCAGATCCTCCCGAACGATCGACCGCAGCAAATCCACCAGCGCGCCTGTCTCCGGATTAGAGGTGACTGCGCCGAACCTCAACAGGCCGACCCCCAGGGACTTGCCGCTGCCGCCATAGGCTTGTAATCCGAGGTAGACGTCCGCCGCGTGAACGAACGGGCCCGCCAGAAAGACGACCAAGCAGAACCCCCACGTTAACGACGATTTATTCAGAAGCTTTAAGGACATCTTTGGCGGACTTGGCCAGTTCGTGACGAGGGTACTCTTTGACCAACCGACGGAAGGTTTTTTCAGCGTCTTCGCCTTTTCCGGCCTGCTGGAGGGCGACGCCTTTTTTAAACAAGGCCTTCGGCGCATAGTCGCTTCGGGGGTGCGCCTGAACGACGCGGTCATACTCCCGGGCCGCGTCGGAGTAGTGCTTCCGGGCGTACTCGCATTCGGCGATATAAAACTGCGCCTGGGGAGCGAGATCGTTTTTAGAAAAATCAGCCACAAAATTGCGGAACCCGACGATCGCCAGGTCGAACTTCCCCGCCTGATAATCGTTGTACGCGAGACGGTAGACGTCGCCGGGAGAAGAGGCCGCCGGGGCGGACGTCCCGGTGACCTGGCCGCTCAGCACGTTCATCCGCCGATCCATGTTCGCCTGCAGGTCTTCCAGTTTTTGAGAGAGGGTGGTCATGCGCTCCTGGCTGGACTCCAGCTGGCTATTGAGCGCCTGCAAGGTCCCGTTCAGATCGGACATCTTGGTGATCAGATCGGCCTGATTCTTATTCAGCTCGGTGTTGAGCCGGACCATGTCCTGCTGGGTGGCCAGCATGCAACCCTGCAAGAGGAGGGAAGAGAAGGGAATGGCAAGGCAAATGAGGGAATAGCAGGGAACGTTGAACCGCATTTATACGTCTCTCATATTCCGTGATATTCCCTGTTCTTCCCTGTCATTTCCCGGGGTTAATCCGGGCTTTGGTCGCGGCGCGGCGGTTCTTGGACCAACAATCTTCGTTTTGCTCTTCGCAAACGGGCTTTTCTTTTCCAAAGGACAGGGTGGCGATACGGCGGCCGCTGATGCCCAGTGACATGTAATACTGGCGGACGGAGGCGGCGCGACGCTGGCCCAGGCCGAGGTTATACTCCGTCGTGCCCCGCTCGTCGCAATGGCCTTCCACCAGGGCCTCCCAATCCTTATGGGTCCGTAGCGCCTCGTAATTTTTTCGCAGGGTCTCGCGGGCATCGTTCCGGAGGGTGGACTGGTCCAGGTCAAAATAGATGGCCGAAAGATCAGGGACTTCCTTGTACTCCTTTCCCCTTAAGGAGGGCTCTTCCACCGGCTGGTTCTTTTGAGCCTCGTCTTCCGAGGCGTCCTTTTGAACCTGCGCTTTTGGAGGGCAACCCGTCAGGGAGAGGGCCAGAACCCCCAGGCCTAAAATCGCGATGAAGCGTAATTTCATAGAATCCTCCCGCGTCAAATAACGTCGGGGTAGTTTACCACGTAAGCCCCGCGCATTGTCAATCAAAATCCCTCGTATGTATCGCAAATGCCGTAGAAGTTAACACAACTGTAACACAAATTTAATCCGATTGTAACTTTCCTAGCGCATACTTAGCGCGGAGCATAAAACCATGAACTACAGAATTGTGGAACGGCAGGGGAGGATGGCTTATTTCGCGAAAGCGGGAGTTGCCCGCTGGGTTGTTGCCGGTATTCTGAGCTTAGCGTTGTCGGCCTTGTCGTGGGTTGGAACAGCGAACGCAGACACCTGTTTCCCCGAGTTTTTCGACGGTTTCAGCTGCCAATCCGCCGGGTCTTTTCCTTGCGATTGCCCTCCGCTCTACACCGGTTTAGCCGTATGCGATTACAGCAACCCCGGGCCCGATCCAAACGGATGTCAAAATCCAAGTTGCGACACAAGCGCTTGCCAAGCGCCCGATGGATTCCAGGGCACCATAACAATTAGTCCTTCGGGGGGCAATTTTTTGCTCTCTGAACCGCCCGCGGTAAGCTATACAGTGACCGATCCTTTCGGGTTTCTGGTTGGCGGCTCTTGGACCGTTTATTATGTCGCCGGACCCAATTGCACTCCAGACACGCCTACGTCGACAGGCCCCACGGAGCTTGGCACGCATTCTATTTCGCTCGGCCAAGCAGCCTGCGGCGCCGGCACCTACGGACTAGATGTCAACGCGCGTGATCCCGGCGGCGATTCCGAAAACGTGAGCGAAAGCTTCAATCTCCAATCCTTTGTAAATCTTAATTTCATCGTGACCGACGCGAACAACGGCCAACCCATCCCCGGCGTCATCGTAACGATCGAACCGAGCTTCAATGGAACGTGTCTCAGTGGAACGGATGGAAGCGGTTTATGCAATTATGGCGTTCTTACAGACGCCTCATACAACTGGACGGCGTCACGGAGCGGTTACGCCGGTTCGAACGGCACGGTCAATGTAGGGTTTAGCGATCACACGGAACGTATAGCTCTGACTCCGGTTCCCCAGCCACCGGTGATCACCAGCCCGCTCACAGCTAACGGGACCGTCGGGAGTGCTTTCACCTATGCGATAACAGCCTCTGAAAATCCGACCAGTTTTAACG
>MGUR01000009.1:0-10749 GCA_001800075.1 Elusimicrobia bacterium RIFCSPLOWO2_01_FULL_59_12
GCCCAGCGCCGTGGCCGCGATCGTCAGCGCGATGCCGGCGCAGGCGCGGGAGATTTCTTCGACCACCAGCACCAATTCGAAACCGCCGCCGCCCAACCCGCCGTACGCCTGGGGGATATAAACGCCGAAGAGATCCGCCTTGCGCAGCTCCTCGACGATCTCCCAGGGGTACTCCTCGGTTTCATCATAATGCTCGCGGACGGGCTTGATTTTCTTCTGGGCGATCTCGCGCGCCGTTTCTTGAATAGCGACTTGCTCTTCGGTTAATCCGTAGTCCATAAATTTTTCCCCCGTTAGGCGTCCTTGACTTTGCGCAGCGCGTCGCGCGCGGCGGCCTGCTCCGCTTCTTTCTTGCTCTTGCCGGCCCCTTCGCCTAGAAACTCGCCGCTCACTCCCACCTCCACCTCGAACGTTTTCGCGTGATCGGGTCCGAAGCTGCGGCGCACGCGATAGTCGGGCGGCACCTTGTACTTCTTTTGCGCCCACTCCTGGAGGCGGCTTTTATGATCGGATGAGACCAGCCGCTTGCGTTTGGACAGGAGCTTGTCGATAAATTTCTGCGTGGGCTCGAAGCCGGCCTCCAGATACATCGCCCCGAGCACCGCTTCCATCGCGTTGCCGACGATGGAGTTGCGGTCCCGGCCTCCCGCCTGGTGTTCGCCTTCGCTCAATTTTAAGAATTGTCCCAGGCCGATGTCCTTGCCCCAAACCGTCAAACTCGGGCGGGAGACCAGCATCGACTTCAGTTGGGAGAGCTTCCCTTCATCCACATCCGGGTAGCGGTTGAACAAATAGTGCGCGACCGCCGCGGACAGGACGCTGTCGCCCAGAAATTCCAATCGCTCGTTGAATGGAATGCGGCCGCCCATTTCCACCGCATAGGACTTGTGCGTGAGGGCCTCCTCCAGCAAAGCGGCGTTCTTAAAACGGACGCCGAGGATACGCTCCAGTTTTTGCCGGGAGGGGTCGCGCGCCGAGGGTCGTGCGGCGGCTTCGCTACGCGGCATAGCGTTTGACCACCAAAACCGCGTTGTGACCGCCGAACCCCAGCGAATTGGAAAGCGCGCAGTCGATGTCCATGGGCCGGGCCTTGTTGGGGACATAATCCAGATCGCATTCGGGGTCGGGCGTTTCGTAGTTGATTGTCGGGTGCGCCAGCTTGCTGTTGATGCAGTCAACCGTCGCGATCAATTCGACCACGCCGGCGGCGCCGAGGAGATGGCCGGTCATCGATTTGGTCGCGGAGATCGCCAGTTTATCGGCGTGTTTCCCGAAAACGGCGCGAATGGCCTTGGTTTCCGTCTTGTCATTCAAGAGAGTGGAGGTGCCGTGGGCATTCACATACTGCACGGATTCCGGGGCGGCGTCCCCATCGGCCAGCGCCCGCTGCATCGCCTTGATCGCGGAGGTGGCCTCGGGATTGGGCGTGGTGATGTGATAGGCATCATCCGTGGCGCCGTACCCAGCGAGCTCCGCGTAGATCTTTGCGCCGCGCGCCCGGGCGTGCTCCAGGCCCTCCAAGACGACGATCCCAGCGCCTTCGGCCATCACGAAGCCGTCGCGGTCCTTGTCGAACGGTCGGGAGGCCCGCTCCGGCTCGTCGTTGCGGCAGGAGAGCGTCCGGGCTGAACAAAAACCGGCAAAACCCAGGGGCGTGATCGCGGCCTCCGAACCGCCCGCCACGATGAGGTCGGCGTCGCCATAGCGCAAGAGACGAAGGGCATCGCCGATGGCGTTGTTCGAGGTCGCGCAGGCGCTGGACACCGCGTAATTCGGGCCCGTGAAGCCCCATTTGATCGCGATTTCGCCGGGAGCGATGTTGGAAATGAGTCGGGGAATCAGAAAGGGGCTGACGCGGTTCGCGCCGCGGCTTTTCAAGACGTCGTATTCTTCTTCGATCGTGGAGAGCCCGCCGATGCCGGAACCCACGATCACGCCCACCCGGTCCATATCCAGCTTCGCCGTGTCGAGCCCCGCATCTTTGACGGCCATATCTGCCGCCGCGCAGGCGAACTGCGTAAAGCGATCCATTCGACGGATGTTTTTCTTGTCGATGTAAAGCTCCGGCTGGAACCCTTTGACCTCGGCGTCGATCTTGCTGCTATAGGTACTGGCATCGAAAAACGTCAACCGGGCCACGCCCGAACGCCCATTTTTCAGGGCGTCCCAGTAGGCTTCGTTTCCAATGCCAATGGGCGAAATGACACCCATGCCAGTAATAACAACGCGACGTTTCATCAATTTGAGAGCCCTTCCTGGAGGGAAGGAGACGGAAAAATGAGGAGAAGGGCGATTGGCCTACTTCTTCATGTGGGCTTTGATATAATCGACCGCCTGGCCGACGGACTGGATCTTTTCAGCCTGGTCGTCGGGGATTTCAATATCAAACTCTTCTTCCAGAGCCATGACCAGCTCCACGGTGTCGAGCGAGTCCGCTCCCAGGTCGTTGACAAACGAGGCTTGCGTGGACACCTCGGAGGCGTCCACACCCAGCTGTTCAACGATGATTTCTTTCACACGCGCTTCGACATCTTGCACTTGCGCCATCTTTACCCTCCTTGGATCTGCTTAGATATACATCCCGCCATTGACGGATACCACATGCCCCGTGATATACGATGAATCCTCGGTACAAAGGAACAAGACGACTTTCGCGACATCCTCGGCCTCTCCCAGCCTCGCCAGGGGGATCAGTTCCAGCAGCTTCTTTTTCTGATCCTCCGTGAGCGCGTCGGTCATGCGCGTCCGAATGAACCCCGGTGCCACGGCATTGACCAAGATGTTCCTCGAGGCAAACTCGCGCGCGCAGGTTTTGGTAAGGGCCACAACGCCGCCCTTGGAGGCGGCGTAGTTGGCTTGGCCTGCGTTGCCCATGAGCCCGACCACGGAAGCGACATTCACAATCCGCCCTTGGCGCTGCTTCATCATGGGCCGGACCACCGCCTTGGTGCAGTTAAAGACGCCCTTCAAATTCACCGCCAGGACGGCGTCCCACTCTTCGTCGCTCATGCGCATCAACAAATTATCTTTTGTGATCCCGGCGTTGTTGATGAGTATATCAATTCTTCCAAACTTGTCAAGCGCGTCTCCGACGAGCTTTTCACACTCTGTGAACTGCACCACATTGGCCTGGACCCCCCAGGTTTTGATCCCTTTTTGCTGTGCGATTTCCGCGGCTGTGGCTTGCACCTTGGCCGCATCCACATCCGTTAAAATGAGGTGGGCTCCCTCCCCCGCAAGGCGAAGCGCCACCGCTTTGCCAATTCCCTGAGCGCCCCCCGTGATCCACGCCACCTGGTCTTTCAATTTCATGATTCGTTACCCCCTCCGGAAGCGCTCAAGGCGCTCCCGACTTCCTTGATGGCCTCATAGGTGTCTGTCGCATACACGGTCAACTGCCGGTCGATCCGCCTCAGCAGGCCAGCCAGAACCCGGCCAGCGCCGCACTCCACAAAAAGGTCCATTCCCGAGGACTTTAATGCCTGCATGGACTCCACCCAGAGCACCGGGTGGTCCAGCTGGAGTTCTAATTGTTCACGGATTTCCTCAGGTTGCTGATGGAGCCGTCCGTCCGCGTTCATCGCCAGCGGTATGGACGCCTTTTTAAAAACGGCCTTCTCCAGATAGTCGCGCATCCCCCGGGCGGCATCGGCCATCAATGGAGAATGGAAGGCGCCGGAGACATTCAGCGGAAGGACCCGCTTGGCTCCGCGTTCCGCGGCCAGCCTGCCCGCCTCGTCCAGGGCCGAACTTTCCCCCGCGATAACAATCTGTTCCGGGCTGTTAAAATTGACGGCCGCGCAGATCCCTTTGCTTCCCGCATCCGCGCAAATCGCTTTGACCTTCTCGGCGTCAAGTCCCAGGATCGCCATCATGCTGCCGGGACGCGCCCGGCCGGCTTCGCGCATAAGACGCGCCCGTTCCTTCACAAAAACCAGACCGTCCGCGAAGGAAAAGACGTCCGCGGCCGCCAGCGCGGCATACTCGCCTATGCTGTGCCCCGCGACGGCGTCGGGACGCATCCCTTGAGACTGCAGGGCCATGAACGTAGCGAAACCTATCGTGTAAAGCGCCGGCTGGGCAACGTCCGTCTGCTTGAGTCGTTCCTCGGGACCCTCGCGGCAGACCTGAAGGAGATCCCACCCCAACACCTCACGCGCCTGCTCAAACAGCGCGCGAACCTGGGGGAAATGTTCCACCAGCGATGTGCCCATCCCCGCGGATTGTGAACCCTGGCCCGGAAAAAGAAACGCTATCTTACTCATTAGAATTGGATGACCGCCGCACCCCAGGTGAGGCCTGCGCCAAACGCGACCAGCGCCACCAGATCGCCCTCGCGCACGCGGCCTTCCCGACGCGCCTCGTCCAGCGCCACGATGGTGGTCGCTGCCGACATGTTTCCATACTTCTGAAGATTCACGAATATGCGCTCGCGAGGGACGTGCACACGCTTGGCGATCGCTTCGATAATCCGGAGGTTCGCCTGATGCGGGATCAACAGCGCCAGGTCGGTATCTTTTTTATGGGCCAGGCGCAGCGCTTCATGGATAGCGCTGATCATTTTATGAACCGCCAGCTTGAACACTTCTTTACCTTCCATATGGATGGTGTTCAGCTTCTTCGCGACCACCTCGGCCGTGGCCGGCGCGCGCGAGCCGCCGCCCGGGACCCACAGAATATCGGTATGGGTCGCATCCGAACGGACATAGGTCGATAAAACCCCTTTTGACCCTGGCCTCCGCTGCAGGACCGCCGCCCCCGCGCCATCCCCGAAAAGCACGCAGGTCGAGCGATCCTCCCAATTGGTGATCATCGACAACTTCTCAGCCCCGATCAAAAGCGCGGTTTTATAGGGGCCCTCCTCGAGCATCCGCCGGGCCGCATCCAGCGCGAAAAGAAACCCGCTGCAGGCCGCGGACAGATCGAAACTGACGGCTTCCTTGATGCCAAGCGCTTTCTGGACAAAACAGGCGGTGGACGGGAAAAACATGTCCGGCGTCGCGGTGGCGACAATGATCAAATCGACGGCTTCCGCGGAGAGCTTCGCGTCCTGAAGCGCCTTGTGCGCCGCCTTCACGGCCAGATCGGAGGTGGCCTGATGTTTGTCTGCGACCCGCCGCTCCTTGATGCCGGTGCGCGTGGTGATCCAGGCGTCAGTGGTGTCTACCAGTTTTTCCAGATCGTAATTCGTCAACACGCGGTCCGGTAGGTAGGTGCCTGTGCCGATCACCTGGACGTGAGCTTTGGCGTGGGAAGGGGAGCGCATTACGCTTCGCTGAAGGCGAGGGGTTCGGGTTTATTCGCGGGGAAATCGGAAGACGGGCCTGCCTCGGAATTGCCAACGGGGTGCAGCCGGTGAAGTTCCTGGCGGATCTGCTGGTTGGTGCCCTTTTGCACCAGCTCGCCCGCGACGCGGATCGCATTAAAGATCGCTTTGGGGGTGGATTTCCCGTGGCACACAATGCAGACGCCGTTGACGCCCAGGAGCGGCGCTCCGCCGTATTCGGAGTAATCGATTTTCTTGTGCACGTCGCGAAGCGCGCCGCGCAGAAGCAAACCGCCCAGTTTGGCCAACGGATGCGCCTGCACTTGTTCGCGAATCAGGCTGACCACCGCTTCCGCCATCCCCTCGCCAAATTTCAAGACGACGTTTCCGACGAACCCGTCACACACCACGACATCCGCCAGGCCTTTGGGAATGTCGCGTCCTTCCACGTTTCCGATAAAATTCGGCAGATGCTGGGCGAACAGCTCGGAGGAGGCAAGGGTCAATTCATTCCCTTTGCTGGGTTCTTCCCCGATGGACAGGAGCCCCACCCTTGGATTGGGACGGTTGAAAATATGTTTGGCGAATTGACTGCCCATGATCGCGAACTGCAGGAGATGCTTTGGCTTGCAATCGACATTTGCGCCCACGTCCGTAACGACGCAGAAGCCTTTGAGGGTCGGCATGATGGACGTGATCGCCGGGCGCAGAACCCCCGGCAAACGGCGCATATGCCAAAGGGCCGCCGCCATGGTCGCTCCCGAGTTGCCCGCGGAAACGATCGCATCGGCCTGCCCTAAGGCCACCAGGCTGGCCGCCGTCATGATGGAGGAATGAGGCTTTTGCCGGCAGCCTTGTGCGGGACTCTCGTGCATTCCTACGAGCCCCTCGCTGGGTTCCACACGCACGCGGGCTCCGGCGTGATGGGGGCGGCTCAACTCCGCTTCGACAACCGCCTTGTCTCCGACCAGAATGATTTCATGATGGAGCTCCCTGATCGCCCGGATGGCCCCTTCGACGATCGCACCCGGGGCGTAGTCACCCCCCATCGCATCGACAGCGATTCGCATCAGCGCGAAGACCCCTCGTCGCCTTTGCCCTTTTTCGCTTCGATCGCCACGACGAGTTGTCCGTTATAAAAACCGCAGCCCGGACAAACCCGGTGAGGGATGTGCAGCGTCCCGCACTGCAGGCACTTGGAAAACCCCGGGAGCGTCAGGCGTTTCCAGTGGGCCCGCCGCTTATCGCGACGGGACGCTGTGTGATGTTTTTTTGGATTTGCCATGCTCGTTTCCTTTCAATTCTGCCGATTGCCAATCAGCGGACGCGTAGGCAAACAGCTCGTCGGGCTTGAAGAAGAACGCGATCTCGCGCTCCGCCGATGCAGCCGAATCAGACCCGTGAATAAGATTGTGCCGGTTATCGATTCCGTGCTGTCGCCGGAGCGTGCCGGCCGGCGCCTCCGGGGAATTGGTCGATCCCATCAGCGCGCGCGCCTTTTGGATCGACCCCGGCCCTTCCCAAACCGCCGCGACAATCGGCGCAGACACCATAAAATGGATCAGGGGATCATAGAAGGGTTTCCCTTTGTGCTGGGCATAAAGCCGTTCGGCGCCCGCCCGGGATAACCGCGCCATCTTCAGGCCGGACAGCCGCAGGCCCGCCTTCTCAAATCGCTCGAGCACCGTCCCCGTCAGCCCCTTGCAGACGCCATCCGGCTTGACCAGAATACAGGTGCGCTCAACGGCCATGCATGGAGGTGAGCGGGGATGTTTGCAGCTTGGCGATGATCGCGTCGCCCATTTCGCGCGTCCCGGCTGTGCCGCCCAAATCGTAGGTCACTTGTTTTCCTTCGCGAACCACGTCTGCGACGGCCCGTTCCAGCCGGCCGGCCGCGTCGGTTTCTTTCAGATGATCGAGCATCAGCTTCGCTGACAGCAGCATGGCGGTCGGGTTGACCTTGTTGAGGCCCTTGTACTTCGGCGCGGACCCATGAACCGCCTCGAAGACCGCATCCCGGTCGCCCATGTTGGCGCCCGGCGCAATGCCCAAGCCGCCGATCAGGCCGGCGCACAAGTCTGACAAAATATCCCCGTAAAGGTTTGGAAGCGCCAGCACATCGTACAACTCGGGCTTCTGGACCAGCTGCATGCACATGTTGTCTACCAGACGCTCCTCGTACTCCACCCGGCCGGCATAGTCTTCCGCGACTTCCTGGCCAACCTTGAAAAACAGGCCGTCGGTGAACTTCATGATGTTGGCTTTGCTCACCGCGGTCACCTTCTTGCGCTTGTGGGCGACGGCGTAATCAAAAGCGTACTTGAGGATCCGGAGGCTGGCCGTGCGCGAAATGGGTTTGATCGAGATGGCCGCGTCCGGATAGATCTTGCCCCCGCTCATGCCGATGATCTGCCTGGCTTCCGGGGTATTCGCATCGAACTCCACGCCCGCATACAGGTCCTCTGTATTCTCCCGGACCAGCACCAGATCAATGTTCTGGTAGCGGGACTTCACCCCCGCATAGGAACGGCAGGGCCGAACGCAGGCGAACAGGTCCAGTTCCTTGCGAAGGGCCACGTTGACGCTGCGGAATCCGGTCCCGATCGGGGTGGTAATGGGGCCTTTCAAGGCCACGTGGTTCCGGCGGCAGGACTCAAGGACCCCGTCCGGCAGGGGCGACCCATACTTCTCCAGCGCATCCACCCCCGCTTCGACCTCTTCCCATTCGATGGGGACGCCGGTCGCGGCGATGACTTTCTTTACGACCTCGCACAACTCCGGCCCCGTGCCATCTCCTAAAATCAATGTGACTTTATGCATCGTGGGTATCCTTTGGCGCGTTGAATTCGGCAGAAAAATAACGCTAAAGCATGCAGAAGCTTTAGCGGTTTAGAGTTCGGTATTATCGTAAGTTCCTAGCGTGCTCGTCAACATCCGCCCTGCCGGCGTTCTTGACAGCGAGGCGTTCTTTTATCTTTGATTTTGCGCATGAAACTGATCAGGTCTCTGCTGTTCATGACGCCCATCGCCGCTTTGTTGGCGGCGCCCGGCACGTCCGCGTACGCTCACATTCCGCCGCAGGAACATCCCACAGGCACCCCCCTCGAACAGGGACTATGGTGGCTGTATCACCTGAAGTACGATGAGGCCCGCGAACTCTTTGAACAATACATCGCGGCACACCCCAAGGAACCCGCCGGCTATTTTTATAAAACCGCCGCCGACTGGTGGCAGCTGGCCCAGCAGTTCGACACGGACCTGCCCGCGATTCGAGACCGCCTTGAGCAGGACTACCTGGCGACGGTCCGGGTGGCCGAGGACCTCATGCGCTCCACCGAAAACCCGAACGTGAAGGCGAAAGCCTGTTTGTACTCCGGAGGCGCCCAGGGACTCAAAGGCCGCTGGCTGGTCACGCAGGGGTCCTGGATCAAAGCCTATTTTCTCGGGAAAAACGGCCACAAACTCCTCAAGCGGGCGCTCAAGCTGGACCCGGAGCTTTACGATGCCTATCTGGGTTTGGGCATTTACGACTATTTCACCGATACCCTCCCGGGGGTCCAAAAAGTTCTGGCCGCGCTGTTTATCCGCGGCGACCGGGAGCGCGGCCTTTCGGAGCTTCGGCTCGCCATTGAGAAAGGCGAGCATGCCCGGGTTGAAGCGATGATGTTTCTCATCGAGATCTACACCTGGGAAGAACGGTCCCCCGCCCAGGCGCTCCCTCTATCGACGAAACTGCATGCGGAGTTCCCGAAAAGCCCCGCGATGTCCCTTGCGCACATCATGACCCTCTACGAATTGCGGGATTGGGACGCCCTGAAACCGGCTGCCCTGGAGTATTTACAGCGTTCGCAAAAGGAAGTTCCTTACTACCGCCGTGAAGGGACTTACCCGGCGCGTTATTGTCTGGGAGTCGCCGCTTTGTGGGGTCAACGCGACATGAATACGAGCATGAAATACATGCAGGAAATCGTTATGGAGGACGTGGAAAGCAGCCGATGGGTCACGTTCGCCTACTTAAGAATGGGGCAGATTTACGACGTCGAAGGTGAGCGTGACAAGGCTCTGGATCACTACAAGAAAGTGCTCTCACGTCCGGACTTCTGGGGGTCTCACAACGAAGCGAAAGCCTGCCTCAAACGACCGTTTAAATTTTAAACCCCACCGTCATCCCCCGCGGTCGTTAGCGGGGGAACCAGCATAGGTTTAACACCTCTGGACCCCGGCTTACGGCCTGCCGGGGTGACGATGCGGCTGTCACTTGAAGTAAAAGCGTATCCCCACGCCGCCGTCAATCTCGCCTTCCGTATCCGGGGCGAATTCGACCACCGGAACGATCTCTGCAAATAGCTCAAGGGGGGCCCTTTCGACCAAATACGACATCCCCAGCGGGATGCGCACCCCCGCTTCGGAATCGTTGCCGGCGAGCACCCGCAATCCCACCCCGACGTAGGCCGGCAACCGCCCCTCGGCTACTTTTAAACTGGGGAGGGTGATGTGCCAAAGATAGTCGGAGTGGATCTGGAACCGGTCGTCATCTCCGAAATGCCAGGCCATAGCCGCGTCCACCGCTGAAACGTCCGTCAGCCAGTATTTCATGGACAAGCCTGTCGGGCTGCCGAAGATCGCTCCCACTCCGAAATCCCTCGGCTCCCCGGGCTGTTTGGCGGCTCCTGCGCTGGACGCCAGGGCGAGTACAAAACCTAAAAGAAGAATAGCGCACTTTTTCATACTTACCTCCATCTCGTCGTCATTCCCGCGAAAGCCCGCCCAGCCGTGTGAGGGGCGGGAATCCGGAGTCTCTGGAACCCCGCTTTCGCGGGGGTGACGGATTAGTGTTATTTATTTCTCAGCCGGTAAAAAAATCCGCTGATCCCACCGGGGTGCAGTGTACACATTTTCTCCGGCTCGGTTCCAGGCAAGAAGGCTTCTTTCCGCCGCTGGGTGCAGCCGCTCCGCGCCAGGTCACCCGTTCCGGTGTCGATGGCTTTCCACAGAAGCCCTTTTGGTTCGGGCCATTTTTCCTCTGGCCATAGAGCTAGCGCCTTTTGCATGAACGCGGCCCAGATCGGCAGCGCGATCCCCGCGGACGATCGCCCGAGCGTACGAGGTTGATCGTGCCCCACCCAAACACCGCACGCTAACTGCGGCGTGTACCCGATAAACCACGCGTCCTGATAATTTTCTGATGTGCCGGTCTTCCCAGCCGCCGCATGCGTAAAACCCATCTGACGCGCCGACTTGCCTGTCCCTTCATCCAGAACGGCTCGGAGCATGTGCGTCACGATGTATGTGGAAAGTTCGGAAACCACGCTCTTCGGCCGGGGCGAATGCGTCTGGACCGCGTTCTGATCGGCATCTAGGATGCTTTCAATCGTGTAAGGTTCCCTATAGGTGCCGGCATTGGCAAACGTCGCATAGGCGCTCGTTAATTCAAGCACGGTCACTTCGGAGGTACCCAGAGCCAGCGACGGCACGGCTCGCAG
>MGUR01000009.1:10761-17381 GCA_001800075.1 Elusimicrobia bacterium RIFCSPLOWO2_01_FULL_59_12
TGCATCGCCAGTTGTACGGTCGGTACATTTAAGGAGAGGACCAGCGCGTCCCACAACGAAACCTTCCCGCGGTAGGTGCGGTCATAGTTCATGGGCGACCAGGGACCCTGCGGTGTTTCGATCGTGAACGGTTTGTCTTCCAGAATCGCAGCTTCTGTCGTCTTGCGGGCATCGATCGCGGCCAGCATGACAAACGGCTTAAAACCGGATCCGGGTTGTCGCCGGGCATACACCACGCGATCGAACGTGCTCTTTCCGTAACCGGTCCCCCCCACCCAGGCGCGAACCGCTCCCGTGCGGGGATCGATGGCGACCAGCGCCGCTTGCCCTTCGGAGGGTTTCAAAGCGTTGACGGCATACGCCTGCAGGACCGGATCCAGCGTCGTGAAAATCCGCCAGCCACGGGCGATGAGCGTTCCGAAAGAGTATTGCTGCAGCAGGGTTTCCTGCAGCGTCGCGACAAAATAAGGCGCTTGACCGGCGCGGGGCGGAAGAGGAGCCAGCTTGATCGGCTCGATCAAAGCGGCCTTATAGGGACCCTCCATGATCAAGCCCTGGTTGGCCATGAGCGACAGCACCCGGTTGCGCCGCTGCCTGGCGAGCTTCATATCCGAGCGCGGCGAGGTACGGTTGGGCGATTGCAGCAGGCCCGCCAGAAGCGCGCTTTCTGCCAGGGTCAGTTCGCGAGCGGACTTTCCAAAAAACGACCGGCTCGCCGATTCCAGCCCGAGCAGGGTCTCGGACCCGTCATGCCCCCAATACACCTGATTCAGGTACATTTCCAAGAGCCGTGGTTTGCTGTACACCGCCTCCAGGAAAAAAGCCAGCCCCGCTTCGAGGAGCTTGCGGGTCCAGGTGCGCTGGACGTCGAGAAAGATCGAGCGCGACAGCTGCTGGGTGATCGTGCTCCCCCCCTGACGAAGCTCGGCGCTGCGGAGATCCACCCACGCCGCGCGCAGCAATCCGCGAAGATCAATAGCGCCATGCTGAAAAAAGCGTTTATCTTCGACCGCCACCACCGCCATGGGAACGTACGCCGGGAGGTCCTCGATGCGCGTCTTCGGCTGGCTGGCGCCGCCCTGGGCGGCCCATCGCGCCAACCGCTTTGGCTCCAGACGCCAGGAGCCGGCAGATCGCCCGTCCGGGAGAGTTTCAATACGGCTGACGTGGTTATTCCAAAACGACACACGGATCTGCTGGGACGGCAGGGTCAGATCGGGATACTCAAAACCGCGGGTCCAGATCTCAATCCGGGCATCGCTCGCGCGATATTGACCGGCCTTTTCCAGCCTTTCGGACATCCCCTCATACCCCAGCATGACAAGCGTCTCCAAAACGACCTCTCGGGGGAGGGCATCGTCCGGGACCAGATTTAACCAAGCGCTGTAAACATCCGTCGTCTTCCCGGAGGCGTGGGTGACCAGGTCCATCAGTTTCTGCTGACCGCGCCGCAGAAAGACCGCGCAGGCAATCACCCCCACGACCGTGCCGTACACCATGGCGCGTATCAGCAGATGGGAACGCTTTTTGGGCACTAACGATCCCAGAAAGGCTGGAGATTGCCCCACTGTTCCGGGTAAGCCTTTAAGTAATCCTCCAGCGTGCTGCGGTAGATTTCCTGCATTTTGACCATTTGCCGCTTTAACGTTTCCGAAGTCGGTTTGATGGGTTCATGGATGACGCCGTGGTAGCGCCCCGGAGATTTGCGAAGGATAAAAGCCGGAAGGACCGTCGCCTTTGCCCGCAAGGCGATCGCCCAGGGACCCAACGGCATGCGCGCGGAGCGGCCTGCCACCTGGACCCGCCTCCCGTGTTCTTTAAAAGGGATATCCGCCGCAAGGCAAAGAATTCGTCCTTGTTCGATCGCGGCCACGCAGATATCGGCGGCTCCCGGCGTCGTAGGGATCCACTGCACCTGAGGATGCCGATGGCTGGTGATCCATTGGACTATGTCATCATCGGTGTAGGTGGCATAGAGCCCCGCTACGGGGAAGCCCCGGTCGATCAGGCTGGAAATTCCGATTTCCCAATTCCCCATATGGGCGGTCACAATGATGAGCCGGCGGCTTTCTTGGTACGCCTGTTCGATCCGAGACCATCCTTCCCAGGTGATCGGGCGCGTCCCCTGCGGGCGTGTACAGAAAAAGTCAACGGCGGTCATGACAAAATTGCCCAGGAGCTCGGGCGCCAGCTGAGCCGCCCGTTCGGCGCCCACCAACGGCGTGAGGTTGTCAATGATCACGCGGCGGCGACGGGCATTCAAGAAACAGACAGCGCGCGCGATCCAACGCGCCAGGAGATACCGGGCTCTGGCCGGCACCACGTACCGGAAGAGGAACTTGCAAAATTTATAGGTCCAGAGAAGCATTTAGGGACTATCAGTCGTGTCCGGGGAAACTTTTGTAATTCCCCTCTCCCGCGGCACCTGGGAGAGGGTGGAGGGTGAGGGCAAAAGCCGTTTTACGTCGAAGCCGTGCCCCATCCTGCGGACGGGAGAAGGAGTGAACTCCAGGACATGAAGCTTTTTCTCGCAAATTCTTCGGCGAACGGATGATTTTCCCCGGACACCACTGAGGGACTATAGCAAACGAAACGGCGCCGAAAGATTAGTATTTGTCGAGCAGGGCTTCGATGCGTTTGCGGAGGGTATCCGGGCAGATTTCTTTGCAGCAGCTTTTCTTGATCAGCGTTTTCAGCTGCTTTTCGAACTCAAATCGGTCCCAGCAATGGCGGCAGCAGTTGATGTGAACTTCAATTTCAGCCGACGAGACCTTCTCCAGATCTCCATCCAGGAATTCGTAAATCTTCCGAAGCGACTCTTTGCAGTTCACGAGGGCCTCCCCGCGGCATTCACGACGCCGGCGGTCACCGCCTGCTCCCAGAGAATCTTCTGAAGCAGACGCCGCCCGCGAAAAAGCCGGGAACGGACGGTCCCGATGGGAATCTCCATCATGTCAGCCGCTTCCTGATAGGAAAACGACTGCACATCGCACAGCACCACGGCCATGCGGAACTCCTCGGGAAGGGAGTCGATGGCTCGACGCAGGTCGCGGTCCAGAAAGCGGTTGGCGAGGAGTTCATCCGGACGCGGGGAGGCGTCCGCCAGCCGGTCGTAGAGACTGGAGCCGTCGCTGGTGTCCGGATCCCCCTCAGGCTTATCGAGGGACACCCAACCGGGTTGGCGCTGTTTCTGGCGGTAATGATTGATGAAGGTGTTGGTCAGGATTTTGTAGAGCCACGCGCGCATGTGGGTGCCGGGCTCGAACTGGTCGTAGGATTTCCAGGCGCGGGCATAGACTTCGCTCGCCAGATCTTCGGCATTTTCTTTCTGGCGGGCCATCCGGAGGGCGGAGGCGTAAATTTCCTCCATGAAGGGAAAAGCTTCCTTTTGAAACCGTTCGCGGCGGAGGATCATCGTGGCGTGCGGGCCCCTGTTAATACTGCGGGACGTTGGGGTCGACGTCCTGCGACCAGGCGAGCACGCCGCCTTTGAGGTTCCGAAGCCGTTTGAAGCCCATTTTCTGCAGCGTCTGGATCGCCTTGGCGCTGCGCGCGCCGGAACGGCAATGCACAACGATATCAACCGCGGTATCCAGTTCATTGGCGCGCTGGGCCACGTCCCCCAGTGGGATCAGCTTGGAACCGGGGATTTTTGCGATTTGATACTCGTGCGGTTCACGCACATCCACGAGCACAAACGTCTCGTGACGGTCCATCATGGACTTAAGTTCTTTAGCGCTGATTTCCTTGATGCCGTTGGTTTGCACATCGGCCTCTTCCTGGCCCAATCCGATTCCGCAGAATTGTTCGTAATCAATCAGCTGGGTGATGCTGGGGTTCTTGCCGCAGACCGGGCACTCGGGGTCCTTTTGCAGTTTCACCTCGCGGAACTTCATATCGAGCGCGTTGAAAAGCAGGAGCCGGCCGATCAGCGGATCGCCTTTGCCGAGAATCAATTTGATGGCTTCGGTGGCCTGGATCAGGCCGATCAGTCCGGGAAGGATCCCCAGCACGCCTCCCTCCGCGCAGGACGGGACCATGCCGGGCGGCGGCGGTTCGGGATACAAGCATCGGTAACAAGGCCCTTTTTCACCCCAGAAAATCGTAGCCTGCCCTTCAAACCGGAAGATGCTGCCGTAGACATTCGGTTTTTTGAGGAAGACGCAGGCGTCATTGACCAGGTAGCGGGTAGGGAAATTGTCGGTCCCATCGATGATGATGTCATATCCCTTGAAGATCTCCAGGACATTTTCGGAACTCAGCTTGGAGCGATAGGCGGTGACTTGGACATTGGGGTTGATGGACGCGATGCGGTCCTTGGACGCCTCTACTTTCGGGCGCCCCACGTCTTGCGTTCCGAACATCACCTGCCGTTGGAGGTTGGTGAAATCGACGACGTCAAAATCCACCAGTCCCAGCCGGCCTACCCCCGCCGCAGACAAATACTGACCCAAAGGCGAACCCAACCCCCCGCACCCGATCAATAGGACGCTGGCGTTCTTCAGCTTTTCCTGACCCTCCACCCCGACTTCGGGCATGATCAGGTGCCGGCTGTAACGAAGGATTTCCTCCTGTGAAAGCGCCATGTCTTGATTATATCAAAGCGAATCAGGCGCAAAACGTGACGCCTGTCGTATCAAATAGTTCCTATATCTTAATGAAGAGCTTTCGACGGTAGAGGACCCAGAAGAAGACGAGCCAGAGGAGGGTGTAGCTGAGAGCATAAAAAAGCGAGGCGTTTTCAAGGGAGGTCCAGCCGAAGAGGTGTTCGGAAATATAGAGCCTGAGGTTGCCCGGACTGCCGTCCAGGCGCGGGACGTGGATCAGGTTCTGGATCTTCAAGAACAGAATGTGCAGAAGGTAGGCCGCGATGGCGTTGATGCCAAGCGCCTCAAAGGGTTTGCACCAGCCGCGTCGGCCGTAGACCTCGATCAACCCGTAGCAGATCGCCAAAATGATCAGCGCCAAACCGCCGGTCCAAAGCACGTAGGAACTTGTCCAAAGGGCTTTATTGATCGGGAACACCAGCCCCCAAAGCCATCCCGCGCCCGCCGTGAGCCCTCCTGCCAGGATCATCCCCCGGACTTTTTGGCCGCCCGTGCGGTTGGATAGCAGCCAAACGCCTGTGAGATTGCCCAACAGCGTGGTGGCGATTGCCGGCAGGGTGCTGAAAAGCCCTTCCGGATCATAGACCGGTTTGTAGATGTGTCCGGATAAAAGAAGGCGATCAATATAAGCGCCCAGATTGCCTTCCATGCCCAAATCGGCCGCTCCGTATCCGGCAACCGGCACGCTGGTCATAGCGAGCCAATAGCCCACCAACAGCGCGCAGGCGACAGACGCCTGTGTCCAAACACGCGTTTTCAAGAAAAGCACGGAAGCGGCCAGATAACACAGCGCGATCCGCTGCAGCACGCCCGGAATGCGGATCGAAGACAGGTGATAGGCCGGAAAGCCGTTGAGCAACAACCCCAACGCAAATAGAATCGCCGCGCGTTTGAGTATCTTGACCAGGAGCGTTCGAGGGGGCTCTTGGTTTTCCAAACGTTTGGACAAGGAAAACGCCAAAGACACCCCGACGGAAAAGAGGAAGAAGGGAAAGACCCAATCTGTGAACGTGCAGCCGTTCCACTCGGCGTGCTCGAGCTGGGCGTAGGCGGTCTGGTTCCCCGGGCTGTTGACCAGGATCATCCCCGCGATCGTGAGCCCTCTGAAGACATCCAGCGTCAGCAGCCGTCCCGCACCGTCATTCCCGCGAAAGCGGGAATCCAGAGTCTTATCTACTTGTATACTCATAAATTCAAGGATGGATCCCCGCCTGCGCGGGGATGACGAAGAGGAATCATGTTCGCCGATATCGTACAACGCTTTGAAACCTCACTCAACGCCCTTTACCGGGAGCGGGACGCTCGACTCGCGAAAGGGAAACGGGTTACCGATTTGGTTTCAGGAAATGTCAATCGCGCCGGGTTTATTTTTCCCCCTGCGGCCCTGGGGCGGGCGCTTGCGCAGGGA
The DNA here is from genome assembly GCA_001800075.1 of Elusimicrobia bacterium RIFCSPLOWO2_01_FULL_59_12. Taxonomy (GTDB): domain Bacteria; phylum Elusimicrobiota; class Elusimicrobia; order 2-01-FULL-59-12; family 2-01-FULL-59-12; genus 2-01-FULL-59-12. The sequence continues at coordinate 16,777 of MGUR01000009.1, forward strand.
GCGGAACGCACTAAGATGTATGCCCCGGACCCGCTCGGCCAGCTCGCCGCGCGCCGCGCGATTGAAACCTATTACCGCGGCGAAGGACTGGCCGTTCCCTCCGATCAAATCATTCTCACGCCCGGCACCAGCCTGTCGTACCTGTATCTGTTCAAGCTGCTGGCCAACCCCGGGGATGAGATTCTCTGTCCCAGGCCGAGCTACCCCCTGCTGGACTCCATCGCGGACCTTTGCCGCATCCGGCTGACGGGATATCGGCTGCTGGAAAAGGAACGCTGGGAGATTGACCTCAACCACCTGCGATCAGCGATCACCCCCAAAACCCGGGCGATCGTTCTCATCTCCCCGCACAACCCCACCGGCGCGGTGGCCACTGACCAAGAGATCGCCGGCCTGGCCGCGATCGCCCAGCGGCACTATCTTCCCGTCATTTCCGATGAAGTCTTCAGCGAATTTTTGTTCCATAGCAGACGACTGCCGCGGCCGGGGAACCGCAACCTTCCGCTTGTTTTTTCCCTCAACGGTGTGTCTAAGATGTTTGCCCTTCCGGGGCTTAAAATCGGCTGGATCGCGGTGACCGGCGAACCGTCTCAGGTCAAAAAAGC
>MGUR01000009.1:17478-18014 GCA_001800075.1 Elusimicrobia bacterium RIFCSPLOWO2_01_FULL_59_12
CAAACGTGCCGGTGCGGTGACGCGGGTGCTCGCGCAGGCGTTTTGGCTGTCCTTCGTGAAACCCGAAGGCGGGTTCTATGTCACAGTCCGGATGGACAAGAAAGGTGCCGAAGAAGAGAAAGCGGCGTTGGGTTTACTGCGGAACGAAGGACTTCTCGTGCATCCAGGTTATTTTTACGATATGGAGGGAAGTCACTTCGTAATTAGCTTTGTCACGCCTGCGAACGTCCTCAACCCCGCGCTTCAAAAGATCGTCAGCTATTTTGCCTGAACCGCCATGGCCGCCAGGTCGGCGGTGCGGAAGTTTTCTTCGGTCTGGGCGACCGTTTTGCAGCCGGGAATGACCGCGGAGACGGCCGGCTGGGAGAGGACGAACTTCAGCGCCGCCTGCGCCCGGGTCAGGGGCCCGGCGGCGATGCGCTTGGAGAAGTCATCCACCTGGTTGATGATCTGGGTTTGATGCTTGGACGGCCACTGGTGCCGGATGTCGCCCACCGGAAAGATGGAATCTTTCGTGTACTTGCCCGTCAGAAAAC
>MGUR01000009.1:18036-18987 GCA_001800075.1 Elusimicrobia bacterium RIFCSPLOWO2_01_FULL_59_12
GTCCCGCCGCAGGTAGTTATAAACCACCTGAATGGCCGCCGGATGGCCGCTTTTCAGCGCCAGCAGGCCTTCCGCCGGGTCATGAATCGAAATTCCGTAGAAGCGGATCTTGCCCTGGGCCTTCAATTTCTCCAGGGGCTCGAACAATCGGCCGCGCTCGATCACGCTGAACGGCGGATTGTGCAGTTGGAAAAGATCGATGTAATCCGTTCCCAAACGCTTCAGGCTTTGCTCGACCGCAAAGCTCAGGTGGGCGTCCGTGAAGTTGAGCCGCGGCGGCGCGTGATAAAAATCGCTTCCGCCTTTGGTCGCAATGATCACCCGGTCCCGCCAACCCTTCAGCGCCTGTCCGAGCAGTTCCTCGCTGTGGCCGTACCCGTAGCAGTCCGCCGTGTCAAAAAACGTGCAGCCCAGGTCGAGCGCCGTCTTGATCGCGCGCAGCGATTCGTCGTCCTGCGTGGGCCCGTAGCTGTTTCCGTGGGCGTCGCCGCCGATGGCCCAAGCGCCGAAGCCGATCTCGGAGACTTGGAACCCCGTCGATCCGAATTTTCGATACTTCATAGCGGAGGATTAATGGGCGGGTGGAGCAGCCGGGACCGCTGCGGGCGCAGCGACAGGGGGCGGGGATTTATGCGCTCCCAATCCCACGGAAAGATGTTTGCCCGGCGTGTCGGCCCAGGGGCCGATCGGGACGCCGGCGGCGTTGACCGGGACCAAGGGACGGCCTTCTGCGTCTTTGGTCCAGGTGATTTTGAAATCATCGCGCGACAAAAACATCATCTCATACTCCAGGGTGTGATGCACGGACTTGGGGTTGGTGGGGCAGGCTTCCTCACACAGGCGGCACCAGTTGCACTTTCCGAAGTCGATGGTGTAGTTCTGGATGATCTTCTTCCCCGCCGCGTTGCGCTCGCTGGTCAGGTCGATGCACGCGGACGGGCAGGCTCGCAC
>MGUR01000009.1:19026-25457 GCA_001800075.1 Elusimicrobia bacterium RIFCSPLOWO2_01_FULL_59_12
GTCACGCCCAACCCTTTGAGCAGACCGACGGCAGTGGTCCAGATAAATTTAAAGTAATTCAGCATGGCATTCGGGATAATAACTTATTTGATCTCAGAACGTCATCTCTTTCGAGGGTAGAAGAGGGAGGAGGGAGGATGGTCGAGAACCATCCTCTATCTTCCATTTTCGATTGATTTATGGGATCTTGCTGCGGATCCACTGGGCAAGACGGTGGTCGGGGGCGACGACCTTGGCGTTCAGCGTATAATCCAGGCCTTTGAGCGCGATGCCGACTTTATTCTCAATGCCGCCGGGCGCGATTAGATAGGGGATCACCAAGGCCCGGCTCCCTTCCTTCCCGATAGCCTCCACATGGCCGCGCAGCGAGGCCACGGCCTGGCTGCGAATCTCGTTAGGCGCGTCGTCCCGCAGGGTCATGCCTTGGACGGATTTAAAGCGGCCGCGGACCTGGATCGTCCGGCAGACCCGGCTCAGCATCTGCATCCATCGCGCGTTGTCGGAATCGTCATTGGGCCCATGCGCCACCAACACCACGCTTTCCTGTCCCGGGTTCTGGCTGATCTCCCGGGCGCGATCCAGGAGGATGAGGCTGATGATGGGATCGTCATTGAACGGCTCGCCGAATTCAATCGTCGCGCGGCGCGTCACGGGAAAAAAGGAGGTTGAATTGAATCCCGGATTGACGTCCACCCCCAAAAGATAGCGCCACTGGCGGTAAATCTCCGAGTAGGAGGACACCAGAAGGGGAATCACGACGATGGTGTGCACGCGTTTACCTTCGAGATGCTTGATCGCCGCTTGGAGGAGATCGGCTTCCTCTTTGGTGTGTCCCATGCCGAAATAGATGCGTGTCGGGTGCTCGATGCCGGCTTCCTTCACCATGTCCTTCACGGTCCTATTCCACACCGGGCTGCCGCCGTGCGCCATCACCAGCACGCCGACACGCGAGGCCTCCGAACCGCCCGACACGGGGAGTCCGGTCACCACAATCAGGAACAGGAAGGCGCGCCGCAGGGTGAGCACGGGGTTACGCGTAACGATTGAGCATATCGATGAAGTATTTATCATCATCCCGGGGAAACTGGCCGATGATGTCCCGGATGCGCTCATTGAACGGCTGGCGGGTTTCGTCCTTGTAGAACGTCCCCAGGAAGATGTTGTTCTTGTCCTGCCACATTTCCAGCGCGCGCATCTTGTTCGAGGGGTTCTCATAGGGCGCGATCGGAGTGACTTTCTTGCCGTAATACTTGTAGGTGTCGTTGAACACCACACAGGGCGACAGCGCATGAACGAAGGAGAACCCTTTATGGTTGATGCCGTCCACGATCAGGTCCGTCAGGTGTTTGAGCTGCCCGGAGTAGCCGCGGGCGATGAAGGATACATCGTAAGCGAGCGCCAGCGCGACGGGGTTCAAGTTTTCCTCGGCCACGCCGTAGGGGCTGGATTTGCCTTGAAAGGTCTGGAGCGTCGTGGGTGAGGCCTGGCCTTTGGTCAGGCCGTAGATGTTGTTGTCCAGCATGATGTAGGTGATGTCGATGTTGCGGCGCGCCGCGTGCGGGAAATGCCCTCCGCCGATCGCCAGACCGTCTCCGTCCCCTCCCACCGCGATCACCGTCAGTTTCGGGTTGCCGATTTTAACGCCCATCGCGGTCGGCAGCACCCGGCCGTGCACACCGTGGAAGCCGTAGGAGTTCACGAAAATCGGCAATCGGCCTGAACATCCGATCCCGGACACGATCGCGACGTCTTTCGGGTTCAGATCGAGAGTCGCCAGGGCCTGGTAGAGGGCGTTTAAGACGGCAAAATCGCCGCATCCGGGGCACCAGGTCGGCTTGACGGAAGCTTTGTAATCAGCGGTCGTGTGCGGCATAAAAGTCTCTCCTTACTTGGGCTGGACCCCGGCTCTCGCCGGGGCAACAGCGCCGGCAGCCGGTTTTCCGCCGGCGATGGCGCGCAATTTTTCCGCGATTTCCTCGGCATGGAAGGGCAGCCCGGAGGCCTTGGTCAGCGAAATCGTCGGGATCAGAAACTGCGAACGGATAGCGCTGTTCACTTGCCCGCTGTGATTCAGCTCCGCCACCACTACCTTCTCGACGGACTCAATAAAGTCGCGCACGTCGGCCTCGGGCAGGGGATACACCATTTTCAGCTGCAACTGGGCGACGCTGATCCCCTCTTTGGCCGCCAGGTCCATGCCTTCGCGGATCGCCCCCTGAGTGGACCCCCATCCGATCATGCCGATCTTCGCCTTCTTGGGGCCGAACCGCGTGGTGAAGCCTGGCTCTTTGGACGCTTCCTTGATCTTCAGCGCGCGTTTGGCGGACATCTGCTCATGCGCCTGGGGGGTGAAGTTGGGAGTCCCCCGCTCAGCGTGTTCCAGGCCCGTCGCCGCGTAGCAGCCGCCCTCGGTGCCGGGAATCGACATCGGCGAAACGCCGTTGGGGGTGATGCGATAACGCTTGAAATCTTTGAGGTCGGCTTCCGTAGGCAGGAGGCGATTGATCACGGGGACCTTTTTAAAGTCGGGCCAGGGGAATGTCTGCGTGCGGTGGGCCAAAGACTGATCGGTAAGATAGAGCACCGGGACCTGGTACTTTTCCGCTAGGTTAAAAGCGCGGATGATGTCGTAGAGGCATTCTTCGACGTCGCCGGGGGCCAGCACGATCCGCGGGGCGTCTCCATGGGCGCCGAAAGCGGCGAGATTGAAGTCTCCCTGCTCCATCTTGGTCGGCATGCCGGTGCTGGGACCGGCGCGCTGGGCGTCCACAATGACGCACGGGATCTCCGCCATGGTGGCCAGACCCATCACCTCGACCATGAGGGACAGACCGGGGCCCGATGTGGCCGTCATGGCTTTCTTTCCCGCGTAGGAAGCGCCCACGACCGAAGAGATCGCGGCGATCTCGTCTTCGGTCTGAACGACGGCGCCTCCGAACCGCGGCAGGTCGCGCTCCATGAACTCCAAAATATCAGAGGCGGGCGTGATCGGATATCCCGCGAAGTAACGGCAGCCGGCGCTGATCGCGCCCACCGACAGGGCTTCGTTCCCGGACATCACGACGCGCTTATGGGAAGAGGGGACGGGCGCGTAGGAAGGCAGCGTCTTTTTCCAGGGATGCTGATCGACGTACGCATAGCCCGCGCGCAATGCATCCTTGTTCTTGCCTACGACCACCTCGCCCTTCTTGCTGAACCGGTCTTTAAGAAGTTCATCCAACAGGTCCAGGGAGAGCCCCAGAAGGCGGGAGATCACACCCAGCGCCACCACGTTTTTGCCCAGCTTGGACTTGACCACATTCAGCGTGATCTCTTCCAGGGGAACGCCGTAAGCCTCAAAAGTCCCCTGCGGCGCATAATGGTCGGGGTCGTAAACCAGCAGTCCATCGGGCCGGATGGTATGCCCATGCAGCTGATAGGCTTCTTCGTTGAAGGTAACCAGAATATCGGCGAGGTTGCCTTGGGACAAAACGGGCTGGTCGCTGGAACGGACCTGGAACATCGCGGGACCGCCTTTGATTTCCGCCGGGTAGGTCCGGAACGTAAACACTTCGTAATTGGATCGGGCCAGGGCCGTCGTCAGCAATTCGCCGCAGCTGATGACCCCTTCGCCGCCTTCCCCGCCGATTCGAACGACAATGTCTTTCATCGAATGCTCTCCCTTATCCCACGACGGATTGTTCCCACGCCTGGAGTCGCCCATGGATAAATTTCTCGGCGGCGACCGCGGCCGTCGTGCCGTCGCCGACCGCGTTGGTGATCTGTCGGGTCAGCTGCCGGCGCACGTCGCCGATGGCGAACAATCCGGGAACGGAGGTCATCATGTTCTGATTCGTTAGGATGTATCCTTTTTCGTCTTTCTTGACAAGGTCTTTTACGATATGGCTGTTGGGCGTAAACCCGATGAAAATAAAGAGCGCGCCGGCGTCGAACTTGCCGACCTTCTGGGTCTTGAGGTTCTTGATCTGGACCCATTCCACCTGGTCGCTCCCGCCGACTTTCTCCACCACCGAGTCCAGGTGCAGTTCAATTTTGGGGTTCTCCCTGAGCCTGTCCTGAAGAATCCGCGAGGCCCGGAGTTCATCCCGGCGGTGCACCAGATAAACCTTGGAGGCGTATTTGGTCAGAAACATCCCCTCTTCCACCGCGGAGTCGCCCCCGCCTACCACCACCATGGGCTTGTTCCGGAATAAAGGGAGCGGGCCGTCGCAAATCGCGCAGTAACTGACTCCCTTTTTCTGAAACTCCGCCTCGCCCGGGCACCCCAGGTAGATGGGACTGCCCCCGGTCGCCAGAATCACCGTCCGGGCCGTGAAAGCGCCGGCCGTCGTCTCCACTTGAAAAATGTCGCCAATTTTCTTAACGCCGGTGGTTTCCAGCGTCCGGATCTCGGTGCCGAAATGCCTGGCGTGCTCTTCCATTTTCTGGGCCAGCTCCCGGGCGTCGATGGACGTGAACCCCGGGTAGTCTTCAATGAGTCCGGTGTTGTTGATCTGTCCGCCGGGCAGCCCTTTCTCCATGACCAGGGACTTGAGTTTGGCGCGGGCGGCGTACATGCCCGCCGCCAGCCCGCCCGGGCCGGCTCCTATCACGATCACGTCGTACTGGGTATCGTCGCTCATAGATCGCCTATGAAACTTTCATGAGGCCCCCGGGAGCGCCGCTGAAGGCGCCCTGGGGATAGTGTTCCCGGGGAATCATTTCGATGCAGTCCCAGGGGCATATTTGGACGCAGAGGGTGCAGCCGATGCACTTCTGCGGGACGACACGGCACCACGCTTTTTCCGGGCTGTCGCCCTCTTTGATGATGCAGTCTTTGATCGGGCACATCTGGATGCAAGCCTCGCACCCGGTGCAGTAATCCTTGTAGATCAAGGCCCAGGGCTTCGGTTTGCGCGCGGGAGCGGCTGTGGGTTCGGCCATGTGAACGTTCTCCTATGCCATATCGACGATGATCTCGTCCAGACCGGCCCCCGCGGGCACCATGGGGAACACTTTTTCCGCGGGGTCGATGACCACGTCCATCACCACCGTGCGACGCTTCACTTCTTCCAGGGCGCGCTCCAGAGAGGAGGTCACCTGGTTCTTCTCCAGCACGCGTATCCCCAACGCGCCGTGCGCCTCCGCGAGTTTGACAAAATCCGGAATATACGGCACCTTGGCGGGATCGGGCTGAGTCTCCTTGGACGCCTTGCCGCCTTCAGCCGTCAAACAACTGGACGAAAATCGCTCTTTGTAGAACAGCTCCTGCCACTGACGGACCATCCCGAGAAAATAGTTATTGATGATCAGCACCAGCACCGGCCTCTTTTCGATCGTGGAGGTTGTCAGTTCCGAAGCCGTCATCTGAAAGGACCCGTCGCCGTCGATGCACGCCACGGTCTTTTCGGGAAACGCGAACTTGGCGCCGAGGGCCGCCGGGAAACCGTAGCCCATGGTCCCCAGCCCCCCGGAGGTGAGGAACTGCCGAGGGCCGTTGCAGGGATACCACTGCATCGCCCACATCTGATGCTGGCCCACGCCGGTGGCGATGATCGCGTCGCCCCGGGTCAGCCGGTGCAGCTCTTGGATCACATACTGAGGGCGGAGGACCGCGTCGTCTTTGTAAGGGAGCGGGTTCTTCTTGTCCATGTCCAGGATCTCTTTGACCCATTCCGCGTGATCCAATTTGGGAATCGCCTCCCCGATCTCGGCGAGCACCTGGCGCAGGTCGCCGATGATCGGGCAGTGCGCGTGCACGGTTTTGGAGATGTTGGAAGGATCGATATCGATGTGAATCTTTTTGGAGTGGGGCGAAAATTTGGAGAGCATGCCGGTCACGCGGTCGTCGAAACGCGACCCCGCGGCGATCAGAAGGTCCGCTTTCTGCATCGCCATATTGGTGCAGTACTTCCCATGCATGCCCAGGGGGCCCATCGCCAGAACATGGCCGGGCGGAAAAGCGCCGTTGGCCATCAACGTCCAGGCCACGGGGATGTTCCCTTTTTCGGCCAATTTCTTCAGCTCCGCGCAGGCGCCGGCATAGACCGTGCCGCCGCCCACGTACAGCAGGGGGCGCTTGGCTTCTTTGATCAGCTCCGCGGCCTTCTTGATTTGCAGGGGATGTCCCCTCACCGTGGGTTTGTAGGAGCGCATTTCGATCGTGTCGCTCCATTTGAAATCTGTCTTCGCGCGCTGGACATCCACCGGGACATCGATCAAGACCGGGCCCGGCCGGCCGGTGGTGGCGATGTAAAACGCCTCGCGAAGGACCCGCGAAAGGTCCCGGACGTCCTTGACCAGATAGTTGTGCTTGGTGATCGGGCGCGTGATGCCGGTGGCGTCGGCTTCCTGGAAGGCGTCGGAGCCGATGGCTTCGGTCCGGACCTGGCCGGTGATGGCGATCACGGGGATGGAATCCATATGGGCGGTGGCCAGCCCGGTCACCAGAT
>MGUR01000009.1:25491-38529 GCA_001800075.1 Elusimicrobia bacterium RIFCSPLOWO2_01_FULL_59_12
ATGTGCGAGGCGCCCTGCTCATGCCGGGTCAGCACCACGCGGATCCCCGAGTCATAGAATTTGTCGAACATCGGCAGGTTGACCCCGCCCGGGATGCCGAACACGGTATCCACGCCCTGGCGTTTCAGGGATTCGATGATGATTTCAGCGCCGGTTAATTCCATAGACCCTTTCGTCATCCCCCGCGGCCGTAAGCGGGGGATCCCGTCCTGGATTCCCGCTCTCCACACGACTGGGCGGGCGCGCCGGCAGTGCGGCGTGCGCGCTTTCGCGGGAATGACGGACTCATAACGATTGTAGATAATGCAGCAGCGTTCGCACGGGGTGGCCGGTCGCTCCCGCGGGGCAGTAGGGCTGGTCCGAATCCGTCCAGGACGGCCCGGCGATATCGATGTGAGCCCAGGGTCGATCATCCACAAACTCCTGAAGAAAGAGCCCCCCGATGATGGCTCCCGCTTCACCGCGGCGTTTTCCGATATTCTGGACATCCGCGATCTTGCTTTTGACGTCCTGCTGATATTCTTTTTCCAAAGGCAGTTCCCAGAACTTTTCCCCGCTCAAATCACCCGCCGCTTTTAACGACTTAAACAGCGCGGGCGTGTTGGTCATGACCGCGGAAATCCGATGCCCCAGCGCCACCACGCAGGCGCCGGTCAGGGTCGCGATATCGATCACCACGTCGGGCTTCTTCGAACACGCATAGGCCAGGGCGTCGGAAAGCACCAGCCGCCCTTCGGCGTCGGTGTTCAGCACTTCGATCGTTTTTCCATTAAAAGCCTTCAAAACGTCGCCGGGCTTCTGGGCCCGGCCTCCCGGCATGTTTTCCGCGATCGCCAGATACCCGCGCACCTCGACGCGCGGTTTGAGTTCGCCCAGCGCGCTCATGACGCCCAGAACGGCGGCCGCGCCGGACATATCGTCCTTCATGGTCTCCATGGATTGCGCGGGTTTGAGCGACAACCCGCCGGAATCAAAGGTGATCCCCTTGCCCACCAGCGCGACGACTTTTTTCGCTTTACCGGACGGTTTATAAATCAGCTCGACCAACCGCGGCGGAACGGCTCCGCCGCGGCCGACGCCCAACAGGCCCCCCATGCCCATCTTCTCAAGATCCTTGGTCTCATGGACCTTCACAGTCAATGAGCCCTCGTGAATCTTTTTGGCCTCTTCGGCCAGACGTTCCGGGTTCATCCGGCTGGGGGGTTCATTGATCAGATCCCGAGCCAGGGTCGTGGCTGTGGAGAAAATCCGCGCGTGATCGATCGCTTTGCCCACGCTGGCCGAGAGAGTCTCGGATAAAAGCGTCACATGCTCCAGCGGTTTGGGTGCATCGGACTCCGGTTTCTGGTACCGGTCAAAACGATAGGCGGCCAGGAACAACCCTTCGCCAAGCGCTTGGATCTCACCCAGTTGAGCGGCACCGCGCCCGATCTGCGGAACACGCACGGCGATTTGCTTTAAACTGAGGGATTCACCGGCTTTGACGACACCCGAAGCGGCGCGGCGGAGAACTTCCAAATTGAAATCGGCCTTTTTGCCGAGTCCCACCAGGAGCAAACGTTCCGCAGGCTTGTTGTCGGAGGGCCGCGCGATAAAGGTCTCGCGCTCCTTGCCTTTGAACCCATCCGATTGCGCCAGGGCGGCGAGAATCTTCGCTTCTTTTCCAAGACCCAAAAGAACGGGAGCAGATTCCTGAAATGCGAAAACGACTAACGTCTGGCCTTGCCCTTTCCAGGATTTCCAACCCGCCGCTACAATGTCGAGCGCTTGATTCATCAATGGGCCTCTACCCGATCGCCATCATGCGGTCGATCGTGCGCTTAGCTTTCGTCGTTTAGGAGCATCGGCTACGATGTCGCTGCGCATGTTCTGTGGTGGACTCTCGTCTTCATCGACAACTACAATAGAACCTGGCTTGAGCTTGGATAAAACCACCAAAACCTTAGGCGCCAGAGGCTCAAGATCCACTAGCCGGTTCGTTTTGGCTCTCATAACAAGCACTGCAATTTTTCGCCTCGAAAGATTTTGCTGCGAAGGCAAACCACGATCCACGGTGATAAAAACATCGAATTCCCCTTCAGCCAGACTAAGCAGTTGACCATTCTTGATCGCTGTCCAGCCCATTTGGGGAACCGTCTTAACCACGTGGCCCGATAGCGTTCCGGCAAAGCGGCAATCGACACACTCGTCAATCAGCAGTTTCATCTAAGCGGCTCTGGAAGTCATCCGCTTTTTTGCTTCTTCGAGAAAGGCCACGAGCCGTTCACGCTTGACAGTGGGAAATCCCTCTAAAAAGTCATCGATTGAATGGCCTCCCTCGATGTATTCGATGAACGTTTGCACGGGTACGCGCGTGCCAGAAAATACGGGGGTTCCACCAAGGACATCAGTAGAAATACTGACGAGTTTTTGTTTCATTCCCAAGTTCTCCTATCCGATCGCCATCATGCGGTCGATCGCTCGTTTGGCTTTGGCGGCGATCTCCGCGGGGACTTTCACTTCAACCTGCAGGTCTTCCAGCGACCAGAGCACTTTCTCCAGGGTGATGCGCTTCATGTAGCCGCAAACCGCCCCTCCCAGGATGGGGATAAATGTCCGGTCCGGATAGGTTTTCACCAGCCGGTGGAGGATGCCCGTTTCAGTCGCGACGATAAATTCCCTGGCCTTGGACTCCGCGGGCCGGCGCGCGATCCCCTCCGTGGATAAAATCTGGTCCGCGTGCATCAACTGAGGCGTCAAACAGCCGCACTCCGGATGGATCAGGACTTCGGCTCCCGGATGCTCGCGCTTCATGCGTTCCACCAAATCGGCTGGGATCTGGGAATGCACGCCGCAGTACCCCGGCCAGAGATGGATCTTCCGTCCGGTCTTCTCGCGCACGAAACTCCCCAGATACATATCCGGGATAAAGAGGATCTCTTTCTCCTTGGGAATCGACTCCACGACTTTCACCGCATTCGAGGACGTGCAGCAAATGTCGCTTTCGGCTTTGACGGCCGCGGAGGTGTTGACATACGCCACCACCACCGCGCCGGGATGCTCCGCCTTCCATTGGCGCAAAGCGGGCACGGTGATCATATCGGACAGCGAACAGCCGGCCTCCGGATCGGGGATCAGGACCTTTTTGTCCGGGCAGAGAATGCTGGCGGTCTCCGCCATGAAGTGCACGCCGCAGAAAACGATGAGCGGGGCATCTGACTGGGCGGCTTTCTGCGACAAGCCCAGCGAATCGCCGACAAAATCCGCGACATCCTGAACGTCTCCCGCCTGATAGTTGTGCGCCAGGATGATCGCCCCGCGCTCTTTCTTAAGCGCCAGAATCTGGTCCTGAAGCGAAGGCTGCAGTTTGGCGATGGCTGCATTCATACGTCCACCTTGACCAGATGTTCTTCCTCGATCGCCCGGCCGTCCTGGCTGATTTTCATCGCGCAGAACTTGGGGCCGCACATCGAACAGAACGGCGCGTCCTTGAACCCTTCCTGCGGCAGGGTGCTGTCATGCTTGGCTTTGGCGGCTTCCGGATCCAGGGCCAGAGCGAATTGCCGGTTCCAGTCAAAATTAAAGCGCGCTCGGGAGAGCTCGTCGTCCCGGTCGCGGGCCCCCGGGCGTCCCCGGGCGATGTCCGCTGCATGGGCGGCGATTTTGTAAGCGATCACGCCCTGGCGCACGTCCTCTTTGTTCGGAAGGCTGAGATGCTCCGCCGGCGTCACGTAGCACAAAAGCGCCGCGCCGGCCGCGCCGGCCGCTGTGGCTCCGATCGCGGAGGTGATGTGGTCGTAGCCCGGGGCGATATCGGTCACCAACGGGCCCAGCACATAGAAGGGGGCCCCGTGGCAGACTTTCTGCTGGCGCTCCACATTCATCGCCACCTGATGAAAGGGCACATGGCCGGGGCCTTCCACCATCACCTGGACCCCCATCGCCTGGGCGCGGGCGGTGAGTTCCCCCAGCGTGTCCAGCTCGGCAAACTGGGCGGGGTCGGACGCGTCGGCCAGACACCCCGGTCTCAAGCCGTCGCCCAGACTGTAACTCACATCGCAGGCGCGTAAAATCTCGGTGATCTCATCAAAATGGGTGTAGAGGAAATTCTCCTCGTTGTGCGCGATGCACCACTGCGCCAGAATCGAACCGCCCCGGCTGACAATCCCGGTGATCCGGTTATGGGTCAGCGGCACATGGTCTTTGCGGACTCCCGCGTGAATGGTGAAGTAATCGACGCCTTGTTTGGCTTGTTTTTCAATCACGTCCCGCATGATCTCCCAGGTCAGGTCTTCCACCTTGGGGACGTCCAGAAGGGCCTGATAGATCGGCACCGTTCCCACGGGGACCGTGCTGGCCTGGACGATGGCTTCGCGAATCGGATCCAGTTCGCCGCCGGTGGAAAGATCCATCACGGTGTCGGCGCCATAATGCACCGCCATATGCAGCTTATCCAATTCTTGATCGAGGTTGGACGTGGTGGCGGAATTGCCGATATTGGCGTTGATCTTGCAGCAGACCCCGATTCCAATGGCCGTCGGATCCAGGCGGTATTTCAAATGGTTCGTATTGGCGGGGATGATCAGGCGGCCGGCGGCGATTTCGTCGCGGATAAATTCGGGCGTGCGGTTTTCCTTCTCGGCGACCCGCTTCATCTCGGGCGTGATGTGGCCTAGGCGAGCGGATTCTAATTGGGTCATAAATCAAGCCTCCTTAAGGAAGGGAACGTGATCAACTGATCTGTATTAAAGGGCTTTCCGCGCCGGCGTTCAAGACGCTGACGCGCGCCGCGACCCATTCAGCCGTTTTCCGAAACGCTTTCGCCTGGGCGGACTCGGGCTGGGACAGGACGATCGGCTTGCCGGCGTCCCCGCTGTGGCCAATGGATGGATCAAAGGGCACCTGCCCCAAAAGCGGGACATCGAATTCCCTGCTGAGAACCGCCCCGCCCCCGCCCTCGTAAAGCTCCACCGTCTTGTGGCAGTGCGGGCATTCCAGGCCGGCCATGTTCTCAACCAGCCCCAGGATCGGCACCCGGACCTCTTTAAACATCGCGATCGAACGGCGCACATCGGACAGCGCCACCGCCTGCGGGGTGGTCACGATCACCGCGCCGGTGAGCGGGACGGACTGGACCAGGCTCAAGGACGCGTCGCCCGTCCCGGGGGGCAGATCCACGATCAAATAATCCAGGTCCCCCCACTGGACGCTCCCTAAAAATTGCCGGATGACGCCGTGCAGCATCGGCCCTCGCCAGATGATCGGCTTGCCGGGGTCCACCAGGAACCCGATGGACATCACCTTGACCCCGTAATGCTCAAAAGGGACCAACTGTTCCTCCGCGTTGACCGCGGGGCGTTCCTTCTCGGAAATCCCCATCATCATCGGGATGTTCGGGCCGTAAATATCGGCGTCAATCAGGCCGACCCGGGCCCCCGACTGTTGAAGAGCGACCGCCAGATTCACGGCCGTGGTGCTTTTTCCAACGCCGCCTTTTCCGCTGGCGACCGCGATGATGTTCTTCACGCCCGCCGGCAAGGCTTTATTGTCTGATAACCGGTTGTCCTTGTTGACCTCCGCGCCGAGTTTGACCTCGACCGTCTTCACTCCGGGGACTTTCAGGACCGCCTGACGCGCTTCTTCCTGGATCTGCCCCCGGAGGGGGCAGGCCGGGGTGGTCAGCATCACCGTGAAGCGGACGTCGCCGCCGTCCAGCGTCAATTCCCGGATCATGTTCAGGGTCACCAGGTCTTTATGCAGTTCAGGTTCCTGGACTTGACGCAGGGCGTTCAGGATGTCGGTTTGCGACAGGCTCATGGTTAAAATCTAGGACCCGATGGGGACGCCCGGCTTACCGGAGACCGGGATGGGGTTTTTGATCTCCCCAAAACTGATGGATCGGGCGTAGGGAGCCAGAGACGCCGTGATGACGAGAAAAGCCCACGTGGGGAGGGTGATGCTGGAGCACCCTTGAATGAGGACCGGCTTATCTTGATACGCGGCCCAATCGACCTTCCGGATGGCTTCGCGAAAATCTTTTTCGCGGAACGCGCCGCCGGCCAGAAAATCGCGGGGCTCGACAATCTCCATCCGCTATACGGAAAACGATTCTCCGCAGCCGCAGCCGCGCGTGGCGTTGGGGTTTTTGAACGTAAACCCTTTCCCCTGCAGGCCGTCCACGTAATCCAGCTCCACACCGGACAGATACCCAGCGCTCTGGGGATCCACCAATATTTTGATCCCTTGGTGATCCTCAACCGCATCCTCGGCCTTTGGGCTGTCAAATCCCAACATATACGACATGCCGGAACAGCCGCCGGCGCGTACGCCGATCCGCAGGCCGACATCGGGTTTGTTTTCTTTTTGTATCAGCCTCTTAATTTCGGAAACCGCTCCAGCGCTTAAAGAGATCATCGACGTCCTCCTTGGTTACACAAACTCCAGCAGGATCGAGGGGTCCAGGGGCTTGAACGGGAGCTTCGACATCGCCCCGTGGGCCATCGCGGGCTCCCCCTCTTCGTACGTCATCCGTTCATTCTGATAGAACACGCCGATGGGAATCTGGGTTCCCCATTCCTGGCTGCGGGCCATCGCCGCTTCGAAATTCTTGGGATCGTGCCGCTGGTCTTCCAGCTTGTAGATGCGCTCCTTGAACCACGTGTAGGTGTTGTTCTTGTTGTAGGTCATGCAGGGGCTGAAAACGTCTACCAGCGCGAAGCCTTTGTGCCGGATCGCTTGCTTATAAAGTTCCGCCAAGTGCGTCGGTTCCCCGGAGAAGCCCCGGGCCACGAACGACGCCCCGCCCGCCAGCGCGAGCGCGATCGGATTTAATTGGCTTTCCAAATTACCCTGCGGGGTCGACTTCGTTTTGATCATCCGCTCGGTGGTCGGCGAGGCCTGGCCGGTGGTCAGCCCGTAGATCTGATTGTCCATCACGATATAGGTGATGTCCAAATTGCGGCGCATGGAATGGACGAAATGGCCGGCCCCGATCCCGTAGCCGTCGCCGTCTCCGCCCGTCGCGATCACGGTCAGGTCGCTGTTGCCCAGCTTGACGCCGCTGGCGACCGGGAGGGAACGCCCGTGCAGGGTGTGCAGGCCGTAGGAATTAAAGAAACCGGGCAGGTTGGAGGAGCACCCGATCCCCGAAACGATCATCACTTGGTGCGGCTCGAGGTTCAGGTCCGCGCAGGCCTTCTGCAGGGAGTTCAGAACGCCGAAATCCCCGCACCCCGGGCACCAGTCCGGTTTAATGTCCGATTTAAAAACGGCCGCATCTGCCATAACACATTCTCCTTTATTCACGCCCCCCTCTCCTTTCCCGGGAGAGGGTTGTAGTAGACGACCTTACCGAGGGGCCACCGCTTCGCGCGCGGGCGCCCGGGCCAGAATTTTTTTGATTTCCTTATATACCTCGCTGGGAACAAACGGCTCGCCGTCATATTTCAGGATCCGGTCTTTGATGTGGATGCCGGTTTCCATCCGCAGGAGGCGCGCCATCTGCGAGGTGAAATTCGACTCGATCATCACCAGCCGCTTGCATGTGGACAGCGCGGCCGTCACGTCGTCGCCAAGGAAGGGCGCGATCACTTTGATCAGGAAAATATTCGCGCGGACGCCTTCTTCTTCCAGGCGGCGCATCATGGCGCGGAGCAGATTCGCGGTGGACCCCCAACCCACCAGGGTGACCTCCGCGTCGGGAGATCCTTCCAGTTTCGGCGCGTAGGTTTTCGCCAGCTCCTTGCGGGCCCCGTCAATCTTCCGCATGCGCTTTTCCATCATCATTTTACGCGTGGGGGGATCGGTGAAAACATCGGAAATGACGATCCCGCGCTCATCATGCTCGTCCGAGGCGGAGACGTGCTGGGCGTTCCGGGTGCCCGGAAATACCCGGGGAGAAACTCCGGAGGGCGTGTTCAGATAGCGTTTGTAGGGTTCGCTGCTCGTCCATTCCGAGACAATTTCGCCGCGGTCCACCTTGACGTTCAAATCGAGCGGATCCACGGTTTCGGTATGTTCGGACAGAAGCAGGTCGGAAAGGATCAACACGGGGCACTGATACCTGTCGGCGAGATTGAAGGCCTCCGCGGTGGTATAGAAAACGTCTTCGATCGTCTGGGGGGCCAGAATGATGCGGGGGTATTCCCCCTGGCTGGCGCCCAGGACCTGGAACAGGTCACCCTGCTCGGTTTTGGTGGGCAACCCGGTGGAGGGTCCGCCGCGCTGCACGTTGACGATCACCACGGGGGTTTCCAGCATCCCGGCCAGGCCGACCGCTTCGGTCATCAAGGCAAATCCGCCGCCGGAGGTCCCGGTCATCGCCCGCGCGCCGGTCTGCCCGGCGCCCACGGCCATCGCCATCGACGCGATCTCGTCTTCGCACTGTTTCACGACGCAGCCGTTTTTCGGGCCGTTGGAAGCCAAAAAGTGGAGGATCGAGGAGGCGGGCGTCATCGGGTAGGCGGTGTAGACGCGGCAATTGGCGGCCAGGGCCCCCAAACCGAACGCCTGGTTGCCGATCATCACCAGCCGCTGTGTCTTGGAAAGACCCAATCCCAGACCGAACTGCTTCCAATTCTGCTTGGCAAATTCGTACCCCGCGCGCGCCGCATCGATATTGGGTTGAACGACTTCGGGCTTCTTTTTACCGAACCTTTCTTCCAGGGCCTTTTCCAGGCTTCCCAGCGGCAGCTCCGCCAGGTACATGAAGGCGCCGGTCGCCACGGTGTTCTGCATGATCGGGAGTTTGGCGAGTTTGGAAATCGGAAGGCCGCAGGATTGGGCCCCATGGGCGAGATGCTCCGGACGGACCTGCATCCGGTCCGAGTTAAAAAGGATCGCGCCGCCCGTTTCCACGCCCAGGGCGTGCTGGTCGATGGCGTCCTGGTTCAAAGCGATCAGAATATGCGCGGTTTCAGGCTGGGTGTAAACCTTCTCCGAACCCGCGCGCATCTGCCACCACACGTGGCCGCCGCGGATCACGGATTGATAGCTGTTGTAGGCGTAGACATGGAGCCCGTTGCGGGCGAATATTTTCGCCAACGATTCGCCGACCGAGGCGATCCCGTCGCCCGCCGCGCCGCCCACCCAGACTGAAACTGTTTTTCTTTTCATAATAGCCCCAATTCCATTTTGATATCGTCGGTGGCCATGGTGCGGGGGTCCCAGGGGGGGTCCCAAACCAGCTCCACCTTCGCTTCTTTTACTCCAGGGAGTTTGAGCAAGGCCGAATGGACCTGCGCTTGGAGAAGTGGCCCTACCGGACACGCGGGACTGGTCAGCGTCATGCGCACCCTGACCGTCCCGTTGGGTTCCGATTGTACACCATAAATTAATCCCAAGTCTAATATCCCCAGGTGGATTTCGGGGTCCTGGATGGGCCTGATGGCCGCCCGGAGTTGGTCTTCGGTGGGCATGCCCGCCGCCTCGCTCATGAAAACGCTCCTGAGAACACCGTGGCGGCCTTTTTGATCGCGGCAACCAGGGCGTCCACGTCGTCCCGGGTGTTGTACACGTAAAAACTCGCGCGGGCGGTGCCGCTGATATCGTAGTCCCGCATCAGGGGCTGGCAGCAGTGATGCCCGGCCCGGATCGCGATCCCCTCCTGATCGAGAAGGGTGCCCAGGTCGTGCGGATGAATCGCGCCGTAGTTGAAGGAGACGACGCCTCCCTGCCTCTCGGCGTCCCGGGGACCGTAAATCGTGACATGCGGATCTTTCCCCAGTTGAGCCAAAGCGTAAGCGGTGAGGTCTTTTTCATGCTGGCGAACGGCCGCCATCCCCAGCCGGTTCAGGTAATTCAGCGCCGCCCCGAACGCGACGACGCCGCTGATGTTGGGCGTTCCCGCCTCAAATTTCCAGGGGAGTTCATTCCAGGTGGAGTGGTCGCGCCAGACTTCCAATATCATGTCGCCCCCTCCCAGAAAGGGCTCCATCGTGTCCAGAAGTTCGGGGCGGCCGTACAGCACGCCCACCCCCGTAGGGCCCAGCATCTTATGCGCGGAGAACGCCAGAAAATCGCAGGCCGCCTCCTGGACGTTGATGGGCATGTGCGGCACGGCTTGCGCGGCGTCCACCAAAACTTTCGCGCCGACGGCGTGGGCTCTTCGCGTGATGTCCTTGACCGGAGTGATCGTCCCGAGCACGTTCGACATCGCGGTGAAACTGACCAGCTTGGTTCGGCGGCTCAGCAACGCATCCAGACGCTTCAGGTCCAGCTCCCCCTGGGGGGTAAGCGGAATAAACTGCAGCTTGGCGCCCGTCGCGCGAGCGACCAATTGCCAGGGAACCAGGTTTGAATGATGTTCGGCCGCCGTCAACAGGACCTCGTCGCCCTTTTTCAAATGCCTGCGCGCCCAGCTCCAGGCGACCAGATTGATCGCTTCGGTCGTGTTGCGGGTGAAAATGACGCCTTCCGTTGAGCCCGCGCCGATGAAGGCCGCCGTTTTCTCCCGGACCCCTTCATACTGCGTGGTGGCTTCCTCGCTTAAGGTATGAATGCCGCGGTGAATATTGGAATTGCTTTGCTCGTAGTACTCTTTTTCCGCCGCAATCACCGACGCCGGCTTCTGCGTGGTGGCCGCGTTATCGAGGTACACCAGGCGTTTGCCGTGGACCTGGCGGTTTAAAATCGGGAAGTCTTTTTGGATCAGCTTGGCATCAAACATATCGGTGTTTCATGACACCCGCCATTCGCGAGGATCGTGAATCCGTCTTACGATCTCCTCGGCGAGTTTCGTATCCGAACGCGCCCTCGCGAAATAATTTCCCAGCGCGGCTTTCAACGCGAATTCCGCGAGCTTGGCGCAATGCCGCTTGAGCGGCGGCAACTCTCCCAATGCCTGCATCATATCGTCCTGGCTCAGTTGGAGCGCCGCCTCAAGCGTTTTGTCCTGAACCATTTCCGTCAAAATCGAACTGGTGGCGATGGCGGCCCTGCATCCAAAGGTCTTGAAGGTCGCTTTTTGAATCTTGTTGTCTTTAATCTTGAGGAACAACCTGACGATATCGCCGCAGAGCGGATTGCCCACATCCCCAACCCCATCGGCATCCGCCAACTCCCCCACATTACGCGGGTTCATAAAGTGCTCCATCAGAAGATCTTTGACGTGCTCTTTAGACATAGGGTACGGGGTATCCGCGGAAACCTGGCCAGATTCGTGCTGTGATGGCCTGTTCCAGGTTATCATATATGTATATTTTGGTCAAGTATTCTTAAATAGCCTATAATTAGACGTGATTTTGATTATTCGTTAATCGCGGTGATTACGGACGAAGCGCTTGATCGCGGCGATGTCTTTGGAGGAATTATGCGCGAATTTAAAGCCGATCGCGTGACGGGTCGGCTTAAGCGCCATGATGTTCAGCGCCGTCGACCAGACCACGTGGCCTTCGATGGGCACCTGGGAACGGGGCAGGGCAATGGTGAGTTTGACCTTGGTGCCTTCGCTTAAAAAAGTGCCGGAGGTGACGGCGGCGCCTTGCTCGTGAATATTGAGCGTCTCGCAGGTGAACTTCTGAAATCCAATTCCCTCGACGGTCACCGGGAGCTTGATCGTGACGCGCTTAAGCTCTCGTCGCTCTTGACCCGATTCGGTGTCCAAAACCATGCCCCCTCCTCTCTCTACGGCTGCGAAATTCTACAAAGGGTCTCCGACGGTGTCAACGCGCGGCAAAATACGGATTGGTTCCGGCGGCGTGGTCGGAGACATCCACGATATCCCCCACCCCGGGAACTTGCTCACGGAGGGTTTTCTCGACGCCCTGCCGCAGGGTGACGCTGGCGCTGGCACAGCCCTGGCATCCCCCGCTCATCTGCAGAAAAACCGTGCCGTCATGCACATCAAGCAGCGAAATGGCCCCCCCGTGCGACGCCACCGCGGGGTTGATCTGATCGTTCAGGATGCGGTCGATGGCCGCCCGGAGTTTGTCTTCCTCGGGGCGGTCCCGCAGGGTCTCCGGGCTGACCGCCGGCTCGCCGGAGCGAAGGTGCTCGCGGATCGCCGTCCCGATTTGAGGGCCCACCTGACGCCACGTGTCTGACCCGGACCTACGGACCATGACAGTTTTGCCGTAAATATCCACTCCCGCCACGCCGGGAACCGCGAAAAGCCGCCGGGCCAGGGGCGAGGATTGCGCTCTCGGTTTGTCGGTGAAACGCACGCACCCTTCCGGCAAGACCACCCGGTCGACTGTGAACTTGCAGGACTCGCCGTCCTCTTGGGAAACCTCGGCGACAATGCGGACGTCTAAATCCATGCGTGAATTATAGCATGGGCGCCCGCCCCGACACCCGAAGGGTGTCGGGGCAGCCCTTACGGCCCGCTGCAAGCGGGCTGTCCGGGCGTCCCACTATTTACAAGACCGTTACTTGTCGATGGACTATCGACGGGGTAAATGAGTGGCACCGTATGCGGCGTCCTTTCCGATCGCGCGTGTGTGTGCTGGCGGCTTTCTTGACAGCGACGCCGTATTCCCCCCAGCGGCATTTGGATCTGGCCAAGACCCAGATCTCACTGGCCGAGAAAATCACAGCGCTTCGACACTGTCTTCAGGAGTTTCCGCTCAGCCCCATTTCCCTCACCGCGCGCGACCAGCTGGTTTCCCTGTTGGCCGGGAGCAACCGCTACCAAGAAGCCCTTCAAGAACACCGCCGGCAGGTCGCCTTAAGAAAACCCTCCGGAGAACCCGATCCCAAACTTCTGGAACTCTTGCTCAAAACAGGCCATTACGGGGAACTTCTGCGCTTGACGGCCCAGGCGCCCCGGAATGGACACGATTTCCTGTTCGATAAGCGTCTTTTTGAGTTTCGAGTGCAGGCCTTTCTAGCCAAGGGCCAGTATCTCCAGGCCCGCCAGACGCTGGATCAATGGCTCGGCATGCACACGCCGGCGGGCTTGGAACCCAGCCGCTTCGAAGCCGCGGTGCGCAGCCTCCAACAGCTCCGGCGCTACCTGCTGGCTCTCGAACGCACGCAGGGCGCCTTTGGAAAAGCGCTGTTCACCGCCTCGGTCCCCGACAGCCTGAAGCGCTGGAGCCGGCGCGCGTATGTCCCCATCGT
>MGUR01000009.1:38548-40776 GCA_001800075.1 Elusimicrobia bacterium RIFCSPLOWO2_01_FULL_59_12
GCGTCCAGGACATGAATGTCGGGTTCAGCTACCTCAGCGGGGGCGCGTTCTCGCTCGAGTATCAGGGGTCGCATACCCTCTTCGTGAAAGCCGGAGAATTGGATTTTTCCGAATCGCATTCCAACGTGCTCGCGTCGCGGGTCTACGTGCATACGCTCCCGCCGTTGTACCGGCTCGCCGGCCGCGCGTTTGTCGTTCTGGTGGATTACCGGACGCAAACGGACGGGCAGGCGGCCTACATGGGAGACGGCCTGATTCACATGGCCGCCGGCAAGCTGCGCACCGCCACGCTGATGCATGAAATCCTGCACGGGCTGGGCGCGACCCATCAAGAGTGGACGACCCTGGCCGGCCAGGGCTATGGCTTTGATCCCGAGGACCGCGGGCTGATGACCTTCGACAAGGGAGAACTGCGGGATTTGGGGCTGGAAGAGAAAAACCGCGTGCTGCTGGACTGGCCGCGCGTGGCCGTGGTGCGCCTGCCGAGTGAATCCGCCGAACTTTCGACGCTGGACTTGCCATAGTCATTCCCGCGAAAGCGCGCACGCCACACTGCCGGCGCGCCCGCCCAGTCGTGTGGAGGGCGGGAATCCAGAGAAAGGCTGTGACTGGATCCCCGCTTACGTCCGCGGGGATGACGGTCTTTTAAATCTCTCGACGTCCTTCCAGGGCCCGGGTGAGGGTGAGCTCGTCGGTGTATTCGATATCGCCGCCCATCGGGAGACCGTAGCCGATGCGCGTGACCTTGGCGCCGAGGGTCTTAATTTTTTCGGCGAGATAGGTGGCCGTGGTTTCGCCGGCCAGGGTGGGATCGGTGGAAATAATCACTTCATCGACAGCGTCCCGCTCGATGCGCTTCAAGAGCTCGGCCACTTTGAGTTCCTGCGGGCCGACGCCGTCCAGGGGGGACAGCGCCCCATGCAGAACATGGTAGCGGCCGCGGAACGCCTTGGTGCGCTCAAAGGCGTCCACATCCGGCGGATGTTCCACCACGCAAACCACTTTCGGATCCCGCCCGGGATCACCGCAGATGCGGCAGGGCGACTCTTCGGTGCAGGTAAAGCAAATCGGACAGAGAATCACGTGCTGACGAGCCTCCCCTAATGCGCGGATCAAATCGTCGACCTCTTTGACCGGCGCGCGCAGGAGATAAAAGGCCAGACGTTCCGCCATCTTGGGGCCCACGCCCGGCAGAAGCGCCAGGCGCTGGCGAAGAAGTTCCAGCGATGAGGCCATTCCGATCATTCTTCCTGGGTCCGAACCCTTCCTTTAAAGGTTTGCAGCACTCTTTGCACGCCCTCATCCTTTAGAACAACCGGCTGCCGCGCATCGCCGCGCTCTTCCCGGCTGGGAGCGACCACTAAATCCTCCGATTCGTCCCGGGGCGCGGGGCCGCCCTGCACCAATCGCACCGCGACCGAGCGGCCGAGGATTTTCGAGAGCGCCTCCTGGATCAGCGCCTGCGACCGCTGCGCCAGATCCATGCCAAATTTGTCCGGAAACGCGATCGTCCATTCCTTATCGGAAACCGACTGCAGCCGGGCGCGCTCCATCTGAGATCCCACGGCGGGGCGCTTCCATAACTCGGCGAGGAGTTGTTTCCATTGAGAGGCGGATTCAGGAGGAGCGGCATCAGCAGACGCGGAGACGCGGAGACGCGGCGACGCGGTGATAGAGACAGGGTCACTCGGCGTAACCACTTGCGGCTTAGGCTTATTGCTTTGTGTTTCCTGACTTACCGTATCTTCGTGTCCCCGCGTCCCCGTGTCCCCGCGTCGATTTTCCAACTCCTCAATCCTTCTCAAGAGCGCCCCCGCATCCACGAACGTCTGGGTCAGCCGGAGGCCGTACAACTCCAGCGCCAGGCGCGGGTGATCGTTCCAGCGCATGTCGTCCTGGGCCTGGCCCATGACCTTGATCACCTGGAGGAGCTCCGCTAAGGAAACAGTCCGTTGCGCGACCGTCAAGGCATCAGGCCGCGCTCCGGACGCCAGCTGCTGAACCAGCGTCTCTCTCAAATAGTCGCGGAAATCACGCACAAACTGGGGAAGATCCCAGCCCTCGTCCGATAATCGCCTGGCCCAGTCAAGCACCTGGGATGGCTTTTTCTCCAGCAGCGCGGCGGTAAACCCCTGTAGAAATTCATCCGGTAAAAAGCCTAGGAGCGTTTCGACCTGCTGGACCGTCAACGTCTCGGAGGTGTAAGCGAGCGCCTGGTCCAGCAAACT
>MGUR01000009.1:40816-48234 GCA_001800075.1 Elusimicrobia bacterium RIFCSPLOWO2_01_FULL_59_12
CCGCTCCAGCCGGGCGGTGATCTCCTCCGCGGAGATCCGCTTGAAGCGGAACAACTGACAGCGCGACAAAATGGTGGCGGGGATTTTCTGATGTTCGGTCGTCGCCAGGATAAAAACCGCGTGCGCCGGCGGCTCTTCCAGCGTTTTCAAAAAAGCGTTGAACGCATCGTGCGTAATCTGGTGGGCTTCATCAATGATATAGACCTTGTAACGGGCATGCGCCGGCGCGTAGACGACGTTTTCACGCAGCTCACGGATTTCATCGATCCCCCGGTTGGAGGCGGCGTCGATCTCCATGACGTCCACGATCTCCTGCCCTTCCGTGATGCGCCGGCAGAAATCGCATTGGTTGCAGGGGGCCGGCGTGGGCCCCTGCGCGCAGTTCAGCGCCTTCGCCAGGATGCGCGCCGTGGTGGTTTTGCCGACGCCGCGCGGGCCTGAGAAAAGGTAGGCATGGGCGACTTTCCGGCTGCGGAGGGCGTTGGTCAGGGTGGTCGCTACGTGGGCTTGACCGATGATCTCTTCAAAGGTCTGGGGACGGTATTTACGGGCCAGAACGCGATAGCTCATAAGAGATAACCGGGAGACTTACGGAACCTTAAGGAGAAAGTTGGTGGAGGTGACCGGGATCGAACCGGCGACCTCATCGTTGCGAACGATGCGCTCTCCCAGCTGAGCTACACCCCCACGAACTCTCATTGAATCGGCGGGATTATACAAAGTGCTTGCCTCCCCGAGCTTCCATGTCACGAGAATTTACATTCTGGAAACATTCGTTTCATACGGATGTAACGTGCGGAACGTATGCTCTGTCCATGCGACGACAGGTCCTCTACGTGATCATCTTGGGCTTGCTTTCGACGCTGGCCTGGGGAGACGCGACGGTTGCCCGCACCTTGAAGGTAAGCCTGCCGGAAACAGAGAACGCGGTGGAGGCGCGAAGCGTCCTGCAACTTCACGGGCAGGTCAGCCGGCGCGAAACCGATGTCCTGGTAGACGGCGCCTTATCAGGGACCTTCCAGCCCGCCCGCAAGACGATCACGTTGGTTTCCCTTGATCAGAATAAAGTTCACCACTGGGAGTTTCCGCAATCGACGTTTGAAGAGATGCCGATGTCCCGCTGGCGTAGGACCCTGGGACCGCGGGACCTTCAGCGCACCGCCGCCCTGCGCATCACCCGCTCCTGGTCCCGCGTGCTTCCGGAAGAAGGCGCCCGGCAGATCAACGGATTTCCGTGCTCCAAATTCGTCTACGAGTGGCGCTTTGAACTTGAAAACACCGAGACCTTTGCCAAAAAGCAATATGGCGTGAAGACGACGCTCTGGCTGACGGACGTCTCCTCGCCTGTTCAGCAGCTCCTTCTCGAAGAATCGGCCTTTCAACGCGCCTACCATGACCGCATGGGGGGCCGCCCGCTCGAAGGTCTGAATGGGCTGGCGCTTCAGTACGCGGAAGCGGCCATCGGGATGGATAAGCAGGTCTTATTCTCGGAACTGACCTACGGAACCCAGCGGTTAAAACAAATCACCGGATATCCCATCGCCAGCCGGGCGGAGTGGTTCAGCGTCGGCTACAAAACCCATAAACCGCTATTCACCATCGAATCGACGCTGGAGTCATTTTCTCTCACGCCCCTGATGTCCTCCGTATTCTCGCCGAGCCTCGACGTCGACGCGATCACCGACCTGCCCGAGGTCGCGCTGAAACCTCTTACCCAGGCAAAATAAAACCCGCGGCACGCGCGGGTCTTATCTTTATTGTCATCAGCGGAGAGGGCGGGATTCGAGCGCCACACTACAGGCGCTCGCCCTATCCAAGTTGTATGGGCTTGGCGGAGAGGGCGGGATTCGAACCCGCGAGGACCTTGCGGCCCTACACCCTTTCCAGGGGCGCCGTTTCAACCGCTCACGCACCTCTCCGCGGATGACAGGTTTATCTGAAAATATTTTTTAACGCTTTCTCGATATCCTTGGCCGGATTCGGCGCGGGGGCCGGTTGGGAAGGCGTCGTGGACTGGAGATTTGATTTCGGCGTTTCGGCGGCCGGCGGGGAGGAAGGCTGCCGGCCGCCGATCCCCAGCCCGCGAAAGAGGTCCCCCCCGTATTTCTTGAGCGCCTTGCGCCCGATGTCCCGCAGGTCAGGCTTGACTTCCGGGTTCTTGAGGGTTCCCCGCACAAAAAAGGGCACCGTGGGTCTCCCGGCCTCATCTTTCGTCAATTCGCCGATATCCCCTCCGATGCTTCCCGGCGCAAGCTTCATCAAGACGTGCAAATCGAGCGGCTGAAGACCGGCTAAGCCGATCGTTCCCGTGGTATTCACGTTTAAATCCCGGCCCGTCAGATCGAACACCTTCACCGTCATCACGCCTTGGCGCAGCCCGTAGTCCGCCCGGATCCCCTCAAACGGCACCCTTTGAAGGGAAGGGGCCTTGATCGCTTTCAGCAGGCCTTTTTTTTCAAGCTTCTGAAGCGTGACAATCGGGAGCAGCGCCAGCCGGGCCCCTCTCGAAATCTCGGCCAGCCTCTCGACATCTTTCAATAGCCCGGCCCCCTGCTTGAAAGTCGCCGTTCCGCTGACCCGCGACAAATCCGGGGTCACGTCCGTCAGATTCCATTTAAAATCCATGTCTTTGGCGTCGTAAAAATCATGCTTGATCCGCCCTATGCCGAGGGTCCCGCTGAGCTTCATGGGTGGAAGGGCGGCAGGCGGCGCGGCCGCCCAGGCAACACCAGCAAGACGCCAGGATTGGGATGGAGACGCCGCGGGTGCAGATCCAAGAGGCGGCAGAATTTTCGCGAGATCCAGCTCCGCGAGGCGGGCTTCTACGCTGAGGTCCGGCTGGGTGGTCAAACGGCGGCCGGTCATTTTCAACGCAAGATCGGACCCGTTGAGTTTACCTTCCAATTTGGGGATTGCGACATCCTGCTGGGTAAAGTTCACGGTCGTGGAGAGGTTCGAAAGGATGCTCTGCTGATAGTGCAGGGATGCATTTTGCAGCGTCAAGGACCCGTTGGCCAGGGGAGCATCGGCCGTTCCTGAGGCGCGCACGTCCAGAAGGGCCGTTCCGTTCGGCCGGTAGTCGGCCGCCAGCGGCACCCGTTCGGAGATCTCCTGCAAGGGAAACGAGTTGCTTTTCAGCGCGAGCTGGAATCGGGGTGGATTAGACGCCGTCTGGAGGGACCCGTTGCCGGTGATTTCGATCGCGCCCAACCCGGCGCTCAAGGTTTGGAATTGAAGCGTCTGGCGATACCTCTCCCCCACCATCGCGACCCGTAACGGGATCCCCGCCGGCTTCCTGAATTTATCCGCCCACGCGATCTCCGCCTCTTTCCCGTCGAACTTAGCGGCGATGCGGCTGGAGGCCTCCGTCCCGGACACATCCGCGGAAAACTGCGCCCGGCCTTTCACCTTGAGACCCGCGGGCAATGAGACCGCCGCGATCTCCACGAGTTCGCTGATGGGAAACGGGTTGCTTTCCAGGTGCAGCTGGATCTGCGGGTTAGGGCTGTGAGCGGCCATGATTTTCCCATGGCCTTTCAATTGCAGCGACCGCATGGCCGTTTTAAACTCTACATCCATTTTTTCCTGGTTGCCTTTGAGGCGCGCGTTTCCGGAGAGGGGATGTCTCAGGGACGCCAACCGGACCCCTTTCGCCTCCAGCGTGACATCCACGAAGCCCGTGCTCAAATCCGCTTTTCCGGCCAGCTTGAGTTCGGCTCGAAGGTCGCGCATTTTGGCGTTCAAGGACACCCAAACGCTGAAGGGGGAGCTCATGCTGACGTTCCGAAGCTTGAGCTCCAGGGAATTCACTTCCAGAGACTGCTTGGCGGGCGATCGGTCGACGAATCGCACGGTCCCATGATGGATCTGGGCGTTGGAAATCAGGAGCGGAAAGGGAGGTTCCCCGGACCGGGCCGCGGGAGCGGCCGCCGGAGCCGCGTGCGCCTCGGAAAGAGAAAAAATCGATTTCCCCTCCCCCGCGAGGGGGGAAGGGGTCTTGGTTTGCGGACTTAAAAGATCGGAGAAATTAAACGTCTTCCCATCGGCGAAACGCACCACCTGAATCATCGGACGGTCCAGGATCAACTGCTTGACCTCCACCTTCCGGAAGATCAAGGGGACCAGCGCCAGCCGGACAGAAAAGCGGTCGCTCGAAACAAAGGTGCCTTTTGAAAAATCCGGGGACTCGGACACCTTGAGGTCGGAAACGCTCAAGCCTGAGAGCAATCCCACCGAGACCTCGCCGATTTTCACCTCGCGTTTGAGATGCGCGGTCAGATGTTTCAGGACGTGCGCCTTGGCTTTTTCAGGGGGCAGCAGGACATGCAGAGCCACGCTGGTGAGACCCAAAAGACCCAGGATCACAAGAAAAACGACCCCGGCAATTTTTAGAATTTTCTTCATATTCACCAAAAGAAACTGGACCAGGTGGGACTTGAACCCACAATCCTTTCGGAATACGGTCCTGAGCCGTACGCGTATGCCATTCCGCCACTGGTCCTAAAATCGTCCGCCGGACGTCTGGTGGACGATTTTATATAATTCATCGCCTCATGCCAAAGAACGCCCATAAAAAACAAGAAAAAACCCCACCGCCGAGCATCTCGAACCGCCATGCGCGACACGCCTATGAGATCCTGGACACCTTTGAAGCGGGGATCGTGCTGCTGGGACCCGAAGTGAAGTCCTTGCGCGACGGCAAAGCCAGCCTGCAGGACAGCTTCGCCCGCGTTGAAAACGGGGAGGTCTTCCTATACCACATGCACATCACCCCCTACAGCTACGCGCATCACCAGGATTTGAAGCCGGACCGCGCGCGGAAGCTGCTCCTGCACAGGCAGCAGATCAACCGGCTGACCGGCCGGGTTCACGAAAAGGGGTATACTCTAGTGCCCCTGGACGTTTTTTTCAATAAAAAGGGGATCGCGAAAGTGAACCTGGCGCTGGCCAAAGGCAAACGCGGCCCGGACAAGCGGGAAAGCATCAAAAAGCGGGATTTGGAACGAGAGACGAGAAGAGAATTCCAGGCAAGGACGAAGTTGTAAGGAGGGATGGGTGAGGGGTTGAAACCGACGCTCTCGAAAAACCAAGGATTGCCAAACCTACCGCACATTTCCGTCGAGTGGTTTGGGACTAAGTGGTGCCGAAAGAGACTGATTAGGACCGTTAGGCCGTAAACGAAGCCGTGGTGAGCCGTAAATAGTTTTCGACGAAGATAACGCCAAGCTGTTATACTTTCCGCCAGAGAGATGCCCAGCCAAGGAGGTGTAAGTCCATGAAGTCAGCCAAGAAAGCGGTCCAAGAGGTTTTAAAGCAACTTCCCGAAAATTCATCGTTCGAAGACATCCAATACCACATTTATGTCCGCGAAAAGATTGAGCGCGGATTACAAGACCTCAGAGAAGGCAAGGTATTGACCCAGGCAG
This sequence comes from Elusimicrobia bacterium RIFCSPLOWO2_01_FULL_59_12, assembly GCA_001800075.1. Lineage (GTDB taxonomy): Bacteria > Elusimicrobiota > Elusimicrobia > 2-01-FULL-59-12 > 2-01-FULL-59-12 > 2-01-FULL-59-12. The sequence continues at coordinate 46,243 of MGUR01000009.1, forward strand.
AAGTTGAAAAACGAATGTCCAAATGGCTGTAAAAGTCATCTGGACTCAAACCGCCTGGAAAGACTTAGACGCCGTCGCTGAATACATCGCCAAAGACTCCCGCTACTACTCGGTTCTATTCGTTCAACAAGCCCGTGAAGCGTCCCGCTCTCTGGCCTATTTTGCCCGCCGTGGACGCGTTGTACCGGAACTCGGGGACCGGAACATGCGCGAACTCCTTGTGATGAATTACCGAATGGTGTATCGAGTCGCCAAGAAAGAAGTTTCGATCATTGCCTTGATTCATGGTTCACGAGATTTGCTGGCGCTTTGGCGTCGAGAAAAGCGTCCGATATAAAAGATTTTGGCCATCACTTCCTATTTCTATTGTGGTGATGGTCATCGACAAAACGGTCGCCATTCGGGCGACCGTATCGATGGAGGGATGGGTGAGGGGTTGAAACCGACGCTCTCGAAAAGCGTTATGGGCGAAAGCCCATCGTGAGTTCGAATCTCACTCCCTCCGTTGTTTTGGCCCTGGTCCTAGACACTGGGGACTCGCCGCTGTGGCTTCAGCGGGTCCGCCAGGGATGTAGCGGCGGGGAATCCCACTCCCTCCGGATTTTCAGCCCTGAGCTTCGGCCGGGGGTTTCCGGGGACGGTCTTGACGGAGCAGCCTGCGCGGCCGTTTGGACCGTCCCCAAGTTCCCGCCCAATGCCCGGCGGGATGGCCGCCCGCGAAACCGCGCATGGGAAAGCTATAATGCTTCCCAACGATGGCTGACTTTTCTCCCGCCACCCCGGAACCGTCCGTGAAGCCCTCCCCCGCCTCCCTGGCGGCCCTGGCGCAGCTCAACATGGGCCGCGTCCTGCGGCCCTTGGTCAATTTCGCCACCGCCGTCTCCGTCTATTTCCATGCCCGGCAGTTTTTCTTCCCCGAGATCGTCCAGCGTTATGACGCCGACCTGGCTTATGTGACGCTTTTGACCGTCTACGCGGGCCACCGGGAGGTGCGTCGCTGGTCGAATGATCCGGAGGTGATCACGAAGCGGGCCCGTCGCGGGGAATATTTCGTGGTCGGTTGGTGGACGGCCTATTTTGTCGCGCTCTTCATCGCCAATCACGCGCTTCGCTACCGGGTACCGGAAGGCCTTTTAAGCCTCTGTGTTCAAATCACGACGATCTTCTTCGGGACCCTGACCAGCCAGCAAATCTATAAAGGGAGGCGCCTGGGAGCGCCGGGCGCCGGGCTGAACGCTCGCGGCGGTGATCCCCCGGAAAATCGGATTCTCAAACGTATGGAGCGTTCGGAGACCCCTCTGAAGCGCCGGGACGTGGAAGAGGAATTGGGGGTTTCGCGCGCGACCGCCGGGCGCCTGTTGGACCGCTTGGAGGACAAAGGCCTGGTGGAGTGGGCCGGCGAGAACCGGACCGATCCGAACGGCGGTTTTCGTCTGCGCAAGCCGTGAGCAAGGCTTGAGCAGGCAGGCCGCGCAAAACGCGTCGATTTTTATGATAAATAACCCGCCCTGCTCAGAACTGAGCAAGCTCAGGAAAATGCGGGCAAGGCGTGAGTAAGCTGACCTCCGTGAAGTCCTTCGGCCGACTCGTTCGTGTCATCGCCAAACTGAGGTCCCCCCGCGGATGCCCCTGGGACCGTAAACAGACCCATTCCAGCCTGATCCGCTACCTCTTTGAGGAGGCCAGGGAGCTCAAAAGATCCATCCGGAAGAAGGACTACAAGAACATGAAGGAGGAGCTGGGGGACGTGCTTTTGCAGGTCGTCCTGCATGCCCAGTTGGCCAGGGAAAAGGGCCGCTTTACGATCCAGGATGTGATCAACAACCAGATCCGGAAACTTACCCTCCGACACCCCCACGTATTCGGCTATACCCCCGCTCACCGCAACGCGCTGGGCCCTAAACAGCTCAAAACAACCAAAGACATCGTAATGAATTGGGATGCCCTCAAGAAGATCTCCATGAAGTAACCCCCCGGAACGGCGGGGTACCG
>MGUR01000009.1:48253-50792 GCA_001800075.1 Elusimicrobia bacterium RIFCSPLOWO2_01_FULL_59_12
GGCCATCCGCCGTCCGCCGTAATAAAAGCCCGGCAGGAGGGGAGGGGGATCTCCTGGCCGGGCTAAGATGACAATGCGGCTTAAAAGGTTACTGGTAGCAGGGCGGCGGCTGGGTCAGGCCACGGTTGATAATCTCGCGCTGGCCGCACCGCGTACAAATCAGGTCGTAGCCTTCCAACAGGATGTCCAAAATCGCCATTTGACCCTGGCACTGCTTGCAGGTTCCATAGAGCATCATGGCTTTTGCCCCCTCCGCCACTACTTCTTGGGCGGACCCGCTAACGACCCAGTGGCGGGCTCCCTTCCTCAACGGCGTTTTCCTTGTCCGCCCTGAGTCTAACGACCTAGTATTACAACGGCGTTACCGTGGGGTAAAATCTATGTAACGTAAGATGTGTTAACAGGATGTCGTCGGCGGGAATTGAGTCAACAAGCTAAATAGGCATGAATTGTGAATCGATTTTTTAGTCGCCTTTTACCTTCTCGATTTACGATTTTCGATTTACGCCGTTGGTTAAACGCAAAAACAGGCGTTTAAATTTTGACGTTTTCAGCTGGCCGGGACGGCGGTCGTCCGGAGCAGGTTTTTCACCCGGGCCACAAACAGCACGGGGTCAAACGGCTTCAGGAAGAATTCATCGGCGCCCAGCTCCAGCCCCTGGATCCGGTCCTGCGGTTCGGTGAAACGTCCCGACAGCATGACGACCGGGGTGCGGCGGAGCAGCGGGTCCTTCTTCAGCATCTGGCACACCTGGAACCCCGAAACGTCCGGCAGCTGCGCATCCAACACCACCAACTGCGGACGATGCAACTGAAACAGAGCCAACCCCTTTTTACCGGTCTCCGCGACATCGCATTCGAACTCTTCCAAAGAGAAAAGCTCAATCAGCGAGTCCCGCATGCTGGCGTCGTCGTCGATCACTAAAACGCGGTGGGTCATGTCTCTCTCCCCTCCGAACAACATCTTCATGACAAAAATTCTCACAAAACCCGGTCGGTGAAGCCATCAATCGAACGGCTAAATATTGAGGACCGGAATGCCCATGCAAAACATGGTGCTATCGGCCCCTCCTGTAGGCCGTCCCATCGTCGGTTCCTAAAGATTATAGGTTGACATAGGCTCATTTTTCATGGAAAATTGAGCCCATGGACTACATAGAAAGAGCGATTGAACCGATTATTCGTCGGACTCTGGCACGCAAGCGCAGCGTTCTTCTCCTGGGGCCTCGCCAAACCGGCAAAACAACCCTCCTTCAAAAGATCCCCTGCGACTATACCTTGTCCTTCGTACAGCCTTCAGTGCGGCAAAAATATGAGCGAAACTTGGCGTTATTGACACAAGAAATCGAGGCCGTTAAGGCGGCTCCGCCCTCCAAACTTCCGCTGGTTGTGATGGATGAAGTGCAAAAAATCCCGGAGGTCATGGATGTGGCTCAAGACCTGATTGATCGCAAGAAAGCGCAGTTTATCCTGACCGGATCTTCCGCGCGCAAATTGCGGCGTTCACAGACCAATCTTTTGCCCGGCCGGGTGATTGCGCTTCATATGGATCCGCTGATGCATCTCGAATACCCAAAGCCCTCGCTGGAAGATCGTCTTTTGTACGGATCGCTTCCCATGGTTTATCAGTCGATGGAGACCTCCAGCCGTGAAGCGGATTTGGAATCGTATGTCACCACGTATCTGGAAGAAGAAGTGCGCGCGGAAGCGCTCGTCCGTAATCTGGGATCGTTCGGGCGCTTCCTGGAGCTGGCGGCCGCGGAAGCGGGGGCCGTCGTGAATTTCCGGAAGCTGTCTCAGAAGATCGGCGTGGCGCATACGACGATGATGGACTATTACCAGATCCTTGAGGATTGTCTCCTTGTGGAGCGTGTGGAGCCTTACACCGAGAGCAAAACGCGCAAAAAACTGACGCGCTCGCAAAAATATTTGTTTTTCGATCTAGGCGTAAGGCGGGTCGCCGCCAAGGAGGGCACGCAGCCTCTTCAACCGACCTGGGGGTCCCTTTTTGAACAGTGGGTAGGACTTGAGCTTATTCGAATGTTGCGTTTAAAGCAGCCCCGAGCTCGTCTGCACTTCTGGCGGGACCCCGCCGGTCCGGAGGTCGATTGGGTCATCCGCCGCGAAAAGTCGCTTATCCCCATCGAAGTGAAATGGAGCGATGCGCCCAACTCGGATGACATTAAACACCTGGCTATTTTTCTTCGAGAATATCCCGACGCCCCAAAGGCTTACGTCATCTGCCGGGCGTCTCGTCCCCTCAAGATGGGGGACAAAATTCTTGCTTTGCCCTGGCAGGACTTACCCGAGGTGTTGTTATTTTAGGCGCTGAGCAGAGTGTGCGAAGTGGAAAGATGGGGGCTATTTGAGGAGGCGCTCCGAAGCAGATTTTTCACCCGGGCCACGAACAGCACGGGGTCAAACGGCTTCAGGAAGAATTCATCGGCGCCCAGTTCCAGCCCCTGGATCCGGTCCTGCGGTTCGGTGAAACGTCCCGACAGCATGACGACCGGGGTGCGGCGGAGCAGCGGGTCCTTCT
>MGUR01000010.1:0-4394 GCA_001800075.1 Elusimicrobia bacterium RIFCSPLOWO2_01_FULL_59_12
AGCTCCGGGACTAGGATTCGAACCTAGACGAAGGGATTCAGAGTCCCTCATCCTACCGTTAGATGATCCCGGAGCTGCCGACACGTTAATTTGGCGCTCGTCCTTTCTTTTTTCGAAGATGACCCCGGAGGCCGAAACGCAATAAATCAGGGTTTAATTATTTCCGGCCCTTTGCTGACGCCGCCGGGGATGATGAGGTCGGGCGCCTTTTTTCCGGCGTCTCCGCCTTTTTTGACCTCATCGGCGAAATTCAGTTCCAGATCCGCCACCGTATTGCCCAGAAGCTCGTCTTCCTTGGGCTTCAGGTTGCCCTTGGTTTTCTCCAGCAGCATCCTCAAAAAGTCGATCGACATCTTGGCCTGCTCGAGGTCTTTTTCAATCTTCTGGGTGGTGGGATGCGGGATTTTCCCCAGCTGGGACCACGCCGCCGTCGCCAGCGACATGACCAGGGTCAAAAATCGCAGATCCACTTCACCCGGCTGCAATCGTTCTTCGTCGGACATACGCGCCTCCTCTACGGGACTAAATTTTTCCGGCGGCCAGCAGGCTCTGCGCCTTTTTCATGCGCTGCAGGCTGCGGGCTTTGCCCAGGTACTCGATCATGTGATACAGGCTGGGGCCCTCCGTCCGTCCGGACACGGCCACCCGCAAGGGGTGGATCACGGCCGCGTTTTTCACGCCCCGATCCTTGGCGCAGGCCTTGATCGCCGCTTCGATCCCCGCCGAATCGAAAGAAGTCAGAGAATCCAGACGCTTCTCCATATCGCTTAAAATATCGCCGACACCCGCCACCCGTAATACCTTATCGACGGCTTCCTGCCGATATTCGTACTCGTCTGAAATCAGGAAATCAACCAGTTTGGGGATGTCCGTCAGGAGTTTTATTTTCTCTCGCTCCAGGGCAATGGCGCCCTCCAGCGCTTTTGAATCCGCCGAGGCGAATGCGGTCCGCGCGATCTTGGCCAGATCGGGAACGGGCGTTTTCCGCACATATTCGCCGTTCATCCAGAGCAGCTTGGCGGGGTCAAACGCGGCGGCGCTCTTGGTGCAGCGTTCCAGGGCGAACTTCTCGATCATGTCCTTCGGCGTGAACACCTGCTGGCTGTCCTCCGTGCCCCAGCCGAGCAGCGCCAGGTAATTGAGCAGGGCGGCCGGAAGGTACCCCGCCTCTTTGTACTCACGCACCGAGGTGGCGCCATGCCGCTTGGAAAGCCGCCCGCCGTCCGAACCATGAATCATGGCCAAGTGGGCGAACTGGGGCGGTTCCCAACCGAGCGCCCGGTAGACCAGGACTTGACGCGGCGTATTGGAGAGATGATCTTCCCCGCGAATGACGTGGCTGATGTCCATCCCATGATCGTCCACCACGCAGGCGAAGTTGTAGGTAGGCACCCCGGAGGTCTTCAGGATCACAAAATCCTCCAGCAGGTTGTTTTCGAAATGCAGCGCCCCCCGCACCAAATCCGTAAAATCGGTGTCCCCCTCCTGCGGAGTCTTAAAACGGACTGATTTTTTACGGCCCTCGGCTTCTTTTTTCTTCCGCTGGTCATCCGTCAGGCCTCGGCAGGCGCCGTCGTACTTCGGAGGCCGCTTGGACAGCTCCGCTATTTTTCGCATCTTATCCACTTCGTCCGGCGTGCAGTAACACGGGTAGGCATGGTCTTGGGCGAGCAAGCGGCTGCAGGCGTCCTGATAGAACTTCAGCCTCTGCATCTGGTAATAGGGCCCCTTGTTTCCCAGCGACTGCTCCGGCAGGCCCGCGACCCCGTCGGCATAGACCGGCCCCTCATCCCAATCCAACCCCAGCCAGCGCATCGATTCTAAGATTCCGTTGACCGACTCCGCGGTCGACCGCACCTCATCGGTGTCCTCGATCCGGAGAATAAAGGCGCCTTGATGGTGCCTGGCGAAAAGCCAGTTAAACAAAGCCGTCCGGGCCCCCCCAATGTGCAAATAACCCGTGGGGGAAGGCGCAAAACGCACGCGAACGGAGGGGTTTTTAACGGCCATGGGCCCTATTCTATCAGATCAGGTCGGGGCTTGAATTCAGAGTGAAAACAGGCTATACTGACGTTTGTGAACACTCGGACCTCCATTATGAAGCACTTTTCCACGCGTGTATGCGGCCTTTGGCCGATGTACATGCCGGGGGTGCTTTCGGGTCTGGTGAACTAGCCAAAGACGCACAGCCAGTTAAAAACCCAAAAAGCACCCATCCTCCCGGAGGATGGGTTTTTCGTTTTCAGGAAACCCGACCCGAAGGAGGCGGGTGTAAGAAAAGGAGTCGAGCGATGGACATCGAACAAGCCGCCCTGGAAAACAAGCTGGCGGAACTGGAGATCCTCAGGCAGAGCCTGGCGGACCGGGACAGACGCGTTCGGGACCTCGAGAAGAAGGTCGAGGTCCTGGAAAACCTGCTCTTGCGCGCGGGCAGCGTCCGGGTGCAGTTCCCGCAGCCTCAGCCGCAGCCGTTGCGGCAGGCGCCGCGGCGCTGGAGCGTCAAGTGAAAACAGTTGGTAACATACACGGCGTGACGGCGCCGGACTGGGACGAGCTGCGACACGGCATGGTGGAAAAGCAGCTTCAAGGCCGCGGGATCGTTGATGCCCGCGTTCTGGAGGCGATGCGCCGCGTGCCCCGGCATTTGTTTGTGCCGGAAGCGCACCGGACCCATTCCTACGACGACCGGGCCCTCTCCATCGACTTCGGGCAAACGATCTCCCAGCCTTTCATGAACGCCCTCATGCTGCAGACGCTCGCGCTGGCCGGCACTGAAAAGGTTTTGGAAATCGGCTCCGGTACCGGATACCAGGCCGCTCTCCTGGGACATTTGGCCAAAGAAATTCATTCGATAGAAATTCTTCCGGAACTGGCGGCCCAGGCCCGGGCAAACCTGGCGGCACTGGGGATTACCAACGTAACCGTCCACCCTATTGACGGCTCTGAAGGGCTTTCCGAAAAAGCCCCGTTTGACGCCATCCTGGTTGCGGCGGGGGCTCCAGATGTTCCCCCGGCGCTTCTTGAGCAGCTTGCGCCCGGCGGGAAGCTCCTCATTCCCCTGGGCGACCGCAAACTGCAGGCCCTGACCCTTATCATTCGAAACGATTCCCGGTTCATGCGCGAAACCCTCACCCCCTGCGCCTTTGTGCCGCTCCGCGGCGCTTTCGGCTGGCCCCAGGCCTGATCCTCCTCAATTTTCTATCATGAAGCCCATGACCCGACAGGACTTCGAACGCCTGCTCAAGGAACGGATCCTCATCTTCGATGGGGCGACCGGCACCAACCTTCAGCTCCACAACCCGACCCCGGACGACTACGCCGGGAAAGAGGGATGCACCGAGATCCTGCTGGAGACCCGCCCGAAATGGATCGAGGACCTGCATGCTTCCTTCTTCAAGGCGGGCTGCCAGGTGGTGGAAACCAACTCCTTCGGCGCCAACCGCATCGTTTTCGCCGAATACGGCCTGGAAGACCGGGTCCATGAGTTCAACGCCAAGGCCGCCGGCCTCGCCAAGAAGGTCGCCGCCCAATTCAGCACCAAGGACAACCCCCGTTTTGTCGCCGGCTCGATGGGTCCCGGCACCAAACTGCCCTCCCTGGGTCACACCACATTTGATGTCCTGCGAAAGAACTACGCCGAACAAGCCGAGGGGCTGATCGACGGCGGGGTCGACATCCTGCTGATCGAGACCTGCCAGGACATCCTTCAAACAAAGGCCGCCGCCATCGGGACGTTCGACGCCCTGGCCAAGGCCCGGAAGGACCTCCCCGTGATGGTCCAGGTCACCGTGGAATCAACCGGCGCCCTGCTGCTTGGCACCGAGATGGCCGCCGCCATCACCGCTCTGGAACCCCTGCCGATCGCTTCGCTGGGCATGAACTGCGCCACCGGGCCCCAGGAGATGTCCGAGCACGTCCGCACGCTGTCCCAGCAGTGGCCGCGGTTGATTTCGGTCCTTCCCAACGCCGGCCTTCCGGAAAACGTCGGGGGCCGCGCGGTCTACCGGCTCACGCCGGACCAGCTGGCGGAGCACCTGAAAGATTTCGTCACCCGCTTCGGGGTCAACATAGTCGGAGGCTGCTGCGGCACCACCCCCGAACACCTGAAGAAAGTGGTGGAAGTCGTCGGCCAGCTGTCCCCGGTCCCGCGCAGCGTCCAGGCGACGCCCGCCGCCTCCAGCCTCTATATCCAGGTCCCCTTCAAGCAGGAACCCAAACCGCTGATCATCGGCGAGCGCACCAATGCGAACGGCTCGAAGAAATTCCGGGATCTCCTGGCGCAGGAGGACTACGAAGCCCTGACCGCGATGGGGAAGGAAGAAGTCAACGAGGGCGCCCATTTGCTGGACCTCTGCACCGCCTACGGGGGCCGCAGCGAAGTCAAAGACATGAAC
>MGUR01000010.1:4418-8416 GCA_001800075.1 Elusimicrobia bacterium RIFCSPLOWO2_01_FULL_59_12
CTACCTCTCATGATCGATTCCACCGAGGCGCCGGTGATCGAGGAAGCGCTGAAGCGGGCCGGCGGCCGCTGCGTGATCAACTCGATCAACCTGGAAGACGGCGAAGAGCGCATGAACAAGATCTGCCCGCTGGCCAAGACCTACGGCGCGGCGCTGGTGGCGCTCACCATCGATGAAAAAGGCATGGCCAAGACGCGCGAGAACAAACTCGCGATCGCCCGGCGCATTCACGACCTGGCCGTGAAGCGGTTTGGCCTGCGTTCCGAAGACCTGCTGTTCGACACGCTCACCTTCACGCTGGGGTCGGGCGATGAGGAATTCCGCAGGGCGGGGATCGAAACCATCGAGGCGATCCGGTTGATCAAGAAAGAATTGCCCGGCGCGTTCGCCGTGCTGGGCGTTTCGAACATTTCATTCGGGCTGGCGCCGCAAGTGCGGCAGGTTTTGAATTCAGTTTTCCTGCATCACGCGATCGAGGCCGGGCTGGACGCGGCCATCGTCAACGCGCGCAAGATCCTGCCGCTCTACAAGATCGATGAGAAAGGGCGCGAGCTCGCCAGGAAATTAATCTTTGATGAACGCCAATATTCGTCATCCCCCGCGGGCGTCAGCGGGGGATCCAGCGGCGTTACGTCGCTGGACCCCGGCTTACGACCTGCCGGGGTGACGGGGGGAGAGGGCCGCTACGTCACGTTCGACCCGCTCACCGCGCTGATGGCCCACTACTCGGAGGCTTCCGAAATCTCCGCCCGGGCCGAACGGGAAGAACCCAAAACGGTGGAGGAACGGCTCAAGCGCCGCATCATCGACGGCCACAAGCAGGGCATCGAGAAGCCGCTCGATGAAGCGATGAAAAAATACGGTCCGCTCGACATCATCAACACCCTTCTTCTGGACGGGATGCGCGTGGTGGGCGATTTGTTCGGCTCCGGCCAGATGCAGCTGCCGTTCGTGCTGCAGTCCGCGGAGACGATGAAAGCCGCCGTTAAATATCTCGAACCCTTCATGCCCAAGGCCGACCGGGGCGTCCACAAAGGCAAGCTGGTGCTCGCCACCGTGAAGGGCGACGTCCACGACATCGGCAAGAACCTGGTGGACATCATCCTCACCAACAACGGCTACAAGGTGTACAACCTCGGCATCAAGATGTCGATCGACGACATCTTAAAGGCCGCCCACGAAAAGCAGGCGGACGCCATCGGCATGTCCGGCCTGCTGGTGAAGTCCACCGCGGTGATGAAGGAAAACCTGGAAGAGATGAACAAGCGGGGCGTTAAAACGCCGGTCCTTCTGGGCGGCGCCGCGCTGACGCGAAAATTTGTGGAGGATGACCTGCGCCGGCTCTATCAGGGGTACGTTTACTACGGCGTGGACGCTTTCACCGGCCTGCGCATCATGGACGAACTGACCAATCCCGCTGTGGAGAAGAAACTCACGGTCTACGAGACCCGCGGCGGGTCCGGGCAGACGAACAAACCCGGGCCGGTGGCGGTGGACTCTGCGCCCGCGGTGTTTGTCCCGGTCAAACGGGACATCGCGGTCCCCAAAGCGCCGTTCTGGGGAAGCCGGGTGGCGCGCGGCATCGCGCTCAAAGACGTTTTCCCCTATATCAACGAGACCGCGCTCTTAAAAGTACGCTGGGGCTTTACCCGCGGCCAGACCACGGCCGACGAGTACGCCAAACTGTTCAAAGAGACCGTCCAGCCCCTATTTCAAAAATGGAAAGACCACTGCCTGAAAGAACAACTGCTTGTCCCGCAGGTGGTTTACGGCTATTTCCCTTGCCAATCGGAGGGAGATCAGCTGATTATTTACCACGAGGACCAAAAAACCGAATGGGTGCGGTTTAGATTCCCGCGGCAATCAACAACGCCCCAGCGCTGCATCAGCGACTTCTTTCTTCCCAAGGAATCCGGCCAGTTCGACGTGTTCGGCTGTTTTATCGTGACGGTGGGGACCCAGGCGAACGACGAATCGCACAAGCTCTTTAAAGAAAACTCCTACAGCGATTACCTCTATTTGCACGGCCTGAGCGTGGAAACGGCGGAGGCGCTCGCCGAATACTGGCACCGCCGCATGCGGGAAGAGCTGAACATCCACGGCGAAGACCACAAGGAGATCCGCGAGTGGTTTCATCAGAAATACCGCGGCGGCCGCTACTCGTTCGGTTATCCCGCCTGCCCCAATCTGAACGACCAGGTCCAGCTCTTCGAGCTCCTCAACCCCGGCCGCATCCATGTCAGCCTGACCGAGGAATACCAGCTCGTCCCCGAACAATCGACTTCAGCGATTGTTGTGCACCATCCAGAAGCCAAGTACTTCAACATCCTCTAGACCCGCCGGAACGACGGCTGGGTTTGTTATTTGCTTCGGATGGTCCGGCTGAGTTTATTGGCGATGGCGGGTGGGATCTTGCTGCCGCGGACGACGCGGAGGCGCCATTCGGCGGGCGCGCCTTGCACGCGGCCGTGCATCGGCTGGATCCGCCACACTGCTGGCGGACGCCCGTTGTGTGGCGTCCGGGGTTTTCCTTCTCCCATGTAGATATAGGTCGGCGGGAGTTCCTTCAGCAGCTGGGGATCGCGTTCGCGGATCTGCACGCGCGCATAAGCGTCCAGACCGCGGCGTTCGGCGTCATAAGCGCCCGCCATCGCCACCTGAATGTCTCCCAGGTCGCAGAAAGCGTCCTCAAACAAGACGATCCCGCGCCGCATCTGCCAGCGGACGCTCGCTTTCTGGTACGGCATGCCGTTTGTCTGGAAACCGGGCGCTTTCCTGTTCAGGTAGCGAAGGGTATGCGCCTTGGCCAGTCCTCGCATCGAAGGGCCCGGCACGTAGTAACGGCCCTCCCGCACCTCCAAAGCGCCCTGCCCGTTCAGCGTGCTCCACGTCGATGAGGTAAGCGCCAAAGCAAAACGCACAATCCCCGTGGCCGTGCCCTCCAAAGGGGCGTTTCCCCACAGAGCCGTTTCCACCGGTTGAAGTTTGACGCCTTGAAGCCCCAATTGAACAGTGGCCGTGGGAAGTTGGGGGTCAAAGAGCACCGTGCCCGTCGCCTCGGCGCGGCCGTCCGCCAATGTCGCGCTTTGCGTGGTGCTCAGCGTATTGCCCTGCCGGTCAAATTGGCTTTCCCAGTGCCGCAGCAATACGGACGGGGACGCGGGGGGCGGGGCGACGGGAAGGCGCGCATAGTACCGCAAAACGGCATACGCCGTATCGAACCTCCACTCGTCCGACCGGCCGCTGGCCTGGAAGCGGCCGCCCATGGTTTTGCATTCAAGCTTCCATTGACGGTCGCCTTCGGTCAGCCCCAGAACGCCTGTCCATTGGACGTTCGAGAGAAAATGACCGCTGCCCTGAAAAAGAAAACTGACCGGCGCCGGAAGATTGGTAAAGACGCCGTTGATCGACATGTATTGCCGGCCGCGCTCCCAACCGCCCTGCAGGATTTGAATGACAAGACGTTCTGTCGCCGCGCCATGGGTGTCCACGACCTGACATTCGCCCCGATCGAACGTGATGGCGTTAACGGGCCATCCCGCGTCCCCGCCCAGGCGCGCGGCGGGAACCAGCCACTCGTCCCACGCCCACGTTCCGTCCCGCTTCCGATGGACCGTCGCCGTCCATCCGCTGACATGAAGCGCGCCGGGGGCCAACCGCGCCTTAAGAAGCGCCCGCCAGCTGACGGGCGCCAGAACCTGGTCGACCCGCAAAAGCGCCGTGTTATCGGAAGGGGACATGACGCTGAGGTCCCGGAGCCGGAGAGCCGGCGGGAAGAGCCCCAGTTCAAGCCGCCCGATCAGAACGGGATGCTGCAGCCGCCGGCTCAAGCCGTCGGATATCCGGGCGCGATAGCGGTCAAGGGGCAGGAGAAAAGGAGCGCACAGGACGAGAACTACGAGGAGGATGAGAACAACGAAGGGAAGGAGGCGTTTCATAGGAAGCGGGCCTGTTTTTAGCCGTCATTCCCGCGAAAGCGGGCCCAGACACTGCCTGGC
>MGUR01000010.1:8433-14650 GCA_001800075.1 Elusimicrobia bacterium RIFCSPLOWO2_01_FULL_59_12
GAGTCTCCGGACCCCCGCTTGCGACGTGCGGGGGTGACGGTGGAATATTACGGAATCAATTTGTTCAGCGGGTACTCGATGATCCCCTGGGCGCCCGCGCGCTTGAGCTGCGGGAGCAGGCGCTTGACGGTTTTTTCTTCGATGATGACTTCAAGCGCCGACCAGCCGGAGTCGCTGAGCGGCGAAATCGTGGGTTTCTTCATGGCGGGCAACAACTTCATCACGGCCGCCAGGTTCTTCTGTTCCACATTCAGCTTGAGACCGACCATCCCCTCCGCGGCCAGCGCGCCCTGCAGGAGCATCGCGAGGTTTTCCATCTTCTCGCGCTTCCAGAGATCTTTCCAGGCGTCCCGGTTGCTGATGAAGCGGGTGCTCGACTGCAGGAGCTCTTCCACGATGCGCAGTTTATTGGCGCGCAGCGAGCTTCCCGATTCGGTCAGCTCGACGATCGCATCGACCAGGATGCCGGCTTTGGCTTCCGTGGCGCCCCAGGAAAATTCCACGTCCGCTTTGACCTTGTGCTTGGCCAGGTAATCCTTCACCACGCCCACCAGCTCGGTCGCGACGCGCTTGCCGTCCAGGTCCTTCACCGATTTGATCGGGGAGTCGTTGGGGACGGCCAGCACCCAGCGCACGGGACGGAAGCCGCTTTTGGCGTAAAGCAGCTCGCAGACCTCGTGCACATCGACGCCGGCTTCCAGGATCCAATCGTACCCGGTGAGTCCCGCGTCAAACACCCCGTCGGCCACGTAGCGCGCCATCTCCTGCGAGCGCACCAGCATGATCTCCAGCTCGTCGTCATCGGAGCTGGGAAAATAGGAGCGGTCAGAGGCGTAGACCCGGATCCCCGCCTTCTTGAAAATCTCGAAGGTGGACTCCTGGAGGCTGCCCTTGGGCAGGCCGAGCTTGAGTTTCTTTTCAGACACCATCGACTCCTTATTTTTCTTGTAGTGACGGCCATCGGTCAATGGGTTCGCCATTCAGGCGAACCCTGCCGATGGTGGGCGAGATTATACCAAACGTGTGTTAGAATCTCTGTCGATGATCGATCGAACCTTAAACTATGGCCGCCATCATATGGAGCGGTTTTTGCGGGCGGCCTCGCCGTATCAGAAGGTGCTGGATATCGGCGCGGGGCACGGAGACGACCTGCTCATGGCGGGATCCGTTCACCCGTCTGCCCAGCTAATAGGTATCGAGCCCTATGTTCCCCATGCGGCGGAGCTGAAGAGCAAGGGCATCCAGGTCCACTCCCTCAACATCGAGCGGGACGTTTTTCCCTTTCGGGAGGGCGATCTGGATATCGTCATGGCTAACCAGATTTTCGAACACACCAAAGAGGTGTTTTGGATTTTGGACCAAATCTCACGGGCGCTGAAGGGGGGCGGGCATCTCCTGATCGGCGTGCCGAACCTGGCGGCCCTGCACAACCGGATCCTGCTGGCGGTCGGCATGCAGCCAAGCCCCTTGAAGAACAACTCCGCCCATGTGCGCGGTTTCACCAAGGGCGACATGATCCGGCTGTTGAACAGCGGGTTCCCGGGCGGCTTCGCTCTAAAAGGCTTCGGCGGCAGCAATTTTTACCCGTTTCCCCCACCCCTCGCCCGTCCCCTGGCCGCCGCATTGCCTTCGATGGCCTGGGGCATTTTTTTCCACTTCCAGAAAGCCAGACCCTACAGCGGAGAATACCTCCGCTACCCCATTCAAGAACAGTTGGAAACAAATTTCTTTGTAGGGACCCGGTAACAGCGGACTCTGCCTTGAAAACGGATCCCAGCGATGCCACGCGGTCTGAAACTCCTGACCACCGACCGCGACTTCCAGAAAATCCCGCAAATCCTGATTCAGCTTTTTTAACGATGCTGGATTCCCCGCTAACGACCGCGGGGAATGACGGCGGGGTTGGGAAGAGTGGCGCGGAACAGCGCGTGGATGCGCCGGGTCATCGGGCCGGGTTTGCCGTTGCCGATGCGGCGTATTCCGCGCCGGCCGGCGAGCTTAACGCGGACGACCGGGGCGATTTCGAGCGTGGTGCTGGAGAGGAAAACCTCGTCCGCGCGCAGGAGGCCCTTGGGGGTGTAGTTGCCTTGACGCGCGCGGATCTTGTTCCGCCGGGCCAATGTCAGAACCGCTTCACGCGTGACCCCCGCCAGGAGCCCGCAGGACAAGGCGGGCGTGTAAATCTCTCCCTTTTTCACGAAGAAAATGTTGGACGTGGTCCCTTCCGTTAAATAACCCCGCAAATTCAGCAGCGCCGCCTCGAACACTCCCATCTTGATCGCTTCCATCTTCGCCAGGATCGTATTCAATGAATTATTCGATTTGATCTGCGGATCCAGGGCTTCCGGCGGAGTGCGGCGGATCTTCGTGATCCCGATTGAAATCCCCTCTGCCCAGCAGCGGCGGAGGTCCCGGGGGGGGTGCAGAAGCACGACCAAGGTCGGGTTGGGACAAACGGAAGGGTCCAGCCCCAGGGGACCCGGGCCGCGCGCGATCGTAATGCGCGCGCTGGCGTCCGGCTCGCGGTTGGCTTTCAAAACCTTAACCACGCGGTCCTGCAACACCCGGCTGGACCAGGGGCACTTCAGCGCGATGCGCCGGGCGGAGTTCAACAACCGCTTATAGTGGCTCTCCCAATGAAAGACCTTATAGCCGTAGGCATGGACGGTCTCGTAGATGCCGTCCCCGTAAAGAAAGCCGTGGTCAAAGACGGAAACGCGCGCGTCCTTGGCGTCGATGAGATGGGAGTTGAGCCAGACTTTCACTTCGGCGGAGGTAAAACGTAGTAGCCGTGCTTTTTGTCGAGGGTCAAGGCGGCGCCGCTTTGGGTCAGCCAGCGATGCGCTTTCTTATATGCTTTCCGCTTTTCGCCGGGTGATGCGGCGGCCGCCAGACCGAACCGCTGATGCGTCAGCAGTTCAAACGCCTGCTCCGCGGAAATCACGCCGTACGCGGGGAGCCTGGCGGCGTAGCCCCGCAGCGTGTCGTCCATGAGACCGTAGGTGAGCGGCGCGCGGTGGGTGTCGATGAACTGCAAAAGATCCTGCAGCGCGGTTTTGTCGCCCATGGACCCTCGCGCCAACGCGCGGCCCACGGTCGGCGTGCGGCGGTAGGCCCTCTGAATAAGGGTCAAGGCGCCGGAGTCTCCGCGCCATGCCAAAACGACGGAGGCATAGTCGCCAAAACCAGATCCGTCAACAAGCGTTCGCAAGAACTCTCCTACGCGCGGGTCCGGCTGATGCACGATGCGGTTGAACAAGGGTTTGGCGCTGTCCCATTGTTCGATGTAGTGATTGACATCGGCCCGCGCCCAATCGCTCCAGCGGCCGATGGTGTTTTTCTCACGGACCGGGCGTTCCGCGTAGGGCACGCCGGCCTTGGACACCCCATCCGGCAGGTACCAGAAAACATCCTGATCAATCCCTTTCACCTGCATTTGCATAAGCCGCATCCGGCTTTGATTCAGGAGGTGACCCACCAGATCGAATTTGCCATGTTTTTTGTTCCACCAGGACGTCCAGGCTTTGATCGTGGGCTCTAAATTGACGCCGGTGACTTCCCGCAGTACGTCATTGGCGAGCACGTTCGGGCCGGGGACGTTCAGCGTGTGGATCAGAATGGGGATGTGCGCCGGCTGGATAAAATTGACCAATTGCTGCCGCGCGTTGGCCCGGATTTCGGCATTGGAACTCCGCAAAGCGGCCAGCCAGAGGTTCCCCGCCAAGGTAAACCCATCCCAGCGCGGCGAAACAAGACCGGCCAGGGCGCCTTTCGAACCGGGATTCAGGGATTTGCGGACGTCGGCGCGCGCGACCAGGACCTTCAGCTTCGCGAAATCCGGACCGTCTTCTTCGCGCAGGTTGTCCAGAAGCGGCGCGGCCGGGCCCGCCTTTTCATTCAACTGGTCTTCCGGGATCTGATTCAGCGATTGAATCAAGTCGTAGGTCCTGGCGTGCGCGGGAGGGACGGGCGCGGCCCCCGGATTTTTCGCTTTCGGAACGGGGGCATCCACGATCCCCGGCAGTTGGGTGATGGGGGTTACGGCGTTTAACGGCCGAGCAGAGAGCAGAAACAACGCCGCCGTCATTCCCGCGGTCGTTAGCGGGAATCCAGTCCTGGATCCCTGTCCACCGCCGAAGCCGCTGCGGACGGCCCGCCAGGATGTAGCGGCGGGCCGCTTTCGCGGGGATGGCGGCATCAAAATGTTCACGGATCTTTCCGGTGAAGGAGGGAGCCCACCCCGCTCCCTCTCAGGGCCTGCACCAGCGCCTGCGCCTTATGGAGGGTTTCTTCATATTCCCGTCCGGGATCGGAGTCTGCCACGATGCCGGCTCCCACCGGGAAACGCAGTCTCCCTTTGTCCAGGAAAATACTTCGAATCAAAATGTTCAGGGTCGCATCCCCGTTGTAGCCGATCCATCCCAGCGAACCGCAGTAGGGTCCGCGAGGCTGGGGTTCCAGCTTCTGAATGAGCTCCATGCAGCGGATTTTCGGGCAACCTGTGATGGTGCCGCCCGGAAAGCACGCCTTCACCGCCTCGCGCCAGCCGTGGCCGGGGGCCAGCTCCCCGCGGATATCGGACACCAGGTGAAACACATGCGAGTATCCCTCTACGGAGAAAGCCTCTTTGACACGCACGCTGGGGGACCGGCAGACGCGGCTCAAGTCATTGCGTTCCAGATCGACCAGCATCAAATGTTCCGCGCGCTCTTTGATGTCAGAGGTCAGGGAACGGACGACCTGCCGATCCTGTTCCTGCACCCCGGACCGCGGGTAGGTCCCCGCAATCGGGCGCGTCTCCACGCGGTCGGATTCCAGCCGCAGCAGGAGCTCGGGAGAAGCGCTCACGATCCACCGGCTCCCGGAACGCCATAAGGAAGCGTAGGGCGACGGGTTGATGGCGGCCAGGTTCCGGTACAGCGACCACGGGTCTCCCTCCCAGGTCGCGGAAAGGCTCTGGCTCAAATTGGCCTGATAGATATCGCCTGACGAGAGATATCCCTTGGCGCGCCGGACCATTAACCGGTAGGCGGCCTCGGATCGGTTCGAACGCACACCGGACGCTCTAAACTCCCCCCACACCCGCGGGCTCCGGATGGATTTCTGCAGGCGCACCGCCTGCCGTCGAAGCCGGTCCTGGGCGGTCCGGTACATCCGCTCCAATTGTGCAGGCGAATTATTTTTGCGTTCGGGGAGAAGCAGGGTATGCACCAGCCAGAGCCGCCGGCGGGCATGATCCACCGCCGCGACGCTGTCGTAAAGCCCGAACTCAAAATCGAAGAAGTCCTGGGTCGAGAGGGCGCCCGGCTTCTGACTCTTGCGCAGCACCTTCGCCAGCGCCGGGTCCATGTAGCGGGCGCTTTCGTAGGCGAAATACCCCACCGCGCCGCCCCAAAAAGGGGGCAGGCCGTCCACGCGCGGGCCATTCCAGTGGCGCAGCCAGCCGTGAAACCGCTCAAACGGGTTGCCCACCTTGAGCGCGTCAAAGCGCGATCCCGAGCCGCTCTGGTAGCGCACCATCAAGTTTCCATCCCGGGATTCCAGAACGTAGCGCGGCGGCTCCAGCGAGAAGTACGAGTAGCGGGCTTGGGGATTCGGCGGGGCCTGGCCACCGGCGGACTGCCAACCGCTGTGCAGGAAAAAGAGGCGCTGCTGAGCGCCGATCTGGTTGTGAACCCAATCCAGGAGGTCGACCGCGGGCAACTCCGGCTCCACCCATATGGGGACGGCTTTGTAGTGCGAGGCCCAGCGCAAAAATTGATTCAAGGAAGGGTACATGTTAGACGTCGCCCTTCAAGGAGCGCATCACAAAACCCGTGATCACTTTAGGAAAAAAATACGTCGACTTCTGGGGAAGAAGCCGGCCGGACTTGCAGAGGCGGGCAAACACCTCTTTGTCGGGCGCGGGCAGCAGGAACGCCACGTTGGCCTCGGCGCGCTGAATCGCCTGGAGAGACTCGCGCGGGTCCTGGTTGTAGCTGATATTTTCCAGGGGGATGTCTTTGAGGATGCGCTCATGGAGCCGGACCACCGGCAGGGATGTCCCCCGGCCGTTCTTGGGCTTTAGCCAAAACAGTTTCCCGCCGCCTACCACCATCCCCATCGCGGCGCTCTCCTGCTTCAAACGCAGACGGGCTAACAAAGCCGGCAGGCTTCCGATGCGGTGCATGGTAAACGCCGTGGAGATCGGTCCATCTAAGAACTCGCCTGCCTGCCT
>MGUR01000010.1:14675-16571 GCA_001800075.1 Elusimicrobia bacterium RIFCSPLOWO2_01_FULL_59_12
TGCCTGCCGGCAGGCAGGCGGACCGCGCGGTGCGTCGGATGGATCACCAGACCGGGATCCTCCAGCGGGCACAGGAACGTGAGCACATAACCGGAAGCGCTCCTGTCGCCGCGGCGGCCCGGTCTCGATTTCGATTGTCTTTCCTGCGCATAACTCCAGGCCGTCTCGTAACGATGGTGGCCGTCCGCGATCAGAACGTCGCTGCCGCGCAGGGCTCCGGCGAGCGTCTTCGCCGTTTTTTCATCCGTCCACCGCCAGAGCCGGTGCGTCACCCCGCGATCATCCCGCGCCGTCACCAGCGGCTTTCCCTTCATGAGGTTGGCCAGGAGGATCTGGACCCGCTTTTGGCCGGCGAAGAGGCCGAAAATCGGACTGATGTTCGCGCGCGTGGCGCGCATCAGCTTCAGGCGGTCTTCCTTGTGCTTCGGGAACGTGCGTTCGTGGGGGCGGATGCGGCCTTTCCCCGGCGGCTCGAGCTTCAATGCGGCAAAAAAACCGCGGCGAAAAGTGGGCTGGGAGCCCGCCATGAAGCGCTGCTCATAGCCGTAGTACGCCGGCTGACGGTCTTCCAACAGCACCCGCTGATTCTGCCAACGGTTCCAGAGCTTGGCGGCGACCGCGTAGCGGTCTTGCTTACCCTGGGTCAGCGGCAGTTCCACACGCACCAGATTGAATGGGCTGCGCTGCGACAGGCGGAGATAATCAGGGACCGCAATGACGTCATACGGTGGGCAGATGACGGTGGACACGTTGGGAATTTTAGAAAGGTTATAGCGGATGGCGCGGAACGGGGAGATCTCTACCATGGGCGTGTGGAGAGATTATATCCAATATCAGGCGGCGGGCAATTTTTTGAGAACCTTCTCCATCGCCTGCAGGGTTTTGTTCAGGAGGGCGAGCGTATGCACCGTGGAAAGAAAGGCCGTTTCAAAAGGCGACGGCGGAAGGTAGATCCCGCGCTCCAGGAGCTGCTGGAAGAACGCCGCGTACAGGGCCGAGCTCGAGCGCTGCGCGCTGGTCAAGTCCACGACCGGCGCATTGGTGAAGAAGATCGACCACAGCGACCCGGAGCGGTTGACGCGAATGCTGATGCCCGCCTCGCGCGCGATATCCTCGAGTTCCTCCGCAAACCGGCCGGCCGACTGGTCAAGCGCTTTATACGGAGACCGCGCCTTGAGCTGAGTGAGCGTCGCCAACCCCGCCGCGACAGCGACCGGGTTGCCGGAGAGCGTGCCCGCCTGATACACCGGGCCCATCGGCGAGACCCATTCCATGAGGTCGCGGCGGCCGCCGTACACCGCCATGGGAAGTCCGCCGCCGATGATTTTGCCCAGGCAGGTCATGTCCGGAGTGATCTTGTAGAGCGTCTGCGCGCCGCCGAAACTCACGCGGAAACCGGTAATGATCTCATCGAAAATGAGCAGCGTTCCATGCTGGGTCGTGAGCGCCCGGAGTTCCTCCAGGAACCCGGGCCGCGGGGGCACCAGTCCCATGTTGGCGGCAATCGGTTCCACAATCACCGCGGCAATCGATTGGCCCTCGCGCCGGAAAAGATCCTTCGCCGCTTCAATATCGTTGTAAGGGAGGACTCGCGTCTTCTGCGCCAGCGCGGCGGGGATGCCTGCGGAATCCGGCGAGGAAAGCGTGAGGGCGCCGGAACCGGATTTCACCAGCAGGGAGTCCGCGTGGCCGTGGTAGCAGCCGGAGAACTTCACCAGATTATCCCGCTGGGTCGCGGCGCGCGCCACGCGAATGGCGGAAAGCACCGCTTCCGTACCGGAGCTGACAAACCGCATGCGCTGCATGGAAGGGAGGGCCTTTTGAATCAGCTGCGCCAGTTCCCACTCCATTTCAGTCGGCGTGCCAAAACTCAAGCCGCGCCGCACCGCCCGCGTG
>MGUR01000010.1:16592-18013 GCA_001800075.1 Elusimicrobia bacterium RIFCSPLOWO2_01_FULL_59_12
ATATAGCGCTGGCCGTCCACGTCCCAAATGTAGGGTCCCTGAGCGCGTGTGATAAAGCGGGGCGTCCCACCCACAGCTTTGAAAGAGCGGACGGGAGAATTGACCCCCCCGACCAGAACGTCCTGGGACTTGCGGAACAGCAGCTCAGACTTTTTTGGTTTCATAGTTCGACTCGCATTACTCGCTCACTATAGCCCTGAGCGTAGTCGAAGGGCATAAAATTTGGCTAGAAAACCAGCGGAAGTGCGAGATTCTACCATTTCAGCCATTTCTTGACAATAAAACTGGAAAAATCCTATCATCTTTCGCCCTTTCACGCCTCTTTCTACAAATCTGATAAAACGCGTTGTTTTTTAGATATGATTTCATGCATTCTTTTTGACTTTGGAGGCACTCTGGACTCGGACGGCGGCCATTGGCTGGACCGCACCTTCCTTGTATATGCTCAAATCGGCCTTGGAAAAATTGATAAAAGCCTTATAAAGCAAGCGTTTTACTGGGCTGATGAGCAGGCTCTTCGAGATCCCGGGATGCGAACCTCGCCCTACCGCGATATGATGCGGCGCCATTTGGGCTGGCAATTCCAAAAATTAGGTTTGAAAGACCCTGTCAAGGAAACGGAAGCGGTCACTTCTTTCGTGCGGTCGGCCGAGCGCGTGCTTCACCGCAACCGAAAAACGCTCGAAACGCTCCGCCATGCCGACTACCGCATGGGGGTTGTCTCTAACTCCTACGGGAACATGGAGACGCTCTGCCGTGAGTTCGGGTACAATGCCCTCATGAACGTGATCATCGACTCCGCGGTGGAAGGCGTCAGCAAACCCGATCCGAAGATTTACGCGCTCGCCCTGGAGCGTTTAAAGGCCCCGGCGCACCAGGTCCTTATGGTGGGTGATAATTTTGATCGCGACATCCTGCCCGCCAAGGCGCTCGGGATGAAAACCGCCTGGCTGACCGGGGACCAGAAACGCGAATGCCCCGACCCTTCCAAAGTGGATATCAGGTTGAGAAGTCTGGAAGAACTCCCGGACCGCTTGAAGGCGTTCCAGCCGGTGAGCGCATGACCCCCGGGGGTATCATCGCGGCGGGGTGGGGTGAACGTTTGGGCCAGAAGCAGCCCAAGGCCCTGACGCGGGTGGGCGGTAAGGCGCTGATCGATTACCCGCTCGACGGGCTTGAGGCGGCAGGCATCTCCCAGGTCACTTGCATCATCAATGAGACCGCCCAGGAAGTCCCGCGCTATGTGGGCCCGGCGCACCACGGCGTCAAGATGGACTGGATTGTAAAGACCACCCCCTCGTCCATGCACAGCTTTTTGATCGTTCTGGAGCGTCTGGTGAGTCTACAACCCTCACCCCCATCCCCTCTCCCTCCATATGGAGAGGGGAGTTTTTTCTGCCCTCTCCCTAAGGAGGGAGAGG
>MGUR01000010.1:18054-21939 GCA_001800075.1 Elusimicrobia bacterium RIFCSPLOWO2_01_FULL_59_12
ATGAAAAACCCCTGCGCGTGGCGATGCGGGGCAGAGAAAACACCGGCCTCATTCCGGAGCGGATCCAGGACAATCCGGAAGCCTTTGAGATCATCGCGATGGCCCACACGGGTTTTGACAGCGAGTATGTGACGTCCGGCTTCTATTACGTCCGGCCCTCCATCTTGAAAGAGAAAGACGCGGCGATCCGGCAGGGGTTTTCAGCTCTCCGGCAGTATCTGGGGCATCTTCTCAAGTTTGGATACCGGATTTACGGCGTGCCCCTCCCGCCGGTCATTGACGTGGACCGGCCGCAGGATGTGCTCGCGGCGGAGCAACTGATAGGAGAAGCCGGGTGCCTGAAAAAATAATCTTCCGAATCCATGCGATCCAACGCATGTTCGAAAGACGCATCAATGAAGCCGATGTACGTACTATTCTCAAAAATGCAGAAGTTGTCGCCGACTACGCTGACGACAAACCGTTCCCAAGCCGGCTTGTTTTAGGTTACATCCATAACAAGCCGCTGCATATTGTCATTGCACGGAATGAAGAGGCGAAGGAGCTCATCATAGTTACGGTGTATGAACCGGATCTAACAAAATGGGAATCTGATTTTAAGACAAGGAGGAAGAAATGAAATGCACGGTCTGTAAGGATGGAGAAACGCGTCGTGGAACCACGACGATTACTTTGGAACGCGAAAAAGCAACGCTGGTGTTTAAAGGGGTACCGGCTGAGGTCTGCACTGTTTGCGGCGAAGGATACCTGGACGAAGCTACAACCAGCAAACTTCTTAAAACCGCAGAGGAAGCAGCTCGCTCTGGCATTCAGGTCGATGTACGGGAATATAAAGCAGCCTGACCTGTGCTGAATATCAGGGTCACATTAATCATCGTTATTTTCTCTCTGATTTCTTCGCATGCCTATGGAGAAACGGCTAAGGCGAATACAGAACAGGAAATTTTCAAAAAGGTGGTTATTAAAGGCAAGATCAGCGGATCTGATAGCTACGAAATGGGTTGTTTTCCTGGTTAAAGATCCCACTTCCGCAACCAGCACTGATGAGCTCACGAAGCGGGAGAAGGATGCAAGAAAGTTTGCAGATTCACCTGATGGCGGTTTTCAAATATCTTTAAAGGACGTACCCTCCGAAAATTATGACCTTGAATTCGGAGTTCTAGACTCCGATGGTGATTGCGATTGCCAGAACGAACATGTCGCTATCGATAAAGACGTTGTCAACCTCGGGATCATCGAGCTAATACAGGATATATAAATATGTTTGTCGGCATCTATCGCGAGCCGGAGTATTCCCCCGGACGGCACGCGTCCAACGACGCGCTGATTTTGCGCCTAGTGGGCAAGGCGCTCGAACGACAGTCCGTTTCCGTGACGCTGGCTTCACTGGAGGAAGCGCGCGGGCTATGGAAGCGGGCCGACGTGATCTTTTCCATGTGCCAGGGACCCTCGGCCGTGGCCGAACTGGCGGAATGGAAAAAACAGGGCGCGCGCATCCTGAACGACCCCGCGGCCTCCCAGCGCACGTATCGGGAAACGCTCTGCCAGGCGCTTACACGGCAGTCCTTCCCCTTCCCGCGCAGCGCCGTACTGGCGACGGACGGGTCCGATGATTTCAAGCACGCCCTGGAGTTTTTCGAATCCGGCCAGGCTTGGCTGAAGCGGGCGGGCGTTCACGCCACCCAACCGGAGGACGTCGCCAAGGTGCCCAACGCCCAGGCCCTCGGCCCGGCGCTGGAACGCTTCCGGGCGCGCGGACACCGGAGAGCGATCCTGCAGGAACACGTCCCGGGAGATGAAGTAAAATTCTACGCGGTCCGGGGCGGTATGTTCTTCTGGCCCTATTACCCCAAAGACTGCATCGGCCATCCTTTTGACGAAAACGCCCTGAAGAAAACCGCCGAGGAAGCCGCCCGGCTGCTCGGCTTGAACGTATACGGCGGCGACGCGATCATCTCGCCGGACGGGGCGATCACGCTGATCGACGTGAATGACTGGCCGTCGTTCGCCCCCTGCCGGGGCGCGGCCGCGCACGCCATCGCCCGCTACTTAAAGGAATCCCATGTCACCCAAAACAGCAGAGCTGCTGTCCGCACCTAAATCCACCGCTCTTTTCGAAGAGGAGCAGGGCTACATCGCGCCCGGTATTCAATCCATCGCGCTCCTCTCCAAACTTTCGATTGAAAAAGGCCGTGGCGCGCGGCTGACCGACGCCGACGGCAACACCTATCTCGATTTTAACGTGGGCGTGTCGGTGTGCAGTCTGGGTTATTCCCATCCCAAGTACCTAGCGGCTCTCAAAGACCAGATCGATAAAGTCACGGTGGGAAGTTTTACCTCCCCCGCGCGGCTGGCGCTGGTGAAGTTGATCGCCGCGCTGGCTCCGGGCAACCTGCGGCGCACCCAGCTTTTCTCGAGCGGCGCCGAAGCGGTGGAAGCCGCGCTGAGGCTGGCGCGTTCCTACACCAAGAAGACCGACCTCATTGGATTTACGGGCGGGTTTCACGGAAAAACAGGCGGCGTCCTTCCCCTTTCGGATGTGGACTGGAAAACTCAGGTCGGACCCCTTCCAAC
This sequence comes from Elusimicrobia bacterium RIFCSPLOWO2_01_FULL_59_12, assembly GCA_001800075.1. Taxonomy (GTDB): domain Bacteria; phylum Elusimicrobiota; class Elusimicrobia; order 2-01-FULL-59-12; family 2-01-FULL-59-12; genus 2-01-FULL-59-12. The sequence continues at coordinate 20,629 of MGUR01000010.1, forward strand.
GGGCATGCATTCGACGCCGTATCCCTACGCGTATCGCTATAACGGGACTCCTGAAGCGTGTCTCGAAGACGCCCTGGGGCGGCTCAAGGACACCATTCAGACCCAGGCCAAGGGCAAGCTCGCGGCGATCATCGCGGAACCCATCCAAGGGACCGCCGGCAACATCGTCCCGCCAGCGGGGTTCATGACCCGCCTGAAAGAAATCGCGCACGAAAACGGCGCCCTCTTGATATCAGATGAGATGATCACCGGCTTCGGACGTACGGGAAAAATGTTCGGCTGCAGCCATGACGCCGTGGAACCGGACATCATGACCATCGGTAAGGGTATGGGCTCCGGATTTCCGGTCTCCGGCGTGGTGTCCACCGACGCGATCACCCGCGCCAAGCCCTGGTCGCTGCCCAGCGCGGCGTCCTCCAGCTACGGCGGCAATCCGCTGGCCAGCGCGGCGTCGTTGGCAACCCTTCAAACCATCGTGGAAGACGGTTTGGTGGAAAACAGCGCGCGGGTGGGCGCGGTCCTGCTCAGTGAGCTAAAAAGACGGCTGGAAAAGTATCCCTTTGTCGGCGAAGTGCGGGGCCGGGGCCTCTTGATCGGATTCGAGTTGGTTAAGAACCGCGCTTCGAAGGAACCGCTCCCCAAACCGGTCTGCGAGACATTTTTCGCGGAGTGCTTGAAGCGCGGTTTGATCCTGATGGGCTATGCGCCGCGCGTGCGCATCCACCCTCCTTTGACGCTGACGGAGGCCGAAGCGCTCGAAGGGGTTGCTATAATCGATGAAGCCCTCGGCGCAATCGCCCCGGCGGCAGGAGGCTAAAGATGGCCAAATTAAAAGGCGCCTTGGTCGGATTTGGAAACGTCGCGGCGTACGGGCACTGGCCGGCGTATCTGGAATCGAAAGAGTTCGAGATCGTGACGGTGGTAGACCCCTCCCCGGAGCGCCGCAAAGTCGCCCAGCAATTACGCCCCGACCTGACGATCTTCTCGTCCTTCGAAGAGTTCCTGCAGGCCAAGCCGAAGTCATTGGATTTTGTCGACATCTGCACGCCGCCCGCCTCCCACGTGAAACTGGCCCAGGAATGCATCCGTCACGGCTGGCATGTGCTTTGCGAGAAACCCTTATCGCTGCACGCCGGCGACTACACCCTGCTTGCGCGCCATGTGGAACGGGCGGGCAAAACCGTTTTTACGGTGCATAACTGGACTTACGCGCCGATCTTTCAGAAAGCCCTGCAGGCGATCAAACAAGACCGCATCGGCGCGGTGTGGCATGTTGAACTTTTTGTCCAGAGGGATTCGCACTGCAAAGGG